>NZ_JBVYOL010000024.1:0-112853 GCF_056120505.1 Paenibacillus sp. sgz302164 | reverse complement strand
TCGAACAACGATAATTGTGCGAACCCCTATTTTATTGCAGTTCAAGAAACAGAGATGCATTTGCTAGAATATGGCTAATAAGTAAAGTACAGGTCAAGGTTGTACCTGTCAAAAGATGTATAAGCAACACCGCTGAAACCACTACAGTAAAATATAAAGGGAGCCTTTCGGGGCTCCCTTTTCATTTATGCCAGACTAACACAACAGTGCTTGCACCCATACGCAATCATGATTATAGAGCATATTTTACTCATGTTGTAGTTCCAATGTGGCTGAACGTATCACTCCCCCTAAAGATTATACTATACTTTGGTAAAGTTTAACTTCATAGTATGTTAATTTCCCGCTTATAGGAACAAGTTCCTTTAAAATAAATCTCATAGCTGCTCCAAATCGATCGTCAGCCGCTGAAATTCAATCCCGAAAAGGAGCCTCCCCGGAATAATCAATTTTATATAAAATGCACCTTGAGTACCGGAATACTTGGCCTGACAATATAACTTGGGGAATACGCTTCCTACTACGATTTATAAGGAGTGATGGTGTTTGAATACGAATAAAAATACGATAAAGCCTGCGAGAGGTCGTTCATTATCATCTAAATAGACACCTCTCATCAGGCAATGGGAGGCTAGCGGGTATGATGCTTTTAAGAAACATGGTTCAAGGATTGGAAAATGACTCTCCTGCCAAAGAACTGATCCGGCGTTGGGATCATGATGAGAGTACATTGAAATTTTGGAGAGCTAGCAGCAATTTCGTTTACACTTTTGACATGAACGCTTCGCGGCACTTCCTCCGGTTCATTCATGAAGAGGATAACTCGCCGGGGAATATTCAGGCTGAACTTGATTTTATCCGGTACTTACTGGACAAAGGTTATGCCGTCGCAGCTCCCGTTCGCTCCAGGAACGGCAATTGGATCGAAACGATTTCGACCGAAAACGGGATTTATTACGGCGTTGTTTTCGAACGGGCCGCAGGACAGTATCTCCCGCTTGATCAGATGTCGGATCTTCATTTGGAACAATGGGGCCGATCCCTCGCCTCGCTTCACCAATTATCCGAAACGTATGCCCCCGGAGAGACATCGCGAAAAAGCTGGCTGGATGCGCTGGCGTTCATATCATCGGTACTACAGCGCTATCCCCGGGAGTCAGGGCTTCGGCAAGAACTTGAGCGACTGAAAAACCTGCTCTCAGAGCTGCCTGCCGGCAAGGGACATACAGGGCTGATCCACTACGATTTCGAAACCGACAATGTTTTTTACGTCGCTGCGGAAGAGCGGTATTGCGTCATTGATTTCGACGATGCGATGATACATTGGTATATGATGGATATCACCTGCGCCCTTTCCGATTTCGCTGAACTGGGCGAAGAGGAATCTGAGCGAAAGACCCGGCAATTTCTTGCAGGATATGCCTCGATAAAACCTTTGGACGAGAACTGTTTGACCTTCATCCCTATTTTCCGGAAGTTTGCGGATCTTTACACATTCGCCCGGCTTCTCCGCAGCGTCGAGGATATGGATACCGCCAACTCGCCGGAGTGGGCCCTTGCACTCAAGGATAAGCTGCTCGCCGCATGCAGCCGGATTCGCGCAAGCTACCGCCCCGCGGTTGAGCTAAAACCCATCGATCAAAATAACTGGTATGATTGAGATTTTCGAAGCACGATTGACTAACATGCCGGATTTAGCCGCCTGATTGTTGGGCGGTTTTTTGCCATCCCTCTATAAGCCTAACCCGAATCGCTTCAATTCGATAAAAATCCCTTCCAAACGTCTTCCTTTGTCCGTTAACGTATATTCCACACGCGGGGGAACTTCCGGGTATACTTTCCTGCTCAATATCCCGTTGTCCTCCAGTTCTCTAAGACGGAGCGAAAGCGTTTTGGGACTAATTCCGTCCATCGATTTCTGCAGGTCGCTGAATCGCATCGTCCCTTCGATTAACAGGTCCCGAATGATTAGAAAGGTCCATTTGCTCCCAATCACATCCAACGCCTTGGCAATGGGACAAAGTTCGCCAGGGGTTCCTTTGGTCAATTCGACCGGTTCCATATCGCTCATCGAAGCTTCCCCCCGAATTTTTTTGGGCTAATTAAGCCCATCATATCACAATACTATATTTTCGGAAATTATATGAATTAAATATCACTACTTCCCTAAATGAATTTACTGTATATATACTACCATTGAGGCCAATCGCGGCAACTCGGAATATGCAGGAAGGAGTAGGAACGCTGCACCAAAGCCTTGACGGACAAAATGGTGCAAGCCTTCCTTGGCATGACGCCTTGAAAAGCTTCGCTTGCATCTCAATGAAGTGTTGAAGTTTTAAGCAAAGTCAGGAGGATGAGCGATGTTGCGCAATCAGAAAGTTGTCATTATCGGCGGAAGTTCGGGGATTGGTTTCGAAACAGCCAGACAAGCGGCGGCACTCGGAGCAGAAGTGATTATTGCCAGCCGCTCCAAAGACAAGCTGCTGCAAGCAAAAGAACAGCTGGGAACCAAAGCTGAGACTTATGCGCTGGATACGACGCAAGAAGGGCAAGTACAGTCCTTCTTCGAAACCGTCGGCGAGTTCGACCATCTTGTGGTGACCGCGGCGGAAACATCCGGCGGAGCGTTCCTCGAAACGGATACCGCAAAAGCGCGGCAGTTGTTTGAAAACAAATTTTGGGGCCAATTTTATGCCGCTAAATACGGCGCTCCGAAAGTTTTGCCTAACGGCTCCATCACCTTGTTCTCGGGAGTTGTGGCCTACAAATCCATGATCGGTTCGGCGGCCCTGGGCGCAGTCAATGCGGCCGTCTCGAATCTGGGCCAAACCTTGGCCCTGGAGCTTGCGCCAATCAGGGTGAACGTCGTTTCACCCGGCATCATCGATACGCCGTCACGCAGCAAAATGCCGGAAGAAGCCCGCAATCAGTTCTACGCCGCGGTAGGAAACAAGCTCCCCGTGAAACGAGTAGGCAAAGCTGAAGACGTCGCGCGAAGCGTGCTGTACCTGCTCGGCAACAGCTTCGTGACCGGAACCGTTCTTCACGTGGAAGGCGGCCACATTTTGACTTAAAAGCGGCCGCTACAAGAAGCCATCGCCTCTCGCTCGGCAGCGGGAGCGCTGGCTTTTTATGTTCGACAAATTATCTGAAAAATTTTACAATTCTATTGATTTTTCAGAGAATTACTGAGATGATAGATGAAATAATAATAAATTTACTAGAAAACCTATGTTTTACCATTTTATTCGTGAAAGGAGGCATGCACTGCCTGAAAAGGCGAAATTGAACAAATAGTTTTTAGAGCGCTTTCACAATACGAACCGAATGGAGGAATTTAATGATGAAAAGCAGCAAATGGGCAAAAAAACTAGGCTTGAGCTCTCTTATTTTGGGTGCGCTGATGATTGTTCCGACGCTTTCGGCTTTTGCCGCCTGGAACGATCTGCATACCGGCTACGCCACTTATACGGGCTCGGGCTACTCGGGAGGTGCCGTGCTGCTCGATCCGATCCCGCCAACGATGGAGATTACGGCTTTGAATCCGACCGACATGAATTATGGCGGCGTCAAAGTGGCTCTCGCGGGAGCCTACCTGGAAGTTGAAGGCCCGAAAGGGAAAACGACCGTTTACGTGACCGATTTATATCCCGAAGGCGCTCCGGGTGCTCTTGATCTTTCCCCGAATGCGTTCGCCAAGATCGGCAATATCCCCGACGGCAAAATCAATATCAAGTGGAAAGTCGTCAAAGCCCCGATTCAGGAAAATTTTTCCTATCGAATCAAGGAAGGCAGCAGCCAGTGGTGGGCCGCCATTCAGGTGCGAAACCACAAGTACCCTGTTATGAAGCTGGAATATTTGAAAGGCGGCAGCTGGATCAATTTGGAGAAAATGGACTATAACCATTTCGTCGGCACGCAGTTAGGCACCAAGCCTCTGCAGGTTCGCATTACGGACATCAAGGGCAGAACGGTGACGGATACGATACCCGGGCTAGCCGAAAACGGAACATCGGGAGCTTACATCGTCCCCGGCAATGTCCAGTTTGCCGATTGACGATTTCCGACTATTGACTTTTACACTAATGTCAACCCTTTAGAATAGAGTCGAACACAAATGAAGGGAGGCATTTCTTTTGGACAGTGTAAAAGATCTCAATAAGCATGAAGGATCGGTTGCGGCAGATGCTGTCATGGAAAATAAGGATCGTACGCCTGTGACGGTTATCGGACTCGGTCCGATGGGGCAGGCGCTGGCTGGTGCGCTGCTGAAGAGCGGTCACCCAACGACAATATGGAACCGCTCGGTCGGTAAGGCAGATGCTCTCGTTAAGCAGGGCGCCGTCCCCGCGAATACTGTCGCTGAAGCTGTCGCGACAAGCCCGCTGGTCATCATCTGCGTGTTAGACTACAACGTCGTGCAAGCGATCCTCGAGCCCGCAAGGGGCGCCCTAAGAGGGCGAACGCTCGTGAACCTTACTGCCGGCTCTCCGGTGCGGTCCCGCAAAATGTTTGCATGGGCTGCCGAGCAAGAAATCGATTATATCGATGGAGCGATTTTGTCCCCCACCCCAACCATCGGAACACCGGCGGCAGTCATTTTGTACAATGGACCGGAGCTCGTCTATAAGGCCGCTCAACCAGTATTAGCCAGCTTGGGTGGTACTGCTTCCTATCTTGGCACATCCCCCGGCCGGGCAGCGGCGTTTGACGTGGCCTTGCTGGATTACTTTTGGACGTGTATGAGCGGGTATTCGAAAAAATGGATTCCCCAGGTTGTTCGCATCTCTAAAACGATTATAAATCGTCCCGACTCAAATTATCGTACTAAGATCCAGTCTCCAATCGTTGCACCGCATAAAATTCCCCGGTGGATATTCGAAGCTGCACTCGGCGGCCAATATAAAGCCTAGTTTCCTGCAAATGGCGTTTGATGCCGGATTGTCGATGGACGGAAATGCATGCATATACCTTCTTTTCTTCTCTGCGCTAGCGCTGGCAATAGCGGCTTCGGCCGCTCTAGCCGCAATTCCTTTTCCTTGGAACGGCGGCAAGACGCCCCAACCTACCTCGTATATAGTCTCCTCTTGCCAGACACGCTCCCAGTACCCGATGTTGCCCACCGCTTCGAGCTCCGGGAGCAGAACTATACTGTACATACGCCCTGTACCTTTCCCTTCGATCTCAACGTATCGTTTGTGGCGGTTCAGGACCTGCTCCTCTGTCTCCGGACCTCCTAAGTGCTCGAGCATCTCCGGTGCATTCATACGATACAGCAATGCAAGGTCGGTATCTGCCCAGGGCTTAATCTTTACTTGCAATTCATTGGTTTGATTCAACGAATCCCTCGCTCCTTTACGCTATCGGCTGATGTTTTTAGATTATAACACATAGGGAACGTATGTTTCCATCGAAAAATCCCTTCCTGATAAAAAGTAGCAAGGCAGCCCAGGCGGTCTAAGAAGATCGGACGGACTGCCTTGTTCGTTATATGGGCTGCGAGCTCGCCTGTCTCCCGCTTGTGAATGCGTTCGTCGGTCTTCCTTCCAGGTCCTGCCACCAGAAATCCCGCTGCGGCGATAGCGGAACCTGATCCAGATAGACCGGTTCGCCGATTCTAGGAATCCGGTAAGGAATGCTCTGCTCTTCGGCCGCGGCCGATACCCTTCTTGCGGGATCGTTCCAGTCATGCAGCGCCAAAGTGAACCCTCCCCAATGTACGGGCAGCAGAACCCCTCCCTGAACGTCCCGATGCGCTTGCACCGTCTCCTCCGGTAGCATATGCACGCCGCTCCAGCGCTTGTCATATTGCCCGCATTCCATAATGGCCAGTTCGAACGGTCCGTGCTGACGGCCTATTCGCTCAAAGTGAGGACCGTAGCCCCCGTCCCCGCTGTAGAAGAGACTTCTCTCCTCCGTCTTGATTACCCACGAGCACCATAGGGTGGAATCCCGATCGAACAGCCCTCTTCCCGAGAAATGTCTCGCCGGCGTGCAAGCGAAGCGAATGCCCTGAACGATCTGTTCTTCCCCCCAGTCCAGCTCGATGACGGCATCTGGTGACGCTCCTCGTTTCCGGATTCGCTTGCCGACTCCGAGCGGAACGAGGAAAGTACCCGCCTTCGGAATAAGCTTGCGAATGGAGGAAGAATCCAGATGATCGTAGTGATCGTGAGACAGAACAACGATATCGATCGGAGGAAGCTCCTCAATCGTGATTGGCAGATTAACGCTATATCTGCGATTACGGGAAAAAGGAATCGGCGACGGGTTCTTGCCCAGCATCGGGTCGATTAGGATCGTCTTGCCACCTAGCTGAAGCATTGACGCCGAATGTCCAAACCAGACGACCTTGTCCTTTCCGTCCTTTAGCGTGTCATGCTGAAGAGAGATAATAGGAAGCGGCTGCTTCGGCCTTCTCTGGGTTTTTGGAGATAGAAATTCAAGGAGCATGGACACAAGGTCTCCTGCCCCAAATTTCACAATCGCCGGGATTTCGTTCTGGAATTTTCCGTTCTTGGCTCGATTTGATCGATTCCAATCGTTCACCTGTCTGCTCTCCTCCTCCCGTATCTACGAGTCCGTTTATCTCCGTCAAATTCGTGTTCTCCATCCGGCTCTTCGATCGGCTTTGGCTAAATTCCCTGGTCTATTTTAGGGCAAATCTTTCTTTTATCATTTGCACATAAGCTTCATCGCCTTGAGTTTCTCTTAAAGCTATAATTTGTTTTGCATCTTCACCGGCAATGTATCTCAGTTTATCTGTTCCATCGGTAACTGCTTCATAAATTACTTCAGCTACAAGTTCGGGAGGACTGGATATTTGCTGATTTTCACTTGAAGCTAAATTAAAGAAATTGCTAACATATGCATTATAATCAGTTATTGTTTCTGATTTTGCATGATCCATAGATCTACCGGCAAAATCTGTTGTCATTGAACCGGGTTCTACCAATTTCACTTTAATCCCAAAATTACTTAATTCATAGCTTAACGATTCTGTTAAACCTTCAACTGCGAATTTAGTAGAATTATAAGTTGATATTAATGGAAGTGTTGTTTTACCCGCCATAGATCCTATATTCACAATTATACCTTTTTTATTCTCTCTAAAATGCTTTAAAAATGTTCTGGTAGTATTAATTAAACCAAATACATTTACGTCAAACTCTCTGCGAATTTGCTCATCCGTAGAGATTTCAATCGGTCCAAATAAAGCATATCCTGCATTATTGACCAGGGCATCTATCGTTCCGAATTCTTTTAAAATATCTTCATATGCTTTATTAATTGTTTCTTGTTTTGTAACATCAAGGGGGTAAATTTTGACATTTTCAATTTGAGTTAATTCATTTTCGCTTTCTGGCGATCTCATAGTGGCAGCTATATTCCATCCATTTTCTGCAAAATATTTAGCTGTTACCTTTCCAATACCAGATGAAGCTCCTGTTATAACAACTGTTTTCTTTTCCATAGTAATTCCTCCCTCTGAAATTAACTGACGAATCGTCAATAATCAGATTACAGGATAAGTTACACGATGTCAACTATGGTGGAATAATGAATTGACAATGTGTTATCATAACTCAAGAGGAGATCGATACAATGGATTTTATAAGGGCAAGAACACCGGATCAAATAACCAGCAGACAGGAAGAAATCATCAATGCCTGCGACACATTATTCTGTCAAAGCGGATATGAGGGCGTAACCTTTAAGGCAATTTCCGAACTGACCTCTTTTACACGCCCGTCGATTTATAACTATTACAAAACTAAAGACGAGGTATTGCTGGACCTTCTGGCCCGGGAATTGCTACGATGGCAGGCCAGGATGCTGGAAGTAATGAATACTACAGCCAGGATGACAAAAGAACAGTATAGCACTTTTCTGACGAAGACTTTGTTATCGCACGATAAGATGTTGAAGCTGCTTTCCATACTCTTTTCCGTTCTCGAAATCAACAGCAGTGTTGAAAAGCTTGCAGAATTCAAAAAGGTTAGCTATATTCTGGACACTATTGCTGCAAGTTTGGATAAATATTTTCCCGAGGCGCCCCCTGAAAACAAGGCCATTTTCGTTTCGGCGTTTTCGGTGTATATTCTTGGGCTGTATCCGATATCTCATCTGTCGCAAAAACAACTTGAGGCCATGCAGCTAGTCGAGGTTAACCACGCTGTACCTGATCTTGAATATTTGTGTTACCATGGGATACTTCTTCTGCTTTCTGATTTGTGATACTACATTCACCAAATCCTTCGTTTATTATGCGCCACCGCTTCGCGCCTTACCGGCTTCGGCCGGTAGGTCTTGCTTTTCGCTCCGGCGTGCATGAAGTTTATTCAAAAATCAAATACCAGAATAACGCAATCTCATCATTGTGTTTATCAATACCCTGATACAAGTTAAGATCAAGCCCGCCTATTACAAAACCACAACTTTTATAAAATTTGCACGCATTCACGTTGTTGCTTTGCGTCTCCAACATGATTCCGGGCATTCCGCCGTTTTTCGCCCACCGCTTGGCCTGCTCGATCAGTTTACGGCCTACTCCATGCCCTCTATAATTTTTGTCTACCGCTATGTCTTCTACAAGAGCATATTTGTTCCAGTTCCGTTTCAATACGATACGGCCTACTGCTTGATTCCCGGCCCAGGCCAAGTACACTATTCGATCCGGGCTATCGATATAGTCTGAATAATCCTCATCTTCTGCTTCCTGAAACCGTTCTTCCGAATAACTTTTTGTATAGCCGGGAATTGGTTTCACCGTGAATCCGAACTCTCGATCCGTCAAGGACAGGACGAGGGTAGAATCAACAGTAAAACTGTCGTCTATATGCTTCCAGACATTTTCATCTCCAACCGCGAAATTCCGAATCACAATATCCATACTCATCCTCTTAACTGTCTATACTGATCTGTATTCAAGGTGAAGCAATGGAAATGGCTTGCCCGAACCATCCAATTCCGACCGGCCGATCTGTACGAATCCAACCCGTTTGTAGAAGGCACACGCTCCGTCGTTTTGCTCATTGACATCAACTTGGAGAGTACTTCCTTTAAATTTTTGGGCATGTTCGATTAAACGGCTGCCTATTCCCATTCCGTGGTGTTCTGGATCTACGAACAGCATCTCGATCTTAGTTCCGACAAGTCCGATAAACCCTGCCGGTTCTTTATTTTCGTTTCTTCTTACCCAGATCTCAACTTCTCTTAAGGCCCCGTTTTGAACTATACTGCGGTAAAATTGGATGTCCGAATCCGTCAAAAAAGTATGGGTACGACATACGGCCCGGTACCAAATATCGACTAATATATCGTGATCACTTTCCTGGTATGGGGTAATTATGTTCGACATCAAGGTTCCTCCTCCAAACGATCGACTTTCAGTGAAACAAGCATAACACGCTGATCCAGGAGGAAACAAGAATGCACATTTCTCCCATGCTTTAGAACTGGCGCCCGGTCAGCAGCCCTTATTCAAAAATCGAAACGGAACTTGATGACAATTTATGGGAAATATTTATTTTCGGACAACATATTTTTTGTTTAAATGTTATAATATGGTTTGCATACGCTTACATTCAAAGGAGAAAGGAGGCTCACAACTCAACGGAAACGGAGCAGTATCATTTATTTTAAAATTCTAAGGAGGTATTATGATGCTACTAAAGTCAACTTTTGTAAAAATGTTCAGCGCGCTGCTGCTGCTGGCTGGTTTGCTGGTGCCCCCAGCGACGGCGCAGACAGCCCCTGCGGCGGCTCTCGCGCCGCCGGCAGGTGTAACGCCGGGGACGCTATCACAGATCACGTCGTTCGGCAACAACCCGAGCGGCCTGAAAATGTACGTCTACGTGCCGCGCAACCTGGCCCCGAATCCCGCATTGCTGGTGGCCGTACACTTCTGTTCGGGTTCGGCTTCTGCTTTCTACAACGGCTATGCTCGCGACTTCGTCACAGCCGCTGAGCAGTACGGCTACATCATCGTTTTCCCCGAATCCACGCACACCGAATTCAGCAGCTGCTTCGACGTGTGGAGTCCGAAAGCGCTTACTCGCGGCGGCGGCAGCGATCCTGTCGGCATCATGTCGATGGTATCGTGGACCAAGGCGAATTATAACATCGACTCCAGCCGTGTCTACGTGACCGGCGCATCCTCCGGTGCGATGATGACCAACGTACTGCTCGCCGAGTACCCGGACGTCTTCGCTGCCGGAACGGTGTTCATGGGCGTGCCCGCCACCTGCTTCGCCACCGGCAGCGCCACCAACTTCTGGAACAGTCAGTGCGCGAACGGCCAGATTTCCAAGACCGCCCAACAGTGGGGAGCCGCCGCCCGCGCGATGTTCCCCGGCTACACAGGAAGCTACCCGCGCATCCAGCTCTGGCACGGTACTGCCGACAATATACTTAACTACAACAACTTCAAAGAAGAAATCAAGCAGTGGACCAATCTGCGCGGCGTCTCCGCCACCCCGGTCAACACCGATAGCCCGCAGTCGGGCTGGACCCGCACACGCTACGGCAGCACCTCCACCCAACCACCGGTTGAGGCAATCAGCGTGCAGGGCGCCGGTCACTCGATGCCCCAGTCCGCGGTCGGCTACTCGATCGCCTTCCTCGGCCTGAACATCAGGCGGTGATTCCGGCAGGGAAACAACGGGCGAAATTCAACTGCGCGACGCCTTAAAAAAGTCGATCTCAAACGAGACAAGGAGCCCTTGCGGGCTCCTTGTCGTTTTTTCTGATGCCTCTCGACTCTTACTCTTCCCCTGTTGCAATCGGGTTGTCTTCCCAACTGATCCAATCGCTCCAGCTGCCGGAATACAGCTTCACATTCGCGAAGCCCGCTTCTTTCAGCGCAAGCACGTTCGGGCATGCGGTTACGCCCGATCCGCAGTACACGATGATCTCTTCCGCGTCCTTCAGCCCGGCAAAATGCCGCTGCTGCTCTTCCGCGGACTTCCACGCGCCGCTTTCACTCAGCACGCCTTTCCAGAAGTAATTGCGCGCGCCAGGGATATGCCCGGCGGCGGTATCGATCGGCTCTTCCAGGCCGAGGTAGCGCCGCGGCTCGCGGGAATCCACAAGCACGGTGCCTTCGCGGCCCAGCTTGTCCTTCACCTCGTCCATGCTGGCGAGCATGGCGCGGTTCACCTTCGGCGAGAACGTGCGCGGATATACGGCAGGTTCTTCGGCGGTGACCGGGTAGCCGGCTGTTTTCCATGCGGTATACCCTTGGTCGAGCACATAAACTTCGGAATGACCGAGGAATCTCAGCATCCACCACAGCCGGGAAGCCATTGCGCCGCCTTGATCGTCATAGGCGACTATGGTTTTGGTTCCGTCGATGCCCAGATTGCCGACGAGAATCGAAAAAGCGCCGAGATCAGGCAGCGGATGCCGGCCTCCGTGGGCCATAAGAGAGCCCGAGAGATCTTTTTCCAAATCTACATAGACGGCTCCGGGTATGTGGTCAAGCTGGTAGCTTGTTCTGCCCGATTCCGGTTGTCCCAGCGCAAACCGGCAGTCCGCGATCACGATGTTCGCGTCTCCCAATTGGCCGAGCAGCCATGATTGGCTTACGATATTTTCCAAAATAAGGGCACCACCTTCGTAAAATAGACTTGATTAATCGCCAATCCCCATGGTCGGATTGATGGAGTAGCTCAGCCAGTTGCCCAGCTCTCCTCCCATTTTATCGTAAAACCGCTGCGCACGGGAATTATCTTTGGCCGTTGTCCATGAAAGTCTGGCGTAGCCGTTCCTTGCGGCATAACCTTTGGAAGCGGCAAAAAGCTTCTGTGCCGCGCCTTGTCCCCGTTCCGCCTCAACAACGAACAAATCGTTCATGACGGCGATTTTGGCTGCCCGCAGTGTGCTGAATGTGAAGTACAACGTAGCAAAACCGACCAATGTGCCGTCATCGGTTTCGGCCACGAACTGGATGCCGTCTTTTTGTTCCAGCAATGTATGGATCAATGCGTTCAACTTCTCGTCTTCCGGCGGCCGATACTCGTAAAAGCCGACGATATAAGCAAGCATAAGCTCACGGAGCTGAGTAATATCCTGCACGGTTGCTTCTCGAATGGTAGTTTGGGACATGGTGGAACCTCCTTCGCGTTTTTCATTGGATACTGGGTTCGTGTGCAGCAAATCTATAACTCTATTGTACGATAATAGCGTTCACAATGAATTGAGAATTTTCTGGAAACTTACAAAACAGCGGCAGTATATACGAATTTTGTAGCCAAACTTGCCGAGAAAAGCTACCATTAACGAATGAAGACTCGGCAAATTGCAAGTAAACCGCAAGCAAAGCACAGGCCGGACCCTATTCTATCAAAAAGGATGATAGCCCCATGAATCCAGTCTTAAACTGGCGCATAATTCCACTCACCGAAGAACAAGGCAAACAATTGTGCTGCTGGGCGTACGAGCCCCCCTGGGATATATGCAATTGGCCTTCATGGCAGGAAATGCTCGCTGACGGCAAGGAGTTCGCCGATCCGGCGATCAGGGCGGAGCAATACTGCGGCATTGTCGATGCCGATGGGCGGCTGTGCGGATTCGCGCAATTTTTCCCGCTTGCAGGCGTTACCCGGCTGGGGCTCGGACTAAGGCCGGACTTGTGCGGGCAAGGTCTCGGAGCCGCATTCATGAAGCTGATCGTGCAGGAAGCGCAGAGAAGATCGCCCGCGCAGGAAATCGATCTGGAAGTGCTGACCGATAACGAAAGGGCGATCCGCGCCTACGAAAAGGCCGGTTTTGCCGTTACGGATACGTATGAAAAAATGACGCCGTCAGGACCGGACGCATTTCACTGCATGGTCTATCAAAAGCACGAGTGAGCACCCGGACCCGGCTCTAAGCCGCATGCAAACCGCATGCAACCTGCAAGCTAGGAGTCTGTCCGATGAAGATTCTATGCACTCCGCCCGCCAGACTCCTAGCCGGAATGCACGCCGCCATAAGCAAGCTCGAACTGCCGGGCCGTGCTAAAGTCCAGCTCGGTCAAGCCACCCGCATGCCAGGTGGTCAGGCGGAGCGTGACCGTTTTATAATCGATGGCGATCAGGGGATGGTGGTTGCAGGCTTCCGCAATGCGGGCGACTTCGTTCACGAATCCGATTCCTTCAAGAAATTCGGCAAAACGATATTTTCTCACGATCCACTTCCGATCATCAAGCGTCCAGCCGGTCAAGCCCGCAAGACGGTTGGTAACCTCCTCCACGGACAGCTTTACGGACATCCGAACGCCTCCCTACTCGTAATCGTACACGGCCATATCGGCCGCGCTCTCGCCTGCATAGGTGCGCAGCAGCTCCAAAAACGGCAAGCCGTAGTTGCGGAACTTCACCTCGCCGACACCTTTGATCCGCAGCATGCCGGCTTCCGTCGTCGGACATATCTCGCTCATCTCGCGCAGCGTGCTGTCGGAGAAAATAATGTACGGCGGCACTTTCTCCCGCTGGGCAATTTCCCGGCGCAGCAGGCGAAGCTGCTCGAACAAGGTGTTGTCGACGGCAGCGGCTTTGATCTGCTGTTTGCGCACTTTTTGGTACACCTGCAGCTTGCCTTGCAAAACCTCCGCTGCTGGCTGCAGCAGCTTCACGACCGGATACTGGCCTTCGGACAGCTGCAAGTAGCCTTCGGAGATCAGCACGTTGATCAGGTCGGAAATTTCCTTTTCCGGCAAGTCACGCATTATACCGTATGTTTGCAGGCGGTCGAAGCGGTAGTCGAGAATTTTTTTGGCTTTCGAGCCCTTGAGCACGGAGGCGACCATCGAAATCCCGAACCGCTCTTGCATGCGCCGGATGCAGGAAAAGATTTTTTGCGCTTCGACGGTAATGTCCACGGTATCCCGGTCATCCTTGCAGGAGCTGCAGTTCCCGCATGTGTCTTTGACATTTTTTTCGTCAAAATAATGCAAAATATAATTGCGCAGGCAGCGGGGCGAGTAGCAGTAGTCGATCATGATCTGCAGCTTTTTGTACTCGTTCGCTTTGCGTTCAGGCGACAGCTGATTTTGCTCGATCAGGAACTTCTGCGTCATAATGTCCTGCGCGCTGAACAGCAGAATGCATTCGCTCGGCTCTCCGTCGCGCCCGGCGCGGCCCGCTTCCTGGTAATACGCCTCCATATTTTTCGGCATATTGTAGTGAATGACGTACCGCACGTTGGATTTATCGATGCCCATGCCAAAAGCGTTCGTCGCAATCATCACGCGAATATCGTCGTAAATGAACGACTCCTGCATATGGGAGCGCTCCTCGTCCGACAACCCGGCGTGATACCGGCCGACGGCGAACCCTTTTTTGCGCAGCAGCTCGTGAAGATCCTCCACTTCCTTGCGCGTGGCGGCATAAATAATGCCCGGCTGATGCGTATGCTCTTTGACATAGTTCAAAATGTAATCCCGCTTGTTCTCACCGCGCAAAATCGTCAGCTCCAGATTGTCCCGGCTGAAGCCGTTGATATAAATGCCCGCATCTTCCAGCTCCAGCAGCCGCGCGATGTCCTCCGTCACTTCAGCCGTAGCGGTCGCCGTAAAAGCGGCCACGATCGGGCGGTTCGGCAGCTCGCGGATAAACGGTGCAATCGCCACATAGCTCGGGCGAAAATCGTGCCCCCACTGCGACACACAGTGCGCCTCGTCGATGGCGACAAAGGGCAGGTTCAACGCGGCCATCCTGGCGCGGAACCGCTCCGACTCCAGGCGCTCGGGCGCTATGTACAGCAGCTTATATTTGCCCTGCATCGCCCCTTGGATACGCTGCTGCACTTCCCTCGCTTCCAGCGTGCTGTTGATGAACGTGGCAGGTATGCCCAAACTGTTCAGCGCATCCACCTGATCCTTCATCAGCGAAATAAGCGGCGAAATGACTAGCGTCACGCCATCCATGAGCAGTGCCGGAACTTGATAGCATATGGATTTGCCGCCTCCCGTAGGCATGATGCCGAGCGTATCCTTGCCCTCCAGAAGATTGGCGATAATATTTTTTTGGCCTTCGCGAAATTCCGGGTAACCGTAAACCTGCTGCAACACTTTTCTGGCTTCAGAAAGCATGGTTTCCATACTCCTTAACAAAGTTTAATCCATTCTTCCATGATACCATACTCTGTCAATTTGCTTCAGTACAATTGTTCCTCGACGGGCGGCCGGGCGAATGTGGGACAAAATCAACATGCGTACGGCAAACAAATATGTCCCTAAAAGCGTTCTGCGACGACGACGCATAGCTGCGGTTAAACCCCCGACTTCGGGCGACCATTCCCCCCAAAAATCCCTGCACTTTCGCAGGTTTTTGCGGGCTGGAAGCATGTGGTCGACCAACCGCTGTCATGAGGCGCAACACCGCACATTGGGAGCTGCACGCGGTGCGAAAAGCATGGCGGGCCTGTCCACCCGCCGCGCCAAGCGCCTTGAGAAGCGCGCGATATGCCAAAAAAGCCGGTTCCTCGCGGAACGGCCCTCTTTTCCTGCCCGGTTCGGTTATACCAAATAAATGACAGAGACGAGCTTTTCGCCGTCATGTACTTTCAGCACATGATTCGCGGAATCGTAACGAACCGTCCCGACTCCCACCTGCATCACGGGCGAACTGCCCAATCCGTAAAAAATGTCGTCAGCCAGCGTGCGCAGGCATTCCTCCCGCTCTTCCGCCGAAAGCTCCTGCCACTCTTCCTCGCTCATCTCGAACAAATCGTAATAACCGTCCACAAGCGCTATGCCGCGCATGAAATCGGTTACAATATCCTTATACTCCCTGCCGTATTTAATCCCCATTCGACTTCTCCTTTCGGTACGGCATCGGCAAACCGCCCATATGCGGCCACCCCTCATTCCGTAGTACCACTTTATCACATTATAGACAGGAATTGCAGAGTTAGTCGTCCGGGAATCCGTCAGAGAAATCGGGCATGCACAAAAGCGGCTTCTCCCACCAGGCGCCTTGCGGTACGGATAAAAAATTATACTTTGGCATAAACTATGGAAATGGGCAATTTCGGAAAAAATCTGTTACTATGGAAGAAGGAATGTACCGCTCGGAGGTAGAAAAAGCGCTCATGCTGAAACTGCAGATTTCCAAAAATCGAATGAACTACCTATTGAAGCAGATCCAGCACCACTATGACGCCGTCATACTGGAGCAAGGCTGGGAATATTATCACAAAAACCGTGTGACCCATGTTGAATTAGCCGGCACCAGCATCCGCGCGCGGGTCCAAGGAAATCAGGTCTACGAGACGGTCGTCAATCTCGAAGACTTCACGCATAGTCAATGCAGCTGCTCCTATGATGGTTATTGCAAACACATAGCCGCGGCTTTTTTCAGCTTGTACGCGCCGTACGGCCGCCCGGAGCTGCTGCTGCAGCAGCTCAAGCAGGCGATCCACACCCGGAAAAAGCCGATTCGCGGCGCCGCCGTGATCCCGGAACGCAAATCGGAAAAGCCGAACGTGCCGCTGGAAGCGTCGATGCCGGTGGAATGGCACCGTTTTTTTGAAGGCAAGTTTCACGGATTTTCCATTTCCCACCAGCATTCGATTGAAACTTTTTACGAATCGGCGCTGGAAACGCTGCCCGCTTACGCGGAAAACTGGAGAATATCGGTCCGGGAGCTGTATCGGCTCCATATCGTACTTTTTATGAACCGCAAGATCGAGCAGTTTTATCAGGAAACGAAAAGCTCCTACTTGTCTTATTATCATGAAAACGGCTGCAAAATCGCCGCCAAAAACTGCGAGGACCGGCTCGTTGAGGCGCTGGAACGCATCGATGGGAATAAGTCTTTTCGGGAAGATCCGAAGCATTGGCAGGCCACTTTGAAAATGCTCGGCGAGTTCGCCCTGCACGGCAAAGATAGTCCGATCGATTGGCTGTTCGTGTACCGGTCGGTTTGGTGGCAGCTCGCCGGGCAGACGGAGTGGCTGCAGGAAGAAATGCAGCGTCTGGATGTGCTGCTGGGCAAAAAAGAATCGCTCCCCCGCAAAAAAGATACGCTGATCATGGCGAGGGCCCATTTCGATATCGTCCAGGACCGAACGGATGCCGCTTTCCGGCAGCTTGCAGGGCTGAACCATCCGCAAACGAGAGATTTTTTTATTTACCTGAATTATTACTATAACGCGAGGCAGTGGGAAAAAACGCTGGTGTGGCTCCGCTATTTGCTGCCAACCGCCGCTACGGCGAACCATGACGATTTTCGCGCCTTCTGCCAATACTGGCAGGACACGGCCAAGCATCTGGATTCGGACAGCGAGTGGGTGCAGGTCATGGAATCGCTCCTCCCCCGCTCCTATTACTATTATACCGCCTACCTGCTGCATACGAAGCGGTACCGGCAGTGGATCGACCTCCAGCTCGCCAACCGCATCTCGCCGCTCAACTTGTATGCGCTTGAGCTGCGGGCGATCGAAGAGCACGATGCCGAGCTGCTGCTGCCGCTCTACCATCAAGCGGCGGAACGGGCGGTGCTGGAGAAAAACCGCGCCTCCTACAAAACAGCCGTCCGCCTCCTCAAAAAGCTGCACGGCTTCTACAAACAGCTCGGGCAGGAAGACCGCTGGGAGCACTACATTTATCGGCTGGCCGATAAATTCTCGCGGCTGCGCGCTTTTCAAGAAGAGCTGAAGAAAGGAAAATGGATTCGATGATCGAAACCAGCGCCCTTAAGGTTCACGTTAGCTTCATGCCCGGCGGCTCCCTGTTTCTGTGGGGCTCTCGGGAAAACGGCGGCATCTGGGATGCGCTCGATTTGAAGCATCTGTTGTTCGCCTGGCACCGGGCGTCTTTCTACGGCACGTTCTACGAGCCCGGCGAATGGCAGCACCGCGAAGGCATCGAACTTCCGCCGCTTGAGGCGCTCGAATATTTCAGCAATCCGCAGACGGCCCAGCATTTGAAGCTGATCTGGAGCCAGGAATGCTCCGATCTGATGCGGCTTGCCCCGGCAATCAAAGAAGCGCTGGCTCAAGGGGCTTTCATGCCCGATTACGACAAGTGGAAAACGGGTGAAATCGGCTGGAAGCTCCAGCTGCCCGAGGAGCTGCAAGCTTTGGAGACGCCGGCAAATCTGGCGTGGATTCATGCGCTGATCCCGGAATGGGTGGAGTCGGACGGCGTCATGAAAGACAATCTGCGCAAGCTCGAAGCCGCCTACCCGCTTATGCGGCGCGGCGAGATCGGCGCCGAGATTTGGCTCGACGAGGAAGACTGGCTCGTCGCGATCGGCTGGCGCCAGGACCGGACGCCGATGCGCACCTGCCTGCAGCTCGCCGAGCCCGACCTCGCGCACGGCCCTGACTGGCAGCTGCGCATCGTGCTGCAGGACCGGCTGGCGCCGGAGGTGCTGCGCACGGTGGCGCCTGACGGCACGCCCGTGCCGGGCGAGCTGCCACTGCCGGAGGCGTGGCAGCCGGAGATTGGCCGCGTGCAGCGCGACGCGGCCAAATGGCTGCGCATCCTGCCATGGCTGGATGCGGGCGGCGACGGCCTCGTCCTCCGTCAAGAACTGACGGAGGACGAGGCGTGGCGCTTCCTCGCGGAAGGAAGCGCAAGGCTTGTCGAGGCCGGGACGAGCGTCTTTCTCCCGGCCTGGTGGGACCGCATCCGCAAGCTGCGGCCGCGGCTGCGCGCGAAGATCAAGTCTTCCGTCGGCTCGGCCCGGGAAACGATGTTCGGCCTCGGCCAGCTGATGCAGTTCGATTGGAAGCTGGCCATAGGCGATTTGGAACTCACCGAAGAGGAGTTCCTGCTGCTTTTGGAAGAGAAGCGCAAGCTCATCCAGATTCGCGGCAATTGGGTCCAGCTCGACCCGCGTTTTATGGCTCAGGTCGAGCAGATCATGAAGCAGATGCGGAAGAAGCAGGGGCTTTCTTTCCGCGATGTGCTGGAGCTGCATCTGTCGGGCGAAGCCGGCGGCCTGCTGCCGGAAGAGGACGATCCCGATGCGATGCGCTACATCGAAATGGAAGTGGAGCTGAACGAGCAGCTGCGCCACATGATCGACCAGCTTACGCAAACTTCGGCGATTCCGCGGACGGAGCCGCCGGCCAGCTTCCAAGGCTCGCTGCGCCACTATCAGGTGGATGGCATCTCCTGGCTCCTGTTCCTGCGCCGTTTTGGGCTCGGCGGATGTCTCGCCGACGACATGGGTCTCGGCAAAACGATCCAGTGGATCACATATTTGCTGTCCGTCAAAGAGTCCGAGCAGCCGGATGCGCCGTCGCTGCTCATTTGCCCGACCTCCGTGCTGGGCAACTGGCAGATGGAGCTGAAGCGCTTCGCGCCGTCGCTGAAAGTGCACCTGCACTACGGGCCGCAGCGGCTGAAAGGACCCGACTTTGCGGAGACCGTCCGTCAGACGGATTTGGTGCTGACCTCCTACACGCTGTCTCATTTGGATGAAGCGGAGCTGGCCTCTGTAGCCTGGAACTCCATCTGTCTGGATGAGGCTCAAAATATAAAAAACGCTTATACGAAGCAGGCGTCCGCCATTCGCCGCCTTAACGGCTACCACCGCATCGCGCTGACCGGGACACCGATCGAGAACAGGCTGACCGAGCTGTGGTCGATCTTCGATTTCGCGAATCCGGGCTATCTGGGTACGATCCGCGAATTCACGCACCGCTATGTGAACGCGATCGAGCGGACGCGCGACAGCGATACGATCGGCAAGGTGCAAAAGCTGATCCGTCCTTTCCTGCTCCGCCGCGTGAAAAAGGACCCGGCGATCCAGCTCGATCTGCCGGAGAAGAACGAGTCCAAAACGTTCATCTCGCTGACTGCCGAGCAGGGCTCGCTGTACGAGAATTACATTCAGGACATGTTCGACCGGCTGGATACGCTCTCTCCTATGGAGCGGCGCGGTTTGATCCTCGCCGCGCTGACGAAGCTCAAGCAGGTGTGCAACCACCCTGCCCTGATGCTCAAGGAAGGCCCCGGCGCGCCGTGGAGCGGCCGTTCGAACAAGCTGGAGAGGCTGCTTGAGATGGTGCAGGAGCTGCGCCAGGAAGGCGACAAATGCTTGATTTTCACGCAATTTGTCGAGACGGGCTTGCTGCTGCAGCAAGTGCTGCAGCAGGAGCTCGTCGAACCCGTGCTGTTCCTGCACGGGGGCACGTCCAAAACAGCGCGCGACGAGATGATCGCGCACTTTCAAGATGCCGGCCTGCCGGCCGAGGAGCAGCGCTGCGTCTTCATCCTGTCGCTGAAAGCCGGCGGCATCGGGTTGAACCTGACGGCGGCGAGCCATGTGTTCCACTACGACCGCTGGTGGAACCCCGCCGTCGAGAATCAGGCGACGGACCGCGCCTTCCGCATCGGGCAGACGCGCCATGTCCAGGTGCACAAGTTCGTGACGCTGGGCACGCTGGAGGAGCGCATCGACGAGATGATCGAGCGCAAGCTGGCCTTAAGCCAGCAGATCGTCGGCGCCGGCGAGAACTGGATCACGGAGCTGTCGACCGACGAGCTGCGGGATTTGTTTTCGCTGCGGCGCGAATGGGTCGAGGCGTAAGCCGCCGCGCCATGCTTCCAGGCTGAGGCTGATATGTCGCCCGCAGGATGATTTTGTTTTTGCCAGCGCAGCCGGTAACTTGGATTCTGGCGGTCGGAGTTACTTTTGTGACTGCCTATAAGCTACTAACGCTGCGTAGAATCCGTCATTTCGCATAAACTTGCCATCTATTGAGTTCAATCGGACAGACTTCTAGGCGACTTGGCTGCGGCGAACGCAAAACCTGCAAAAGTGCAGGCTTTTTCGTCGGAAGTAGTTAGTTTTGAGGAAAAGCCTGCGATTGTGCAGGAATTTTCGATGAAAATAGGTTTTTGCCCTCCGTATGAGCGAAAAAACTGCAGATTTGCAGGAATTGCTCGAAACCGGAGCATCAAGGAGCAAAAAGATGTATTTTTGCAGGTTTTCTGAGCCCGATGCCGGTCAGTGACCCACTAATTGGCTCTAGTAAGCGAGTTTTTCGGTCGTCTCATTTATGAAAGCTTTTCTTTTGCTGCCGTTGTTTCAACTTGGCTCCCTCACAGCAGTCTTGCTCAAATGATCGATTCCGCAGTATAATAACATCTATGAGACGAAGAACGTCCCGCTTCATTCATTTGCGAATGAAACCGGGACGTTCTTTCTTTATTTTCGGGAGGGATGTAAGGGATGAATTTTGAGGAGGCGCATGCCGGGTTTATCCGGTACCATTTGCAGAGAAGGACAGGAGAACGAAGAGGCCGGCTGGAGCGGGGGCATCAGGAGGCGGAGAGCTTGTTTTGCCGCAACGTTTGGTGGCATCTCCGGGGCAACTTTGACGATTTGCATCCGGAATTCGAGGTACTCGACTGGCGGGGTCTATCGTATTTTTGCGATTTCGCCTGGCTGACCCAGGCTGTGAAGCTAATTATCGAAATCAAAGGCTTCGGTCCGCACGTCCGGGATATGGACAGACAAAAATATTGCAACGAGCTGAACCGGGAAACTTTTTTATCCGCCATGGGTTTTCAAGTGATCTCTTTCGCTTATGACGACGTCGCTCAGCACCCCGAGCTGTGCATCACGCTGCTGCGCATGGTGCTTAGCCGCTATCATTCAGAGGCTTCTCCGGTCAGCCTGACAAGCGTGGCGGAACGGGAAATTGTCCGTCTCGCCTGCCGTCTTGCCCGGCCGCTGCGCCCAATCGACTTGGAAGCCCATCTAAGCGTCAACCATCGCTCAGCCGTTCGAACGCTGCAATCGCTCTGCGCGAAGGGCTTGCTTTCCGCTGCAACCGGAGCGGACGGCAAACACGTCGTACGGTACGAGCTTCAGCGAAGCGCGGTACAGTTGCTGTAGCAGCAACAGCGTGAAATTTTCCCGTACATTGCAAGGCGTTCCTAACCGGCACGCGGTTTTGAAGCGCAAAGGGATGTCCCAAACGTAACGGAGTGTCGAGATTTTTACAAAAAATTAGATTTCCCGCCGTTTTTTTTGCGTGAAGCCAGTGATGTCTTAGTCGGCTCATCTGCGGGCGGCCTCCTAATCGCTGTTGCGACCGGCACGTTCATTGCAGTTATGCAATGGAACTGGGGTTTCGAGCGGTTCGAGGTGTTCAACGACTACCGTTGCAAAATATGCAACGCACCTAAAAAGCCAATTCCGGGAACAATTCCTCTCGTTCGTGGATTTCGGCATGCCGCGAATCCGGCGTTCCTGCGGTTCCGGCATGATTTCACTGCGACTGAACGGGGTTCTTGGAGTCCCGCGGGGGGGAGTTGCGTCATTCCGCAACACACCCCTTCACTGAGGACTCCTAACCGGAAAACCTGCGAAAGTACAGGCTTTTTCGATGGAAACGGCCCGTTTTTGGGAAAAGCCTGCGATTGTGCAGGAATTATCCGCCATGAGGGGGTTTAGCCCTACGATTTAGCGGAAAGCCTGCAGATTTGCAGGAATTTCCCGTGGCAAGCGTACCAGGGCGAAAAAAGATGTACTTTTGCAGGCTTTTTGAGTATCGCCCCGATCTAGAAAGACAAATTTGCTTGCCTTGGAGGTCTGGCGGGCGGAGTCGCTGCTTAGTTCTCCCGCCAGACTCCTAGGCCGCGAGAATTTCGCAGCCGCTTGGGTCGTTTTGCGCTCATAGAGGTTTTCGCTCTTTCAAAGCAGCAGATCCAGAAAGACGTAGCAGCCGTCCCCGAGTGCGCACGAGAATGTTTGAATTTGGCGGGATGTTTCCAGATCGGTGTACACCTGCGACAGGATGCCCTGTTTGTGCATCTTCATCATCAGGATGTTGGAAATGAAATACGGTCTCCAAATCCAGTTGGAGCCGCGGTATTCCTCATTTTTCCTCCAACCCGCTTCGCTTCGGAAATAATTGGATGAAATCTGATACCCGTCTTCCCGGCATATGTAGATGCGCATGCAGTTATCCGTCACGATGCCTGCCATCCGCTCAATGACTTCGTCCGCATCTTCCGCCCCGCCGATGGCAGGCGCTGCGTTCAACAGGTGATTCACGCTTTGTTTCACGCTGAACAGCCTATTGTACCGCTCGAATTCCGCCTGGGAGAACAGATTCATCTCTTCCTTCAACATCGATTTGAAGGCATCCTTGTCCTGCAGCCGGGCTTCCGCTTTGGAAAACAAAAAGCCCTGCACGTATCTCGCCCCGGCCTGAAGCGCCTGGTGCAGCTCCTGCTTCGTCTCTACTCCTTCTACGAGCAAAGAGGCTCCCATCTGTTCCGCCAAAATGGAAAAAGATTGCATCAAAGCTTTGTACCCTGCGTGAGTGGCGCTCTTTTTCAAAATAAGGAGGTCGATCTTCAATATTTTTGGCTGCAGGCTGGCAATGCGGTCAAAGTCGCTGAAGCCGCTCCCGACATCGTCGATCGCAATGGTGCAGCCCGCTTCGCGGTACAACTGGACAATTTCCGTAAGTTCCTGAAGGTGGCCCTTGAACTCCTCTTCGGTAATCTCGATTACGATACGCGCCGGATCGATCCCGTATTTCCGGATCAGCTCAATCGTGGGAAGCTTGCCGCTCTGCTTGTAAGTTTTGTAAATCCACGACGGCTTCAAGTTCAGAAATAGCGCAACGTCTTCATCCGCAGCGGCCAGCCGGTCGATCGCCAGCTCCCTCACATGCCTGTCGATCAAAAGCTGCTGTTCCTCCGGAATGTCCCTGCTCGTAAAGAAGGGTCCAAGACTTTCCACCCGATCTTGTCGAATCCTTCTTCCCAATGACTCGTAACCGGCGATCTCCTGATTCCGTAGAGAAACAATCGGCTGAAAATAGGGAGCCACTTCTTGTTTCGACGGGATCCTACTGTCATTTTGCTGCACGCTGCCGCCTTCCTTTCAACGGGTTTCTCTGCAAACGAACGATTCAACATTTTTGGAAAAGATTGTTGAAAGTATTGTAATCGACATCCTACTATCATGCAACGACATATGGCAGGAATTTTGACGTAATATGTCGAATATTTTCAAAAAAATTTTATTTAGAAGGATGTTAGGAGACTTCTTTCCGTGAAATCTTTTTCGAGGCTGCGCCTTTCTTTCATTTATGTCATTATCATTATCGCTTTGCTGGCGCTTGTGAGCACATACAGCTACGTGGCTTCACGCAACGTGGAGCACGAGAGCAGCGCGATCGTCAACGATGCGATTCCGATTACGACGGCCGTCAATAATTTATTGACGGATTTGATTAATCAGGAGACCGGCTTGCGGGGCTATGAATTGGTAGGCGACGAGCAATATTTGCAGCCTTTTACGGCCGGAAAAGAGCAGTTGGACAAAGATTTGGCCACCATTCGCGCGTTCGAAGACACTTATCCCACCCTGCGCTTGTTAGTCGAGACGCAGGCTGTTCCAATTATCAACAATTTGCAAAACCACTATAACAACCAGATCAACCTCATCAAAAGCGGCAATCTGGAGGAAGCCAAAACCCGGATCATCAACGGCAAAACGTTAATGGATCGCTACCGCCTCATTCACAGCAGCATGCTGTCGGACATCGACCATATTACGGCCGACGCCTACGAAGCTTCCAAGAAAGCGGGCAAATATTCCCGTGCCATTAGTTTGATCGGCAGTTTCATCGGCATCGTGATCGGCGGCTTGTCGGTCGTTATCTTCTCCCGCGCGAACCAGGCGGAGAAAGATTTGCGCAGCAGCGAAGAAACGTACCGCTACATGGCCGAAAGCCTGGAAACGCAGAACGAGGAAATCATTGCCCAGCAGGAAGAGCAGCAGGTGACGCTCGCCAAGTTGTCGGAACGCGAACACGAGCTTGAGCTGATCAGCTCCTACCAGGAAAAGCTTACAGGGTATTTCGAGCTGAACGATTTCCTGGGACATTCCCTTCCCGCCCTGCTCGACTCCCTCTTGATGGATTCCGCCCTGGTCGTCATGAAGCGCGAGGATCGTCACCCCGCCGAATACGAAGTGATCTATGCGGTCGGCTACCCGCTGGAATACGTGGGCCGGGCTGAAGCGGAGCTGTTCGGTCCGGCAAAGCGCGTCTTTGACGAGGGGGCCGTGATTGTGCGCAGCCGCATGCTGTCAGGCAACGAACGGGGTCTGCATGAGAGCATTTCGAATGCTGTGGACCAATACTTCCCGCTTTTTGACGACAAGCAAAAGGTGATCGGCTTCCTGCTGTTGACCGAGTATCAGCAAACTTCCTTGCACGAAGACAATCAGCGCCTGGTCCGCGGCCTGATCCGGCAGTTCGGGCTGGCCTTCCATACCCAGGTGCTGAACGAAGAGCGCCGCAGGCAGTCGGTCCATCTGGAAGAGCTGAACGATCAATTGATCAAGGAGAAACAGTTCATCGAAGATCAGCGCGACCTGATCGAAAGCATTCTCGAAGCCGCTCACGAAGGCATGATGATGTGCGACTCGCAAGGCGTCGTCTTGTTTGCGAATCAGCGGATGGAGCGGTATTTCAAACTGCACCGGCACATCGGCCGCAATCTTGTGGAAAGCTGTTACGAAATTGCCCGCGAGACGGCCGGCTTCACGGCAGTAGCTTCTTCCATTCAAACTATGCTGGAAGGCGGGCTCCCGCATTTGACGCAGCGGTTCAGCTTCGGGACTGAGGAAACGCTGCAGCATGCCGAACTGTATGCTACCGTCGTCGGCGGAGAGGCGGTTCTGAAAGGCTATTTGTTCGTATTCCGCGACCGGACCGAAGAGGAACGGGTCGACGAAATGAAAAACGAGTTTATCAGCATCGTGTCTCATGAGCTGAGAACACCGCTGGCGAGTGTCCTCGGTTTCATCGAGATACTTATTCACCGCGATCTTCCGCAAGAAAAACAGAAGAAGTACATGGACACGATTCATAAGGAAGCGCTGCGTCTATCGAATCTGATTAACGATTTTCTCGATTTGCAGCGCATGGAATCCGGCAAGCAGGTGTATCATTTCTCCCCGGTTGACCTGGTTCCCGCCGTGCAGGAAGTTGTCGAGCAATGGCAAAATAAAGAGCACCGCATTATCGTCCGCCAGCAGCAACCGGAGCTCTGGGTTCGCGCCGACGCGGACAGGCTTCGCCAAGTGTTCCATAATCTGATCAGCAACGCCATCAAATATTCGCCCGGCGCGGATCGGGTTGACATTTACCTGGCTACCGCGGGCGGCAAAGCTTCCATATCCGTGCAGGATTACGGCCTCGGCATCCCGGAAGACGCCCACGAGCATCTTTTCACCAAGTTTTTCCGTGTCGATAACTCGGACAGGCGGCAAATCGGCGGCACAGGGCTCGGCCTTGCCATCGTCAAAGAAATTATCGAGGGCCATGCCGGCCGGGTAAGCTTCAGCTCCGAGATGGGCGTAGGGACGACTTTCACGCTGGAGCTGGATTTGTTCGAGCTGTCCTCAATCGACGGCCGGATCGTCATCTTCGAGGATGACGATAATTTGGCCAAGCTGATTCAAGTCGCTTTGAACAAACTCGGGCTTCCTTCCATGCAGTTCCGCTCGGCGGAAGAAGGCATTCTTGCCCTGGAGCGCGAAAGCGCCGCCCGCCCGCTGCTGTTTATCGTCGACATCCTTCTGGAAGGGACGAAGACGGGCTGGGATTTCCTTGCGGAGCTGTACCGCCATCCCGTGTACTGCCAAACGCCTGTGATCGTGTCCACAGCTCTGGATCCGCCGCATGACTACCAGGAGAAAGAAATCGAGAAATATATGAAAAAGCCTTTCACGATGGAGCGGCTCGTGCAAGTGGCCCAGCGGCTGCTGGATTCGCATGGGCACCATTCTTACGTATTCCCGGCCCAGGATAAGGAATACCTCTCGACGGTCCTGGAACGCAGCGGTATCGAGGTATCGGAGATGAAAGAAAATCTCGATATGATCGAAGTGGAGATCAAGAAAGCTTCGCCCCCAGCGGCCCCGAAACGCCCAACCGGGCAGTAGCGGCCCTCGCCGTCAACTGAGCAAGACGCCTCATTCCGCTTGAGATAGCGGTTTCGGAGGCGTCTTTTCTTATCCTTCGAGGCCGCATTTTCAATTTTTGTAAAGATAAAGGATTTTCTCTCCTTCGCAGCCAATATACTGTAGAAAAAAAGAGGAAAGGCGTGATCGAGTGGCACAGCTAGAACCCGTTTCCGGCGGGCGGCCTGCCCGCAAGGCCTGGGCATTGTTTTTCTCCCTGCCCATCCTGTCCTGGGCGATGTACGATTTTGCCAATACGATATTTTCGTCCAACATTGTCACGATCTTTTATCCTTTTTATTTGACCGGGGCGCTCGGCAAAAGCGAAGAAATGAACCAGATCGCGAGCACTTTCATTACGTATTCCAACGCTGTTTCCGCTTTGTTTCTCGTCCTGCTCTCCCCCTTGTTCGGAGTATGGATCGACCGGACAGGCAAGAAAAAAGCGTTCCTCGTCCCCTTCACGCTCATCTGCATCGCCGCCACGCTGCTCATGGGAGCTTCGGCTCTTTGGCCTACGGAACGGCAGTGGGCGGGCCTCAACGCTTCGATTGTGGGTGTCATCTTTTTCTTTATGATCGCCAAATTTTTCTACAATTCGTGCCTGGTCTTTTACGATTCCATGATCTCCGACCTCGGCAACGCCCGGGAACTGCCCGTCATTTCCGGCTTCGGCGTCGCTGTCGGGTATATCGGCACGCTCGTCGGGCTTGTCGTTTTCCCGCTGATCGGGGATAAGCACTACGAGTACACGTTCATCCCCAGCGCATTGATGTTCCTGCTGTTCTCCTTGCCGATCATGCTCTTTTATAAAGAAAAACCTGCGGCATCGGCAGACGCCGGGAAATCGCTGCTGAGCGGCTACCGGGAAATTTGGCTGACGTTCAAAGAGGCCAGACGTTATCGTGCAGCCTTTCTTTTTATGATCGCTTACTTCTTTTTTAACGATGCGATTGCTACGGCGATTGCCGTGATGGCGGTCTATGCCAGTACGGTCATGGGCTTCAGCACCGGACAGTTTATTTTGCTCTATCTGGTATCGACGGTTTCCAGCATTATAGGCTCCTTCCTGTTCGGCTACATTACCCGCGCTCTTGGCCCCAAACGCGCCGTATCGGCGGTCGCCGCCATTCTGATCGTGGCGATTGCGCTCGCCTCTTCGGCCGCCAGCCAAAGCCTTTTCTGGATTGCCGGCAGCCTGTACGGCGTGTCGATGGGCGCGATGTGGGTGACTTCCCGCACGCTGATTGTGGAGCTGACGCCGGAGGACAAGCGCGGCCAGTTTTTCGGCTTATTCGCCTTTTCCGGCAAAGTGTCCTCGATTGTAGGCCCCGCTCTCTACGGCTCGATTACATGGGCGCTCGCCGACTCCGGCAACCTCGCCAGCCGCATCGCCCTCGGTTCCTTGATGATTCTTGTCGTCATCGGACTGTTCGTGCATGTCCGGGTGCCGTATGCGACAAAGACGCCGCAAAGCTGACCGCGCCCCCTCCGGCTTCCCGCAGTCTTGCGCAAAAGTTGCTTTCCGGCAGCAGGCTCGTTACAATAAGAAATAAATGAAAGGCGTGAGTGGATATGAACAGAATTGCGAAGAAGCGTATGCGTCATCCTTTCTTTCATATTTCTCATTGGACGAAACACTAGAGCATTCATTGCTTTAGTGTTTTTTTATTGCCTTTTGAAGGAGGAGCTGCCAAATGAGGTACCAAAGAGTTCTGATTAAACTGAGCGGCGGTGCCGTAGCAGGAGGAAGCGAATTCGGCTTCGATCCGGCGAGACTCGATCATATTGCGGGCGAGATTATGACCGTAGTCGGCATGGGCGTTGAAGTGTGCCTCGTTATCGGGGGCGGCAACATTTTTCGCGGCAATATGGGCGAGAGCTGGGGCATTGAAAAAGCGGAGGCCGACAATATCGGAACGCTGGCGACCGTGATCAACAGCTTGATGCTGCGGGGTGTCCTCAAAGCCAAAACCGACGCGGAAGTGCGCGTCATGACCGCGATTCCGATCGCATCGGTGGCGGAGCCTTTCATTAGATTGCGGGCCATCCACCATTTGGAAAAAGGGTACATCGTTATTTTTGCCGGCGGCAACGGCCAGCCTTACGTAACGACCGATTATCCTTCGGTTCAGAGAGCGATTGAGGTGAACTGCGACGCCATTCTGGTCGCCAAGCAAGGTGTCGACGCCGTATACGACAAAGACCCCAAACTCCATGCGGATGCCAGGCAGTACAAGTCCCTCCACTACAACGACGTCATTCAAAACAATTTGAAAGTGATGGATCAATCCGCATTCATTTTGGCACGGGATTATCACCTGCCTATTCATGTGTTCAATTTCGACAAACCCGGATCAATGAAAGAAATTTGCGAAGGCAAAAACACGGGCACGCTGATCAGCAAGGATTCCGTACTCACGTTCATATAACCGTAAAAAGGATACAGGAGCAGCCGAGCGTCTGCCTCTGTATCCTTTTTTTTCATCCGAGCGGCGCCGGATATACGTAGTAATCGTTCACGTTCTTCGTCTCAAAACCGCAAGACTTGTATAGCCCAAGCGCGCCTTCGTTACCTACGGCAACTTCCAGCTTCATGACGCCCGTCTGGCCCTGCTCCTGCAAATACCCGATCGTCTGCCGCAATATGCTGCGTCCATACCCCAGGCCCCGCTTCTCAGGCAGCACGCAAAAGCCGTAAATGAACGAGGAGCCGTCCTTTTCCACCATCGCGCCGATCTTTCCGACCGGTTCCCGATCCGGGCCGAGCTCGGCAATAAGGGTGTGTTCTTTTTCCCCGTTGATCGTTTCCGTCACATACTCCCTTGCGTCCTGCTCGGCCATCGCAAACCCGGCCATATTCAGGGTGACGAGCAGCTCCGTATCGCTCCTGTCGGCCAGACGGAGGCGAATCCCGTGGGTTTCCGCAGGCGAATCCTGCGCGGTATGACCGCTGTTCTTTTCCATGACATACTCGGAAAAATCGTATACCGCGCCGAATTGGGCAAGGTATGCCTTGCCGCCGGCCGAGCCGCGCTGATTGATAAAGATCAGCTTCGGAATCGCTCTGCGGCTGCACTCCTCTTGGGCGGCTTTCGTCAATTCGCTGAATATGCCGCGCCGCCGATAATCGGGATGCACCATGCCGCTGATTTCCGCTTCGGCCGAAATAAAACTGTAAATGCCTAAAAATCCGACCAAACGCCCCTCGTCATAGTACAAAAAATCGTTCAAAACCCCTTCGGGCCGGCTCGCAAGCGTACCCCAATTCAGCTTGATTTCAATCTGCTCCGCCGCATTGCAAATATCGGCAAGACGCCGTACCTCTTCCAGTTCCGACGCCGTCAAGCCCACGCTGGGCTGCAATCCATGCCTCAAACGATCTCCCCCATCCCTTTAATTAACCACTGGTTATTAAGGGAATTATACATGTCCCGCGCCCCGCGTGGTAAGCTAAAAAATAACTTTAAACATTTTTTCCGGCGTAAGTGAACGTTTCCCGCAGGCTCGTCGTACTATCTACGAACTCAGACAGAGAGGAAGTCAACTTTGGAGGAACGCGAATTAATCGGCCAGGCCATGCAGGGCGATAACGCCGCTCTGTCCATGCTGCTGCGGCAGCATTATGCTTTCGTCTATAAATATCTGCTTAAAATAACGCTGGATTCCCACATGGCCGAGGATCTTGCCCAAGAAACCGCGGTCAAGTGCATCGAGAAAATCAAACTGTACAACGGGCAGTCGAAGTTTTCCTCGTGGATGATAACGATTGCGACGAATCTGTTCATTGATCTGACGCGGCGAAAGAAAAGAGAAATGCTCTGGCAGGAGCAGGAACAATCGCTGCGGCGCATGCAGTGGCAAGTCGGTCAGCAAAATGAAAACTGGCCCGAAGTGCTTAGCATACTGGGGGCCATGTCTCACGACATACGAGTCCCCGTGATTTTGAAGCATTATTACGGGTACACCTACGACGAAATCGGGCTGATGCTGGGGATCGCTGAAGGCACAGCAAAATCCAGAGTGCACAACGGACTGAAGCAATTGCGAAAGGAGCTGGATTAAAGTGGACGCAGAGGATTTCAAAAATAAGTTCAAGAAGCAGGGGGCGGACGGACCCGGGACGAAGCAGCCGGAGCCGTCACCGCCTGACGACTTGGCCGTTCAGGGTCTGCAAGCAGGGCTTAACCGGCTGGATGAGCTGTTTCCGGCCTTTACGCCCGACCCGCAATGGTTCGAACGGAAAGTAGCCGAGACCAAAGCCAATCAGCGCTCCCGGCTGATGCAGGATCTGATCAAGCTATGGCTTGCTGCGCTGCTGCTGCTGGGGCTGCTCTATGTAACGATTGCCGCTCAGCCTGTATTATTTATCGCTCTGCAAGCGATAGCCGTCATTGCGCCGTTAGTTTGGCTGCTGCTCGGAAAGCGGGTGAACCATCATGAATAAACCGAGTCCGGATCAGCTGCCCCTCTGGGCTTGGATCGGCATCGCGCTGCTGGCCCTTGGCCAAAGCACCTGGCTGTTCGTGGATGCCCGCAGGCGAAACGCCAAATACCCGTGGTTTTGGGGCATCTGGGGCATTATACAAATTCCGACTCCGCTGGTCGTCTACTTGTTCGCAGTACGCAAAATTCACCGTTCCAAAAAGGAGTGATTTTCATGGCATCTCATATGTTTAGATCGGTTCGATCCGGATTTCTGGCCAACAAGCGCATGGTGCTTGTCCTGACTTTGCTGGGAATTTTGGGCGGATTGACCATCATCCCTTACCAGCTGGCGCTTTTGGGTCAAAGCTTAAGCTCCGCAGTCCCGCAGGGACAACCCCCGCTGGCGGTTCTCATCATACTGACGGTTGTGCAAACGGCTGTCATCACTTTTCTCGCAAGCACGATCGGGCTTTCTTTGGCTCCGAAGACCGGACTCGGCGCACCGCTGCTGCGGAGCTGGCTGTACGGAGGGAAGCGGCCCGCTTTTTCGAAAAAGTGGCTGTTTGTTGCGGTATCGGGAAGTTTCTTGGGAAGCTTCTTGCTGATTATGGCGGATATGCTCCTGTTTCAACCGCATCTCCCGAAGCTTTCGTCACAGCCGGCCGTGTCCATGTGGAAAAACGCCCAGACATTCGTATACGGAGGCATCGTCGAAGAGGTGCTGGTGCGCTTGTTTCTCATGACCGCATTCGTGTGGATCATCGCCAAATGCCTGGGCGCGCCTTCCCGAATCCCGTCCCCGGTATACTGGATCTCGATTGTCCTCTCCACCATCCTGTTCGGAGCAGGGCATTTGCCCGCCACAGCCGCCTTATTCGGGGATTTGACCCCGCTGATTATCACAAGAGCGCTGCTCGGCAACGGGCTGCTGGGCATCCTTTTCGGTTACCTGTATTGGAAGAAGGGACTGGAATACGCCATCATTTCCCATATGTTCGGAGATCTTTTCTTGCATGTCCTTTGGCCTCTTATTTTAACTTAGGAATAATAAAAACAACCTCTTCCGAGAGGATTCGAAAATGAGCGATCGCGGCTCTATTCAGCAAGTACCCAGCGTAAGGCGGCTAGACAGTGGGAGAGCCTGCGGAAAGTACAGGCCGCCCAAAAACACCCCGCGTCAGAGGCGATAGGATAGCTACAATCTGCCTGACTGCGCGAAGAAAACCTGCAAAAATACAGGAATTTGCGTCCTTGATCGCTGGCCACGAACAATTCCTGCAATTGTGCAGGCTTTTCCCCGAACACATGGGCTCAGATCCACTTTCAGCGGAAATTCCTGCACTTTTGCAGGTTTTTCGCCAAAATAAACCGATTACGCAGAAAAAACCTGCACTTTCGCAGGTTTTCTCCCTACCAAGCGGCTGCCCGCCCAGTTGCGCAGTTCTACGACCTACACCGGGAGAGGCACGCGCCCAGAAAAAGCGGCTCCCCCCCAAATTAGGACCACCACTGATTCCCCTAACCCTAACAAAGTGTCGCGGCCTTCTCGGGCAGCCTAACATATGCCGGCTTGCTTCGCGAGCGGCCAGGCAGATTACGCTGTCGACTCTGACGAAAAAGGCCTGCCCGCCGTGGATACGCATCCAGGCAGGCAAGCCCTTTAAATCGGCAGCAGCGCTACGGAGTCGCGCTTTTTCAGCTCTTCAACCATGTCCAGCCATTTCGCCGGCTTGTTGGACAGCACCGCGTAGTAGCGCGTCAAAAACCGCACGACCAGCTCTGCCGGAATGTGCGCCCGCTCCTCGTCCGCGGGCAGGAAGCACAGGTCAAGCCCCTCCACGGCTTCGCCGTTGTTTTCCCAGGACGGATGCACATAGCCCAGGTCAAGCCGCTTGTAGCCCAAGTGCGACAGCACTTCGCGCCGCACGTAAGGGTTCATCGGCTTTACGCCGCCGAACTCGTGTTCGATATTGCGATACGGGTCATAAATCTCGGCGAACATGCCGGTCATCGGCTTGCCCGCTGCGGCGGCTACAGCCTGCAAATCTTCCGTGCGCTTGCGCGCAAGAAAGCGTCCGATGCCAAGCCCCGGGCGGCCAATGATCGTAAAATCGGTCATCGCCACCTGGAAGTCGTCATAATAGCGATATTCCGTCGCTCCGACGACTTTGCCTTCGTGCACCGCCACGAACACGCGGATACCCGGGTCTTCCAGCGGCTCTTTCCATAACGAATACTCCAGCACTTCCTCAGGCGGGAATACCTCTTTCATCAAATCGTGCATCGACCGAAACAACGGATTTTCAATACTGGCAATGCGAACATATTCCATCTTGATAACTCCTTCTTTGCGTTCATTTGAATGGATTGCGCCACTCCATCAGCAGCGCGTAATTGCAGGAATCCTCGTCTTCCAAATAATTGGCCACGACCTGAACCGGCGTTCGCCCGCAGCGCAGCAGAAAGGTGATCACAGGGTCCTTCATCGTGCCGTTCACCAGCGCTTTTACATATTCCTGGACGCTCATGGTGTCCACAACTTTATGATACCCCGGCATCCGCCCGCCGCCCAAAAGCCTTGTCATGCCCAAATGCACAACCACTTCGTACATGGACTGCATCAGCCATTTGCCGAGACCCAGCTTCCGGTAGGCGGGAGCAATGCAAATATCGACAATGTAAAGCGTGTCGCCGTCAGGACGGTGGGTCCGAATGTACCCGTTATCGGTTACGGAAGCCCAGCTGTGGTCGGTATCGCCCGGGTCAAAGCGGATTCGCAGGCCGGTCATGGACCCGACAACCTCGCCGCCGATTTCCACACAGAGCGCTCCCTCCGGAAAACGTACAATATGTTCCCGCAGCTGCTCCGCGTTCCACCATAATTCCGAAGGAAAAGGCGGCGGAAAGCTTTCCTGCTGCACGCGGATCAACGCCTCAAAATCGTTCCTGGTATAATTGCGGATGATCGCTTCTACCGGCTTATTCCCGTCAAAGACGTACATTCGTTTCAAATAAAACTTCGTCCCGTCCCCCTGCCCCGCAGGTGTGGCTGGTTTGTCCATCGGTGCGCATCCTCCTTATTCGCCAAGTTTAAGCTTAAGACCAATCGGTGTATAAATCCGTCCTGCGGTCGCGCCAAGTAGTGACGGACCCCCGTTCCCGAACTTGCTCCAGCATCTCCAAATCCAGATCCGCCGTGACGACCATGTCATCGTTAATCTCGCCTTCGACGAGAATGCCCTTGGGCGGGAACGGAACGTCGTTCGGCGTCAGCACGGCCGCCTGCCCGAAATTGCCTCTCATAAAATCTACCGTAGGCAGAGCCCCGACCGTCCCTGTAGTCACGACATAGATCTGATTCTCGATCGTTCTGGCGTGACAAGTATAGCGGACGCGGTGGAAGCCGTGACGGTCATCCGTGCAGGAAGGGGCGAACAGCACATCGGCCCCGCGGGCCCTGGCCATGCGTACGATTTCCGGAAATTCCACGTCGTAGCAGACGAGGATGGCGATCCGCCCTTTGTCCGTATCGAATACTTGCAGGCTGTCGCCCGCCCCCATGTTCCATTCCTTGACTTCCGTCGGTGTAATATGCAGCTTTTTCTGCTCGGCGATCCGGCCGTCCGGATAAAACAAATGTGCGGTGTTATACAGCTTGCCGCCCTCTGACGTAATATGCGTGCCTCCAATGAGGTGCATGCCCGTCTGCTCGGCCAAACCTTTGAACAAATCGCGGTACGCTTCCGTAAAATCCGGCAAGGCCTCGATCGGCAGCGCTTTGCCGCTTCCGTCGCCGATTGACATCAGCTGCGTCGTAAACAGCTCCGGAAACAGCACAAAATCCGCCTCGAACTCCTGCGCCGTCTTCACATAATGCTCCACTTGCGCGGCGAACTCCTCAAAGCTATGAATCGTATGCAGATGATACTGCACCGCGGATACTCTCATTTTCATCAACAGTTCTCCCCTTCTCAGTTCCGATAGCGCTTCAGCCCTCGCCTAGCCGTACCAGCACACGGCCCCGAATGCGCCCCTGCAAAATATCGGCCGCAGCCGCCGGAATTTCATCCAAAGCAATCTCGCGGCTGACCATCTCGTCCAGACGGGACGGTTTGATCGCGCCCGCCATCCGCTGCCAAAGCTGCTGTCTAAGCGGCATCGGGCAGTATACTGAATCAATGCCCAGCAAGTTCACGCCCCGCAGGATAAAAGGATACGCCGCCGCGGCAAAATCCGTACCGCCCGTTAAACCGCTCAGCGCTATAGAGCCGCCATAGCGCATGCTGCTCAGCAAATAGGCCAGCGATGCGCCGCCTACGGGATCCACCGCTCCCGCCCATCTCTCTTTGTTGAGAGGCTTGCTCTCGGCGGGACTCAGCTCTTCGCGCGTCAGTATCCGCGCGGCGCCAAGCCCAAGCAAATAGTCGCGCTCCGCCGATTTGCCCGTACCGGCCTCGACCTCGTATCCGAGGCTGGCAAGCATGGAAACCGCGTGGCTGCCGACACCGCCCGTCGCGCCGCGCACGAGCACGGGCCCTTGCCCCGGGCTCAGCCCGCTTCGTTCCAGGCGCTCGATGGACAGCGCCGCAGTGAAGCCCGCCGTGCCGAGAATCATCGCCTCGCGATGAGTCAACCCCTGCGGCAGCGGCACGACCCAATCAGCGGGTACGCGCACGCACTCGCTGAACCCGCCAAAATGACCGGTTCCCAGCTCGTAACCGGTCACCACGACATCGTCGCCTTCCCGATATCTCTCATCGCTGGAAGCAACAACTGTCCCCGCTACATCAATCCCCGGCACCATCGGAAAAGAACGCACCACACGCCCCTCCTGGCTGCAGGCCAGCGCATCTTTGAAATTAATGCCGGAGTAAGCCGCCCGGATCGTCACCTGCCCGGGAGGAAGATTATCTATATGCAGTTCTGCAACCTCAGCGAAAAAAACACCCTCAGTCCGGCCCACCTGTAAAGCCCGAAACATCCCCATGCCATCGCCTCCTCAGCTTCAACCGAATTATAGCCCCACCCTTCCAGTTTACTAAAATAGACAGGCTGTTTCCAATCATATGCTAAGCCGTCAAGCCGAACCCGCAAAAAGCGAAAATAAACCGGATCTTCGAACCGGGAAAATGAGGCAGCCTGCATTTTACAAGATACAACTACGCTCCTGGGAGACTGTCCGACGGAGTTACTTTTGTGCATACCAGGTGAATCATGACTGCATATATTGCCGCTCACACTGCATAATGACTGTCATTTTGCTTATATACCTTCTACGTGGTTCATCGGACAGACTCCTAGTTCAATTAGTTGCGCTAGTCATCTCAGGCAGGCCGCACCGCGCGCTCACGCCCCTGCCCAACCGCCACCCGGCCAACTCACATCAACTCGCGTCAACAACTTAGCATACGTCCGGCAAGCCAGCCATATTTTTCGCAAGTACAAAAAATAAGGGCCACCCCAAAAAGGCCGAATTAGACCTGAGGGATAGCCCATCGCTGTAAGGCAAAAAATTCGTTCTTGACCCAACCGTCCGTCAAATGGCTTGAGAGAGCCGGCCAACCTGCAAAAGCCAGCCAGCCCGAGAAAGCCACGATGCCTTTGTTAGGGTCGCCGACAAGAGCGCTAATTTGCGGACTGCCAAAAGCAGCTCGTTCTGGCGGAAAACCTGCGGAAGCGGAAATGCAGGCTTTTTCCATAGAAACATCCCGTTCTGACAAAAAGCCTGCGAAAGTGCAGGCTTTTTCCGTGAAAGCGGCTCGTTTTGACGAAAAGCCTGCAATTGTGCAGGAATTTCCGCTTAAAACGGGGCTGAGCCCACGTGTTCGATGGAAACCCTGCACATTTGCAGGAATTCTCCGTTGCCAGCGTAACAAGGAGCAAAAAACAGCACTTTTGCAGGCTTTCTCGCAAACCAAACCTGTGATACGCTAACTTCCGTGAAAGTAGCTAGTTTTGGTGAAAACGGAAATGCAGGCTTTTTCCATAGAAACATCCCGTTCTGACAAAAAGCCTGCCAAAGTGCAGGCTTTTTCCGTGAAAGCGGCTCGTTTTGACGAAAAGCCTGCGATTGTGCAGGAATTTTCGCTTAAAACGGGTCTGAGCCCACGTGTTCGATGGAAAACCTGCACTTTTGCAGGAATTCTCCGTTGCCAGCGTATCAAGGAGCAAAAAACTGCACTTTTGCAGGCTTTCTCGCAAACGAAGCCAGCGATACGCTAGCCGGCATCGGCGCCGGGGCTAGCTGCTCGCAAACCCGGCGGCGTCGAGAAATCTGCGGAACGCTTGCTGCCCTTCCCCGGTGCGTTTGAACACGCCGGCGTCGAGCAGCACGTCCAGGAACTTGCCGCCGACTTCCGCTTGCAGCGCTGCGTCCGCCGCTGCCGGAGTCATCGCTGATCCATGCTTCGCGATCAGCGACTCGATCCACGCTGCATGCTTGTGCAGCGGATGGTCCGCGTCCTCGCGGATCTCGCGGCCGAAGCCGGCTGTGCCGGCGAGGAGCTGCGCGATCTGCGCCAGCTCTTGCTGCAGGCGGCCCGGCAGCACCGCCAGCCCCATAACTTCAATCAAGCCGATATTTTCCTTCTTGATGTGATGCAAGTGCCGGTGCGGATGGAAGATGCCATCCGGGTGCTCTTCGCTGGTGCGGTTATTCCGCAGCACCAGGTCAAGCTCGTACTCGCCCCGCGCATTGTTGCGGGCGATCGGCGTGATCGTGTTATGCGGGATGCGCTGTCCGTCCTTCTCGGAGAAAGCCAGAACTTCCGCTTCCGCATCGCTGTACGCTCGCCAATCGTCGAGCAGCTTGCTCGCCAGCTTGTACAGCGTCTCTTTGTTGTGGCTGCTCAGGCGGAGGACCGACATCGGCCATTTGACGATGGCGGCCTTCACGCCGGCGAAATCCGGGTGCGCGAAAACCGCTTCGCCAGGCGCTTTTTCCATCGGGAATTTGTGGCGTCCGCCCTGGAAATGGTCATGGTTCAGAATCGAACCGCCGACGATCGGCAAATCCGCATTCGAGCCGATGAAATAATGCGGGAACTGATCGATAAAATCGAGCAGCCTGCGGAACGTTTGCGCCGTCGTTTTCATCGGAATGTGCTGCTCGTGGAAAATAATGCTGTGCTCGTTATAGTACACATAAGGCGAGTATTGGAAATACCAGTTCTCCTCGTCCAATCTCAGCGGAATGACGCGGAGGTTCTGTCTGGCCGGATGATCCACCCGCCCTGCGTAGCCCAAATTGTCCGCGCACAGCAAACATTTGGGATAGCTGCTTTGCGGCAGCGTTTTGAGCAGCGCGATTTCTTTCGGATCTTTTTCCGGCTTGGACAGATTGATTGTAATTTCCAGATCTCCGTAATCCGTGCCGGCTAACCAATACGCGTTTTTGCGGATTCGATCCATGCGGATGTAGTTCGAGTCAATCGACAGCTTGTAAAAATAGTCCGTAGCCGCTTCCAAGCTCTGCAGCTTGGCGGTAGTCCGGAACTGATGCACGACTTCAGAAGGGCGCGGCATCAATAACCCCATAATTTTGGCGTCCAGCAAATCCCGGTATGTCGCCGTATTGTCTTCCAATAAGCCTGCCTCGTAAGCGTCGTCAAGCAACTGCTCCAGCAGCTCGACAGGGCTGTCCAGCCTCTCGTCCGGCACTTCGCCGCCATAAGGCTCGGCGAGGCCGAATAAATCCAAAAGCGCGTTCCTTGATGCATACATATCAAGCGGCTCTACAAGTCCGTTTTGCTTCGCGAACTGCAGCAGCCGTTCTATCGTCAATGCCGCACGAGGCGGCGTCGTTCCGTTCCGTTCCATGGTCGCCCTGCTCCTTTCCATAATCTCTGCGCTGTAACCGGGCTTCGAATTATTCCTTACTTATCCCCGTAGCCGCCGGGGTGGTTTTGATGCCAATTCCATGCGCTCTCGATGATAGCTTCAAGCGAATCGCGCGACGGCTTCCAGCCGAGCTCCGTTCTTGCCCGCTCCGAAGAGGCGATCAGGACGGCAGGGTCGCCGGCTCTCCGCGGCTCCACGACAGCCGGTATCGCATGGCCCGTCACTTTGCGCGCGATGTCGATGACGGCTTTTACCGAGAAGCCTCTGCCGTTGCCCAGGTTGTAAATGCTGCTGTCCGAGCCCTGGCGCAGCTTCTCGACGGCCAGGATGTGCGCGCTCGCCAGGTCGCTGACATGAATGTAGTCGCGGATGCACGTTCCGTCCTCCGTCGCATAGTCGTCGCCGTAGATCGAAATGTGCTGTCTTTGGCCGAGCGCCACCTGAAGGATGATCGGGATCAAATGCGTTTCGGGGCTGTGATCCTCGCCGATTTTGCCGCTCGCGTGGGCTCCCGCCGCATTGAAATAGCGCAGCGACACATATTTGATGCCGTGTGCGGCATCGAACCACTTCATCATTTTTTCCATAGCCAGCTTCGTTTCGCCGTACGTGTTCGTAGGCAGAGTACGATCCGTTTCGAGGATCGGAATGTTTTCCGGCTCGCCGTAAGTCGCCGCCGTGGAGGAGAATACGATTTTTTTCACGCCGTACTCGTTCATTTTCTCCAGCAGGCACAGCGTGCCGTATACGTTGTTATGATAATATTTCGCCGGGTTGGTCATGCTCTCGCCCACAAGCGAATTCGCCGCAAAATGAATGATCGCATCAATCGCATTTTCCTTGAACACCGTGTCCAAAAACTCGCCGTCGCGCAAATCTCCAACGTACAGCTTGCCGCCCAGAACCGCTTCGCGATGCCCCTGCTGCAAATTGTCGACAACGACAACTTCCTCGCCTTTCGCCAGCAGCTCCGCTACCGCATGCGAGCCGATATACCCGGCTCCGCCGGTGACCAAAATCGCCATTTTACAACGCCTCCCCGATTTTTTCGACTCCATTCCCGATTTCACATACGTAGAAACTTGGCGTCAAACCTGTTTTTCCGGTATATTCCCGGCCTACTTGTTCAATAAATGTCTGCACGCTGTCTTCATGCACCAAAGAAACCGTACAACCGCCAAAACCCGCCCCCGTCATCCGCGCGCCAAGCACGCCGGGAACTTTCAACGCCGCTTCCACCATAGTATCCAGCTCGGGGCCGGTCACTTCGTACAAGTCGCGCAGCGAGTCGTGCGAGCCGATCATCAGCTTGCCGAACGCCTCCAGGTTGTCCGCTTTCAGCACCTCGATCGATTGCAGGACGCGGTCGATTTCCTCAATAACGTGCTGCGCTCTGCGGCGGACCGTCTCGTCAGGAATTAGGTGCTTGTATGCGCCAAACTGCTCCAGATTGATTTGGCCGAGCAGCGTGATGTCAGGGAACTGCTTTTGCAAGTAAACGACGGCTTGCTCGCACTGGCTTCTTCTTTCGTTGTAGGCGGAATCGACAAGCCCTCTGCGCTTGTTCGTGTTGCCGATCACAAGTCTGTAGCTGCCGCCCCGGAACGGCACATACTCGTATTCAAGCGTATCGCACATCAGCAAAATCGCGTGATCCCGCTTGCCGTTCGCCACCGCAAATTGGTCCATAATGCCACTGTTGACGCCGACGAACTGGTTTTCCGTTTTTTGCGCGAGAAGCGCGATTTTCACCGTGTCGGTCGGATAACCTTCCAGCATCAGGAGGCCGAAAGCCGTAACCACCTCAATCGAAGCCGATGAAGAAAGACCTGCGCCATTCGGTATTTCGCCGTGGAACAAAAGATCGTAGCCTTTCGTCACCGGAAAACCTTCTTTAGCCAGATGGACTACGATTCCTTTGGGATAGTTCATCCAGTCGTCCGCTTCGTTATATGCCATATCCGTTATGGAAATTTGTTTGCGCAGCTCCATGTTCGTAGAGGCAAAGCCGATCTTGTGATCCGCTCTCGGACGAGCCAGCATCGTCGTTCCGAACGTCAGCGCCGCAGGGAATACGTAACCGCCGTTGTAGTCGGTATGCTCCCCGATCAAATTTACCCTTCCTGGCGCATGGAAAGCCGAAATTGCCGCTGAAGAATCTCCGTAAATCTCAATAAATGTCTGCTTTAACGCTTGCAAATCTGCCATGTCGGCACCGCCTTTTGTGGGAATGAGATTCGTTGTATTTGGAATGTTTGTAACTACAGTATAAGAGATCGCGTAGTGATTGACTATGGAAGGATGTTATTATTACATGGAAAAATGTGATTTACAGCATTCATTTGCAGATGGAACTATGCTAAAATCGGAGGATACCGCATGGAATGCCGTTCACATAGAAGGAGGATAGCGCCGCTATGCCGAAGCCTCACAGCTACTACGTGGTTTCCAATCCGCTAACGTCTCAGGATAGCGAACTGCTCGTGCTGTTTACGGGAGAAAGCCAGACCAAGCCGGAGCATCGTCTGGGCCCCAAAGTGTACGATTACTATTTGATACATTATATCATATCAGGAAAAGGCGTTTTTACGTGCCGCGGAGAGGAATATGAGCTTGGCGCTGGAGACAGCTTTCTTATCGAACCCGAGCAGTTGGTCAGCTACATCTCCGACCCGGAGGAACCTTGGCACTACTGCTGGATCGCCTTCACGGGTCCGCGCGCTGCGGGGCTTGTCGCCGAGACCGGGATCAGCTCCGCCCGTCCGATTGTACGAATGGGCCGAAACCGCCATATTCCGGTCATTTTCCACCAAATCCGCCACGCCTTTCGGGCGCGGGGCGCTAATGCGCAATTGAAAGCGAGCGGATATTTGCACCTGCTGCTCTCGGAATACTGCGCGGCGCTTGCGATCCCTTCCACGTCCTGGGCGGTCGCCGATGCGGAGAACGATCGCGTCGTGCAGCAGGCGATTCACTACTTGTCCACCCAATACGCCGAGCCGATCACCATCGAGCTCATGGCGGAAAACCTCGGTTACAACCGCGCCTACCTGTCGCGGATATTCAAACGTCACACGAAAGTGACACCCGTGACATTCCTGCTCAAACTGCGCATCGATAAAGCCAGGCAGCTGCTGCGCGAGCGTCTTGAGCTTACCGTGGAACAAATCGCCTCCTCGGTCGGCTTTCACGACCCGCTGTACTTCTCGAAGCAATTCCGCCGCTTGTATGGCGTGTCGCCTACAGAGTACCGCAACCGGATGAAATCTTTGCAGCTATGATTAAACAAAATCAATCAACCCTTTCGGTATTTTCGATTTTTTTGCAAAAATCAGTTTAAATTGCTTCTTTTTCGTATATAATACGGTTATAATTGCAAAAAAATAGCAATCAATTTGCAAGTTGTGTATGGAGGTGCTTACATGCTGGTTATGTTTCGTGCTAATAATTTTTTATCGTTTCAGAACGACGCTGTTCTTGATATGAGGGCTGCTTTCTACAAAGAGCATGAGTCGCATATCATTTCTACAAAATATTTCAACTTATTGAAGACAGTCGCCATTTACGGGGCCAACGCGAGCGGCAAATCCAATTTGATTAGTGCCCTTTATTGGTTTAAACGATTTATTCTAAATCAACTTTTTCAGGACTCTACCGCCTATGACGAATCAGATCGCTTGACCTCTATCGAACCTTTTCTATTAACGGATGCAGAAAAGGAATCGGTTGAATTTGAAATGATATTCATTTACCAAAAATTCCTTTTTCAGTATGGATTTTCATTCTCCGGAACGACGATTAAGTCGGAATGGCTGTATGTTGACAAAGATCTTGTTTTTGATCGCGATGCAAACAAGGGACTTGAATACGGTCCAAAGTATCGGGGGCAGCTTCAAAATCTGAGCAAATACCGCGAGGACCGATTGTATCTTTCCGTTCTCGACTATTTCGCCACGGATAAAGTCAAGGAAATGATTGATCATTTCAAGGGCTTTTTTCAGAAAAATTTTAATGTGTACCACGAATTAGTTCTAGAATCTACTATCAAAGGTACGGCCGGATCCGTTTTTAACTCTAAAAAATTGCTCGACAATGAAATGTTCCGCATGCAAGTTGCCGATTATGTAAATTTAATTGACGTGGGTATTGAGAATATCACCGTTGAGAAAGAAATGCGGCTGCATCCCAAAACTGGCGAGGAACAAGAGATTCCTGTTATCAAAACCGTTCACCCCATCTATGATGCAGAGGGCAACCGGGTCGGCAGCAAAGCTTTTGATCTTTCCAAAGAATCTTCCGGGACATTGCGTTTTTTATCATTTATTCAGCGAATTTTGATTCTGATGGAAACCGGAGGTGTGTTCATAATCGACGAACTGTCCGCCAGACTGCATCCCTTACTCACCAAATTTATCGTGGATATGTTTCAGTCCGAAGCTAATTCCAACTATGCCCAACTCGTTTTCACCACTCACGAAACGTCCATATTAAACAAAAATCAGTTCCGTCGAGACGAGGTTGTGTTTGTTGATAAGGACGACAAGGGAGTATCTCAAATTTATTCTCTTTCTGATTTGAAAGCCATTCGATCTATCGCCACCTACAATAAAGATTATTTTAACGGTAAATACGGCGCAATACCCATTTTCAAAACGTCCCGCTTAAGTAACGGCAGGAATTAATATGGTACGTTTAAACCCTTTCATTCCAAGGTCGTCAGATACGAAGGCAGGTCATTTAGGCAAAATCCTTCTTTTTTGTGAAGGCACGACTGAAGTCAATTATTTCGAATTCTTTGCCGCGATCATACAAAAAAACCGCAACAAATATTCCCATATCGATATCGTTCCTACTTTGGCCGGAGGGAATGCGAGAAGAGTTCTTAATTTCGCGAATCATTATTTGAATGACGATAACAATTTGCGCAAATACGGCCTATACGAGAAGTGTTTGATTTTCGACTGCGACGCTCCTCCCGAGATCGAAGAAGCTATTTCCGAAATGCAGCTTTCATCCCACGATTACGTAATACTGCCAAGCAATTTATCCTTTGAAATATGGCTGCTCATGCATTTTGAAGATGTTAATGTTAATTTTTCAGACACAAAAACTAAGATTTTTGAGCGTCTTAAAGCGGTACTTGGCAGAGCGGATTATGAAAAATCGGATAAAGGCATGATTCGGCAAATAATTGGGAACGGGGATAGCATAAGGAAAGCTATTTCAATCGCTCAAACCTTAGACCAGACATATAAAGAACAAGGGCTTTCCATAGACATACATATTCGTCAAATGAACCCCTTCACTCTAGTGTATACGTTAATGGAGCGAATTCTGGACGAAATGCATAAATCGGAATTATAGACTTCTATTATTAATATTAAAAACAAAAACATGCACCCATTCGAGCTTAGTCGCCCGTTCAGGTGCATGTTTGCTGTTATCGTTTGCCCGGATCGTAAGGCTCGCCGAGCGAGGATGGGGCTTTGGCCCTGCCTACTGCGCCGGCCAGCACAAGAATTGTCAGTACATACGGCAGCATGTACAAAAATTCTTGCGGAATGCTTTTCGTGAAATCGAACAGCTGCAAAAAGTTTTTCAACGCCTGCGCCATGCCGAAAAATACCGCCGCGCCCAGCGCACCGAACGGATGCCACTTGCCGAAGATCATGGCAGCCATCGCGATGAAGCCTTGCCCGGAAATCGTATTGTGCGAGAAATTGCTTGTCGTCGTCAGCGTGATGGTCGCTCCGCCCAGCCCGGCCAGCGCGCCGCTGATGAGCACCGCCATGTAACGGATGCGATTCACTTTAATGCCCATCGTATCCGCGGCGCTAGGATGCTCGCCGACCGAGCGAAGCCGAAGGCCGAACGGAGTTTTGAACAGCACATAGTACGTGACCGCGACTAAAATTAACGCCAAATATGTCGTTGGATAAGCGGTGAATATCGCGTACCCAAGATACGGAATTTGCGACAGCACGGGAATCGCGTATTTGCTGAACACATCGTCCAGTGTTTCCGTTTGTCCGGCGCCGTTAAACAAAATTTTCACCAAATACACCGTAACGCCGGCCGCCATAAAGTTAATGACGACCCCGCTGATCACCTGATTCGCTTTGAACGTAATCGACGCCACCGCATGAATCAAGGCAAAGATAAGCGCAAACGCCACCGCCGCCAAAAGCCCGATCCACGGAGACCAAGCGCCCATATTCGCTTCTTCCGCATAGTAAGTTCCGACCGCCGATGCAAAGGCGCCGGAAACCATCAGCCCTTCGATACCGATGTTGACCACACCGGATCTTTCCGAGAAAATGCCGCCCAAAGCCCCAAAAATAAGCGCCGTTGAAAATACAAGCGTCGTATTGATCAGCTCGCTGCCTTTGGTAAGCGTCGTATTCAATATTGTAAGAAAATCCATGTTACAACGCCCTCTCTTTCTTGCGTTTCGCATAGAATGGGAGAAGTATCCATTTTACGATCCCTTGCGTCGCTACAAAAAAGATAACCGATCCGATCACGATGCGAATAATTTCCGGCGGCACGTCCGCGCCAAAGCTCATCCCGGCCGAACCGTATGTCAGACCACCGAACAAAGCCGCTCCGAGAATAATTCCCCACGGATTGTTGGCCCCCAGAAGCGATACCGCAATGCCGTCAAAACCGTAGCCTGGAGACGCCGCAGCCACAACCTGATAGTGGAACACGCCGAGAATCTCAAATACTCCGGCGAGCCCGGCAAAGACGCCGCTGATGAACATCGCTTTCACGATGTTGCGGTTGACGTCCATGCCCGCGTATTGGGCCGCATGGATATTGTGGCCGACAGCCCGCAGTTCGAAGCCTTGCTTTGTTTTCCAGAGGATGACGTAGAAAGCGACGGCGCCAAGCAGCGCTATCAAGGTCCCCCAGTGAATTCGAGCGTTATCCATCAGCTGCGACAGCCAGCCGATATTGACCATGGCCGACTCCTGAATCATATAAGAGCGCTGCTGCTTGGGCTCCAGCAAAAATGCATTCACGATATAATTTGACAAAAACAGCGCGATCCAGTTCAACATAATGGTCGTAATGACCTCATTCACACCGCGCTTCGCTTTGAGGTAACCGGCAATAGCTCCCCAAATGCCGCCGAGCAGCGCTCCTGCGAGAACAGCCAGCGGTGCATGAATGAACCATGGAAGCCCTTGGATTTTCACGCCGATTAAAGTAGCCCCGGTCATGCCCATGACGACCTGGCCTTCGGCTCCGATATTGAACAGGCCTGTCCTGAACGCAAAAGCAACGGATAAACCGGTCAAAATCAGCGGCGTAATCGATCGAACCGTTTCTCCAAGATCGTAAGGACTGCCGAAAATACGTTTGAACAGTGCGATATAGGCATCAATCGGGTTGTAACCCCCGGCGAGCATGACGAGCGCCCCGAATATAAGCCCGAGCACAATCGCGACGAGCGGCATGACCACAGTATCGCCGGTAAAAACCCTTATAGCTTTATTCATGGGCTGCTCCTTCCTTCGTGCTCCTGCTGCCCGCCATCAGCATCCCGATCTCCTGGTCGTTCGTTTCCTGCGGCAGCACTTCACCCACAATTTGTCCTTCATAAATAACAGCAATTCGATCCGATACGTTCATAATTTCATCCAATTCAAAAGAAATCAGCAGCACAGCCTTCCCTTTATCGCGCTGCTCAATCAGCTGCTTGTGCACGAACTCAATGGCTCCGACATCCAGACCGCGAGTAGGCTGCGCCGCTATAAGCAGGCTCGGGTCCTTGTGAATCTCCCTCGCAATGATCGCCTTCTGCTGGTTGCCGCCCGACAAGGAACGAGCGTTGTTATATATGCTTGGCGTACGCACGTCGAATTTTTGAATTAACTCCTCGGCATGCTTGTCTATGGCATCGTAGTTCAAAAAACCTCTGCGATTATATTCCGGATGAAAATACGTTTCGAGAACCATGTTCTCGCTCATAGTAAAATCCAACACCAGCCCGTGCTTATGGCGGTCCTCCGGAATGTGCGACAATCCGGCTTCCGAGATCGCCCTTACGGAATGATTGGTGATTTCCTTGCCCTGAAGCAATACGCGCCCGCTGTCCACCGGCCTCAGCCCGGTCAGCGCCTCGATCAGCTCGCTCTGTCCGTTGCCGTCGACACCTGCGATACCCAAAATTTCGCCGGCCCGGACTTCAAAATTGAGCCCTTTCAGCGAAGCAAGGCCTTGCTGGTTGCGCGCCGTCAAATTCTGCACCTGCAGAACAGGTTGTCCAGGCTTCGCTTCCTGTTTGCTTACTTTAAACGATACGTCGCGCCCGACCATCTTTTCCGCCAAAATTTGCGGATTGGCCTTCGCGCACTCCAGCGTGTCGATGACTTTACCCCTGCGGATAATCGTCACCATATCGGCAATTTCCATAATTTCTTTCAGCTTATGGGTAATTAGAATGATGGATTTGCCTTCCTTCACCAAATTGTCCATGATCTCCATAAGCTCGCTGATTTCCTGCGGAGTCAACACCGCCGTCGGTTCGTCGAAAATTAAAATGTCCGCACCGCGATACAGCGTTTTCAAAATCTCCACACGCTGCTGCATGCCGACGGAAATGTCTTCAATTTTTGCTTTCGGATCGACTTTCAATCCGTACTGCTCGGACAGTTTGCGCACTTTTTCCTGAGCGGTGCGGTAATCTATATTCATCCCTTTTTTGGGCTCCATGCCCAAAATGATATTTTCCGTAACCGTAAAAGGCTGCACCAGCTTGAAGTGCTGATGCACCATGCCGATTCCGAGCTCAATCGCCCGGTTCGGGCTGTCGATATTGACTTCCTTGCCTTGAATTTTAATATGGCCTTCATCCGGCTGGTACAAACCGAAGAGAATGTTCATGAGCGTCGACTTGCCCGCTCCGTTCTCTCCGAGCAATGCATGAATTTCACCTTTATGCAGCTGCAAGCTGATCGAATCATTGGCAACGATTCCCGGGAACCGCTTCGTAATATTGTAAAGCTCGACAACAGGGGTTACTGTGCTCATCGGATCACCCTACTGATTATTTTTAGAGGAAGTGCAATAAGACGGTATCGCTTCATGAAGCGAAGTAGGAGATAGGGAGAAAAACCTTGAGAACTAAAGAACAAGGCTAGTTATGCAACCAGCCTTGTTTTAACAATAGCATGCGACACGTTCCTCGAGCTGACGCTGCGCGCGGACAGGTGCTTATTGTTCAGGGACTTTGATTTCGCCGCTAATAATTTTCGCTTTGTATTCATCGACTTTTGCCAAAATTTCAGGCTTAACGTTTTTCTTGGAAGTTTCAGGCAAGCCTACGCCGTTGTCTTTCAGACCGAGAACTATGGTTTTGCCGCCTTGGAACTTGTTGTCGATGACATCTTTGGACACGCGCTCAACCGCTTGATCAACGCGTTTCAACATGGAAGTGAGGGTGACGTCGTCGCCAAACTCCAGGGATTGGTCTTTGTCGACACCGATTACCCATACTTTTTTGCCGGCTTTGAAACGGTCCTTCGCTTCGTTGAATACGCCGTTGCCCGTCGAACCTGCTGCGTGGAAAATGATGTCCGCGCCATCGTTATAGATGGTTGCGGCTGCCGCTTTGCCAAGGTCAGGCTTGTCAAAAGCGCCTGTGTAGTTGATTTGGATTGTGGCTTTAGGGTTAACTGCCGCAACTCCCGCTTTGAAGCCCGCTTCAAAACGTTGGATAACCGGAATTTTCACACCGCCGACGAAGCCGATTTTGTTCGTTGTCGTTGTAAGACCTGCAACTACGCCTACCAGATAAGCGCCTTCTTGCTCGGAGAATGTAACCGACTCTACGTTCGGAGCTTCTACGACGTTGTCGATAATGGCCAGTTTTGCATCAGGGTTCTGGGTCGCTACCGTTTTCAGCGCATCGCCCATCAGGAAGCCGATTCCCCAAGTCAGGTTGTATTTATCTTTGACGAATTGGTTCAAGTTCGGGATGTAATCGGAGTCGCTTTTGCTCTCCAGATTTTTCACATTGGCGCCGGTGTCTTTTTTCAGCTTTTGCAAGCCTTCCCAAGCGCTTTGGTTAAACGACTTGTCGTTCACGCCGCCAATGTCGGTAACCATTCCGATCTTCATGTCTTTGGCCGCGCCGCCCGGAGTTGCCGCCGCCGTAGCTGCCGCACTAGGAGCCGGAGAAGCCGATGCGCCGCCTGTTTTATCCTCTTTCTTTGCGCATCCGGACAGCACTACCGCTGTCACTGTAACAGCCATTAATGCAGTTGAAAACACTTTTTTCATCGTATTACCCCCAACTAATAAATTTGACTACTTCTTTAGACTGCTTCACGAAAGGCCAACTTGTAGTGTCACCATGAAGGAATGAAAATATGTAACGCATTCATGTGTCAATTGTACCATCAATTCCAAGGGCGGAAAAGTAGTTTCCCCGTTATTGCGGCACAATTCGTCATGTCATACAAGGTAACATAATCATGTTTGTGACTGGCTACAAATAGGTGTAGAGCCCCAATTCCCGATTATACTACCTGTGGTTGATAAAATCCATATCATTTCCGTTAACTTATTTTGTCTTTCATTAATTGAATGAATTCCTCAGGATGCAGAGGGCTGCTGAAAAGCTTGCCTTGAGCTTCCGTGCATTGCATACTTTGCAAATGTTCGAGCTGCTCCTCGGTTTCCACTCCCTTGGCGATCAGATTAAGACGCAGACGCTGCGCCATCATGGCGATCGCTTCCGCCAGCAGCTGATTTTCGCCGTCTTCGGGAAGGTCGCGGACGATCGTGCTATCGAGCTTGACGCTGTCCATCGGCACCCGGTCGGCGCCGCTTCTGGTGAACAGGCCGGTGCACAAATCGTCCATGGCGATTCGAAATCCGAAAGCTTTCAATAACTTCAGCTTCTCGCCGGTCTCCTCCACGCCGGAAGAAGATATGTCTTCCGCCAAATCGAGCTCGATCATGCCGGGCTCAAGGCCCGTTTCCTTGATGGCGTCGGCCACCAGATCGATGAAGCCTCGGTCCCTGAACTGTGAAGCGGTTACAGCGACGGTCAGCCGCAAAGGAGGATATCCCGCGTCCAGCCAGCTTTTCGCCTGTTTGCACGCTGTTCGCAGCGTCCACTCGCCGATGGCGGTCATCAGGCCGGTTTCCTCGGCGACGCGCACCCACTCGCTGCCCGGGATTTCCCCCTGCCCCGGACAGTGCCAGCGGATTACCGCCTCCATTCCGATCAGACGTTTGCCGGAAAGCTCATATTGCGGCTGATAGTACAGCTCCAGTTCGCCATTGTCCAAGGCGGCGCGAAGCGCCCGCTCCATGCGCTCCGGGCCTGCCGGCTCGGCATTTATTTCTGCGTCATAGAAACGGAGGTAATTTTCCCCATGCTTCTTGGCCGCATACATCGCTTCGTCCGCATGCTTCATTAACTGCCGCGGCGTCTCCCCGTCATACGGGTACAGCGCAATCCCCATGCTTGCCGAAACCGCAAAAGGGCTTCCCTCAAGCACAAAAGGCTCCTCAAGCGCCGCCTGAATACGGGACGCTGCGAGGCGGACATCCTCCTGCTTCATAATATGAGGCAGCAAAATCGTAAACTCGTCCCCGCCCTGACGGTATACGGTATCTTCTTCCCCCAGGCTGCTTGTCAGCCTTTGGCCGGCCTGCCGGATGAGCATGTCGCCATAAGCGTGCCCGAGCGTGTCGTTTACATGCTTGAAACGGTCCAGATCCAAAAAAACAACGGCAACCAGTGTATTGTGGCGCTTGGCATGCAGCAGTGACCGCTCCAGACGGTCTTCGAACAGCCTCCGGTTCGGCAAACCCGTCAAGGAATCGTGATGCGCGATGTATTCCATTTCCATGCTCCTGCTCTTATAATGCTCCCGCGACGCAGCCAACTGCCGGATCCCGTAGACGAAAAACATGCACAGGACCGTATGAGTCAACAAACTTGCGAACAATTCGGACGCAAGAAACACGAATGAAAGCAGCAGCCATGCGCACGCCGCCGCCGCCAATAAAACAATAGAAGCCTTTCGCTTGACGAGAAAAGCGGAGCAAGCAAAGCCCGCAAACAATATCCCGGCCAGCCAGCCCATTGCATGGAACGATGCCGAGACAAGCAGATTCGCCGTCAGCAGACTGACGCCAAGCAGGCACAAATATTCCCACGCAAAGTTAATTGCATGCCGCTCCCGTTTGGATGATGTACCGCCGTTCACGCTTATAACCTCCTCCCCCCAAACCTGTATAAAGAAGAAAAGGCTATTCCATCACATGGAATAGCCGCAGGTAGTACCTGTTAGGTATAATTCAACCCTTCGGCAGCCCAGCTGTCCTAGTTGAATGCAACCTTAGACCTGCGGCTTTGCGTCCTTGCCTTTCGGCAAGTTTGCCTTTTTTCGAAAAATATTCGAGTTTTCTGGGACTTATTTACTATACCATATTTAACCAAAATTAGCTAATAGAATCTTCCGGTTCTGCTGTAAATCGGAAATTTTCAAATGAGCAGATTGAACAGCTTCGGATCCTTGTTAATCTCGATGTAGCCGTAATCTTTGCGCGAGAGGCGCTCGATAAGCCCGTGGTAGTCGTCCTTGTTTTTCAACTCGATGCCGACCAGCGCCGGCGCGTCGTCTCTATTGTTTTTCTTCGTATATTCAAATCTGGTAATATCGTCGGAAGGCCCGAGAACTTCCTCCAAAAACTCGCGCAAAGCACCGGCGCGCTGCGGGAAGTTCAAAATAAAGTAGTGCTTAAGCCCCTCGTAGATCAACGAGCGTTCCTTGATTTCCTGCATCCGGTCAATGTCGTTGTTGCCGCCGCTGATGACGCAGACTACGTTTTTGCCGCGGATTTGTTCCTTGTATGCGTCAAGCGCCGCAACCGGAAGCGCCCCGGCAGGCTCGATCACGATCGCATTGCTGTTGTAAAGCTCCAGAATCGTCGTACACTCCTTGCCGGCTGGCACGATAACGATATCCTCGACATTCTCCTTGCAAATCTCGTAATTCAATTGCCCTACCTGCTTCACGGCCGCCCCGTCGACGAATTTGTCGATCGTTGCCAACGTGATGACTTGTCCCAGCTTAAGCGCCTCAGACATGCTTGCGGCGCCCTCCGGCTCTACGCCGATAATGCGCGTCTGCGGAGCTACGCTTTGCACATAAGTGGAAATTCCCGAGACAAGTCCGCCGCCGCCGATCGTGGCAAAAATAAAATCCGGCGTCTCAGGCATCTGGTTCATAATCTCAAGACCGACCGTGCCTTGTCCGGCAATCGTGCGCGCGTCGTCGAACGGATGAATAAACGCCTTGTTCTCCCGGGCGCAGTACTCCCTGGCCTGAGCGGAGGAATCGTCAAAGGTATCTCCTGTAAGGATGACCTCGACAAAAGCTCCGCCGAACAGCTTGACCTGCGAAATCTTTTGCCGGGGCGTCGTCGTCGGCATGAAGATTTTCCCTTCGATGCCCAAGTGCTTGCAGGAAAAAGCGACTCCCTGCGCGTGATTGCCGGCGCTGGCGCAGACGACTCCCGCCGCCCGCTCCTCGGGAGACAAGCTTTGAATGACATTATAAGCTCCGCGAATTTTGAACGATCTCACGATCTGCAAATCTTCGCGTTTCAAGTATACGTTGCACTCATACAAGTTTGATAAAAGCTCGTTGCGCTGCAGGGGCGAGGGCTCGATCACTTTGCTGAGCACATGATTCGCCTTGATGATGTCTTCCAGACCTACTCTTCCATTTACAGCCATGCTCTTCTGCTCCTTTTGCCGTGTTCGCACAAGATTAAGTTTTAAAGCCTATTGTAACATATCTTGCAGGGCTGGGAAGCACACGAGGAATAATTTTACACGGCGGGTTTCGGAAAGCGGGAACCGTTTCCCGCAAAAAAAACAAGCACACCGGCGATGCGGCATGCTTGTTCCATAAGGATTTAGTATACGTAACGGGATCGCTGGTCCTGAAGATCGGCGCGCTTTTGCAGGTAGCGGGAGAACGCTACGGCAGCCTGTGCTTTTGTCACTTCCTGCCCGGGCTCAAAGCTGCCGTTATTCAGCGACATGATATCCAGACCGACGACAATCGCAGCTTCTCCGATATTTTTCAGCTTGGCCGCATCCGCAAAGTTTTTGTTGAAAACATTCTCGTATTTCGTCAAGCTTTTGTAACCAAGCGCCTTAACGATGAGCTGGGCCATGTCTTCGCGGGTGATTTTGGCTTCCGGATTAAAATCCTCGCCAGGAACCAGCAATCCGCGGTCGACCGCATTTTCGACATAGGCGAAATATTTGGACGTGCTTTGCACATCCGCGAAGGAAGCTGCGCGTGCCGCAGGGTAATAAATGCCGCTGTTGCCTCCGTTCATCGCAATGACCAGCATTTTGATCAATTCCCCGCGAGTGATGGCTTGATCCGGGTTCACCTTGCCGTCTTTGACGTCAAGCGCTTGATAGTCCAGCATCAATTGCAGCTCGTTCTTCGCCCAATGATTCTCGATATCGTCCACTTTCACGCGTTCCAGCGAAATGACTTCGCCGTTGGAGGCATTGACCCACTGCCCCGTCTGGGCGTTCAGGAAGAACTGTTCGCGCGTGAATTTCGGAATCAGGGAGTAGACCAGTTTAGCCTCGAGCTTTTTATTGTCTCCGCCCACAGGAGCGCTCGGAACGCTTTCTCCCGCTGCGATCATCAATCTGTATTTCTCGATGGGAATGCCCCCTGGAGCCCCGCTGTTCGCTACCACATAGTTCAGCTTGATCTCATACTGCGATAGCAGCGTTTCTTTCGCTTTGTCGAGGGCGATCACTTCGGGCTTCTGCTTCGGATACGGCAAATTGGTAATCGAATTGTAGTAATTCAAGATCGCGCCGCCAGTCCGGTCAATGCTCACATTCACACTCTCGTAATTGGCGCTCACGCCATCGATAACCCGTTTGAAATTGAACTCCCAGGTGCGCTGCTGTTTCAATTGTTCGGCAGGTATGTTCTTTTCTACAGGTGCGCTCATTACGAGCTGGTCCGTGTAAGCGGGCAAATTCTTTTTCACAAAATCGATGACAGACGCTTTGGCCGTATCCAGCGCCACCTTGCCGTCAACCGGCTTGGTCCCGTCATTTGGATAATTAATGTACTTGTTGAAGCTCATAATCTCGCCGGTTTTGCTGTTCACCGCAGCCCAGGCGCCGCTGCCGCCGATTTTACCCGTCGAATCGTTCTCCGCCGCCGGCCGGCTCCAGTTCAGGTTCCAGCTTGAGCTGCTCTCTCCCGTCTCAGGGGAAGTGACCTCGTTGTAGGAAGCGTCGCGCAGCTTGTAGTCATCGGGCAGCTTGAACGCATCGGTTACCTTTTTGACGGCTTCTTCCTTGGTCAGATTCAAATTGGAAGCCGGTTTACCGGACAGCGGTTGCTCTGTAAGCGGCTTGTTGTCACTTGCATAAAGAGACTGGGAAAAAGCGCCCTGGTTCCAAACTTCGCCGTTCACAGCGTTCAGGGCGAATGGAACTAATGTGTAGGCAATGAGCGGTTTTTTCTCGCCTTTTGCTTCATAAGGGATTTGATAGGCTAAGGTAACGTCGGCTTTGTCTTTGAAGGTCTGGGCGATTTTGTCCTCGCCGATCGGCGTCACATTCGTCTCGAATGTCACATCGTCATCCCAGTTGTAATTGTAGCCGGTTACCTGCCCGTCCCCGTTCACAGTGACATTGACGCCGTTCTCCATAAACGGAATGCCGTTAACCGCCCGGTCAAAACGGATGTTGTACTGATAATTTCCGTTCAGAGGGGTGCGGAAGGAATCCTCCTCCGTCTGGTTGTACAGCAGTTCCTTCTGCTTATCCGGATTTACCTTCCCGATCCATGCGGAAGCGATCGCTTTGGCTCCTTTGAAATCGACTTTCGGCGGGTAGCTCAATTTATGCTCGGGATCTTTGTCGTTGATCGAATATCCGACCATTTCTCCGCTAATACCGTTAATCGTAACATGCAGATCGCCTAAATACTGGTCTTTCACTTTCTTCACGAAACTTAAGTTCCAGTTCGGAATGCTGTGTCCGTTCATTACATAATAAGCGTTCAGGTTAGCCGACTGCAGCGTATACCCATCCGGAATTGCAACGTATTTCCTGGCAAGTTCAAGGGCTTGGTCTTTAGTAATTTTGGGCTCGAGCTGTGCGGTGTCGTCGCCTTTGATGGGCAATCTGATAGCTTGAGTCCCTACTGCGGCATCATTCGCCCATGCCTGCGGAGCCGCAGTGAGCAGAAGCGCTGATGCGATAGCGACGGTTCCTGCTTTTTTGACCAATTTCAATTGAATCTTCCTCCTCGTGCGCTTAATAGCGATAAACTTTTCCAGTTCTACACCCTAGACGCCGCCATCCGAAAAAAGGTTGCTGGCCAAACGCCATGAAAATAAGGAAAATTATCGACCTCCGGTTGGGTGAAGCCCAGCCACGGTACAACCAAATGCGTTGAAAAATGGTTTATTCTGCGAGATGTGTTTCGGTTGATTGAGCGGATGATTGCACATGTACGGGGAACGATTCTGCCTCCGAATCATGTAGCCACACTTAAAAAGATACAAGAGATACAAGTGGAGCAAATCTCGCTGCCGCTGGCAGGGTAAGTCCTCATTAATAGGCAACCGAAAAAAAGACCATTCACGAAACAAGGGATACGTCTATCCAAATTCGGGGACTGAAATTGAGTCGGTATGAGGAACGATTCCTCGTTGGAAGTGGGATCCCTTTCATTCCTATTTTCCAGAATCGTCCCCCCCCCTCTACTAGTGTTTCAAACTGATATAACGCTTTTTGAACAGCCTCTTATTAGGGCAAATTTCAACTCGTTTTTACAACCATTGACCCTCAAAAAAATTCTTCAAAAAGTCCGCTATATGTAGTCTTATAAAAAGAGGCTAGTAATTTAATATTAAACCAATAACAAAAAGAAACATTTGTTCCCATTTTTCGTATAAGAGGTTGTAAATTTATGATATATTTTACTTTATTAATTAGGAGAGTAAGAATGAAGGGGGTGGTGTGATTGTTAGAACAATATCGTCAGGTTTTACAACGCTTGGCATGGCGTATTCAATATCGTGCTCGTAAGCACATAAGTCGTGAGATTATATCAATAGATTCTTTTGAACATCTCCCTAATTATCGAAATGATGTATCAGAAAGATTAGACTATATTCAAATTGATGAATTAATTCAAAACATCGATTCAGAAAAGGGACGCTATATTATTAAAAGAATTTACATAGATGGATTGAAGGAAAAAGAAGTTGCTGATGAACTCCATATATCGCAACAGGCAGTAAGTAAGTGGAAAAAGAAAAGCTTAGAGTGTTTGAGGTATAAAGTAGAATTAGAAAATCAATAGGCAATTACTGGAGGAGCAGGAGGAACAGTGAATGCAGACAGAGCGAGATCAATTTATAACTGAGTTAATGAACCATCAGAAAGAAGACAATAAAGAAAAATTTATCGAAATGCTCTTATTTTACTTTGATGAAGAGATCCGAAATATGTCTAGATATATAAAAATGCCTAGTGAAGATGCCATACAATCTATTAAAACAGATTTTATTGAATATATTATAAAAAATTGGTAGGAGGAAAGTTTATGGACGTTCAGATTTTATCTTTAATTTCCCAGTATGGTTTTCCTATGGTGGTGGCAATGTTTTCTTTAATGAGGTTAGAAAAAACCATACAATCTAACACTAAAGTTATGCAAGCAATTGCCGTTAAAATGGGGGTATCTGTTGAGGTAGATAAATCAACTAAATAGACCTCCATAGCTATCAGCGAAGCCACTGGGTGCATACGAAGAACCTGTTATCTAAAACCATGATATTATTCGGGCCGTGCCAATTCAGCAGCCGTCAAACCGGGTCTGTGGCACAAACTCCTGCTTCCTCGCCAGCGCCCGGTCGCCCGGCTTGCGATAAGACGAATACCACCGGCACTCCTGGAAGCACATCACGACAACCGAACGAATCCGCGGCAGCTCTATTAGGCCCATAACCAGCGTAGCTGTCTCCATGAGCAAAGTGGATGTAATTTAATTTCCATGTTTTAGCTTGGGAAGCTCCGGTATCGTTAGTATCGGAACTTAACTTCCATTCTGATTTTCTTCTGACGCTGGATTTAAGTGAGTTAAAGGCAATAGCATAAGAGGATCGCTTCAGGCGGTCCTCTCTGTTTTATTTCATTTATTGAGGTCGTTCATTTCTCTACATGGAGACGTACACAATATGGTAAATTTTGTACTAGTCACCATGATATATTTGATTACATAAGCTCTCTTTAACTGTTCCCAACAAGCAGGAACTGAATCAAGGTTGTAAAAAGCGAATTATAATCTCCTTATATAGTGAGAAGGATGATTTATATCATTTGGAAGGTTGGGAATGGCCTTTAATATGATACATTCCTATCATCCATAAATCTCAACTATAATTTGGAGGATGATATTATTATGGCAAATATTGTAGAAGTTCGAGTTACAGCATTTATTCCTGATGTTGAGTGGATTGAGTTCTTACGCACAACTGCCGTTCGAATCCTATATAACGGTAATAATCGTAGTTTTACTTACTGGACCGAGAATAATCCCCATGCATTTAAGTTGGCATCTCACGTAGTGGCTAACTTTACGAATAAATCGGTTCAGCATTATGCTGGTGTGGGCCCTACTATAGAAAGAACGGTAGATATTAACACTGGGGAAGTTATTCGCAGCGACATTAAAGGTCAAGCATCTAGCGATGGAGTTAAAATGATTTCGTATCTTTTTGATCCCTTGCATGGAGATTGGGTCGATGTTAAACTGAGCGCAGACGTAGCTATTCCAACGTTTAATCCATCGCCTGCAATCAATTGGGATTATACCATCAGAATTTATAAAAATGGCAATGTTTCCGTTCAAGGATCACATGACGGATATCCAGCACATGAAATCTGGAAACGAGTAGATTCTTCGCCATTTCCGGTATCAATTCACCAATACCACCCAAGCTCTAAAGGATACACAGTTCACACCGGCTTATTCCCCGCTGCAAGCCAAACAGTTAATGCTCAAGGTTAAAAAAGAAAGATCAAATCCCTTTTGGGGGATTTGATCTTTCTTTTTTAACCTAAATACCTATTATTCAAGTACTTTTCGATTACTGTGGTACAAATGGAAAATAATATGGCTGCTCCTACAAAAAATGAATAAAGTAAAATCGCAAAATCTGAAAACAAGAATTCTCCCTTACTTAAATAGCCAAAACCACCAAACATAAAAGGAACTATTATCGCGGTAAATATACTAAAAATCACCAATACAATTGTTTTAAATATAAAATTTACAATTCCAAAGTGGGATTTAGTAACACGGAAAAATAAATTGACGACAAAATAAATCGGAATAGAAAAAAAAATAAAAAATATAGTTATCCAAGGATATAGTAGATCTATTTCACTTTTTTCAGGTATGGCGAGTAGATGTTGAGCTATTTTGTAAAAAAGAACTCCTGATAAGTAGCTGACAGCAACTACTACTGCATAATTCAAGAATCGAATCTTCATTACTTAATACTCCTTTTTCAATTTATTAATTATCCTGCTGGCACTATCCAACATTTTCTCAAAAAAACGGGGCGAAACAACTATGAATCGTTTGTTTGTTCGATTGATTGAACTAGTAAAATAATCAACAATAATTCCAACAAAATACTATAGTACTATTTTATCACATTTAAGTGGATATTAAAAATTATACCAGGGGCACGCCAAATGAGAAAACCGCTGTATTTTCCGGGTACCATTTCTGCATCAAATCCAGCAGTAGCCTTTGCCATGCCTTTCGTAAATATTCGTACGAGATGTATTCCACACCTCTCCACTCTTTATTCTTGTCTAATGTACCTTCTGTGACTAGTGCATGAATATGCGGGTTAAACTTTAAATCCCGTCCGAATGTATGAATGACGGTGATGACTCCTACCTCGTATTCCTTACTCTTATTCATTCGCCGATAATAATACTGGAACACAAATGGTCCATGAATATTTGTTTCAGTACGTTTGTCTCCATATTTCAAGCATACCAATTTTTGTTTAGATAGGGTACCCCTTACGCTTTTACGCTGTAAAGAACTTAAACATTCTTATGTGGTAAAAAAAACGGAAGCGTAACTCCGACCGCATCCAGACTTTCTCAAAACTCCGAAGCACACGGTTTGTTCCCGAAATGACGCTGTAATTTTGAACACACATTTTTTCATCTTTTAAAATTTTGTAAGTAGATTAAAATTTGTAACAAACTATAGATTATATGTTATAATGACATCGTAAGTATTCTAACATATAGAAGGGAAGTTTTGATTCATGGCAACTGTACTTTATATCACTGCACATCCTCTCGATTCTCAAGCGTCTTTCAGCCTTGCTGTAGGAAAAGAATTTATTGAAGCATACCGCGAAGCAAATCCAACGGATGAAGTTATTCATCTGGACTTGTATAAAGAAAATATCCCGCTAATTGACGCCGAGGTTTTCAGCGGTTGGGGAAAACTTCAGTCAGGTTCTTCTTTCGATCAACTGTCCGGTGCGGAACAATCAAAAGTAGCTCGTCTTGGGGCACTCGTTGATCAATTCGTAGCTGCCGACAAATACGTTTATGTTTCTCCAATGTGGAACTTCTCGTTCCCTCCGGTTTTGAAAGCATACATCGACGCTACTTCAGTTGCGGGTAAAACTTTCAAATACACCGAAAATGGTCCCGTCGGCCTGCTGTCCGGCAAGAAAGCCCTGCATATTCAAGCTAGCGGCGGCGTATATTCGGAAGGTCCTGCGGCTCCATTAGAATCGGGATACAGTTATTTGAAGAAAGTTATGCAGTTCTATGGGGTTCAATCGCTCGAGGGGATTTTTGTCGAGGGAACGTCATCGGCAGAGAAAGCTCCGGCTATTAAAGAAAAAGCAATCGCAGATGCCAAAGAGGCAGCAAAACGCTTCTAAACGACTCCCGGCTTCCTTAGCGGAAAGACCCCTGCTACAAGCAGCGGGTCTTTTTTTGCCGCAAAAAAAGATCAAGGGCTCTCAAGCCCTTGATCTCATTCAGGATTTTGCATCTGCTGTCCCCAGAATCCGCATTAGTTCCTGCAATTCTCCCTGCGTCAAATTTCTCCACTTGCCTGTCTTCAGATTGCCGAGATGCATGTGCATAATCCTTACGCGCTGCAAACGCACGACCCTGTACCCGAACACTTCGCACATGCGGCGAATTTGCCGGTTCAGCCCTTGCGTCAGGATAATGCGGAACACTCTTTCGCCCACCCGGTGAACCTCGCAGGGCTTCGTAGTCGTGCCCAGAATTTTGACACCGCCGGCCATCCCCTGCAAAAACATCGGTGTGACGGATTTATTGACCGTTACGATGTACTCTTTATCGTGATTATTTTCCGCACGCAAAATTTGGTTGACGATATCGCCGTTATTGGTCAGCAGGATCAATCCTTCCGAATCTTTGTCCAGCCTTCCGATGGGGAAAATTCTTTCGGAGTGCCCGACAAAATCAACGATATTGCCCTTCACATGCGTTTCCGTCGTGCTCGTAATGCCAACCGGCTTGTTCAGCGCGATGTAGACATGCTCCTTCTTGGCTCCGATCGGCCTGCCGTCGATCCGCACTTCGTCGCCCGGTCCGACGACGCTGCCAAGCCCGGCCACCTCGCCGTTGATGGTGACCCGCTTCGCTTCGATCCACTTGTCCGCCTCCCGTCTGGAGCAGACGCCGGTTTCGCTGATGAATTTATTGATCCTCATAGGCGGGAAATCCCCTTGCTAGTAAAATGTTGCCGCAGCAATCGTACAGAACTATTATGCGGGATTCGTCCGCGCGGTTCAAGTAGGCTCCGCACTCCCGGCTCGCGCGCCCCGCACGGAACATGTACAATAGATGGAATACTAGGAAAGCGGTGAATGACGATGCACATATTCATTTTGGGCGGGACGGGGCGCGTAGGCGGCGAGGTGCTCCGGCTTGCATTAGATGACGGGCACAGCGCAACCGCGCTCGTGCGTGATCCCCGGAAGCTCGGGCGGCTGCCGGATCGCCTTGCTGCGCTTCAAGGAGACGCCTGCCGCGAAGCAGACGTCCTGGCAGCCATGCGAGGCGCGGACGCCGTCGTCAGCTGCCTGAGCACAGACGGAGGCGCTGCGCTGACCTCAAGCATGCCGCTTGTCATCCGCGCGATGCGGGCTCACGGCATCGGCCGGATCGTCACCGTCGGAACGGCCGGCATTTTGCAAAGCCGGGAACATCCCGGCCTGCTTCGCTACGAGGCGCCGGAATCGCGGCGCTCTTCCGTCCGGGCCGCCGAAGAGCACCGCAAGGCGTGGGAGCTTTTGGCGTCGTCCGGCCTGTCTTGGACGGTCGTGTGCCCGACTTATTTGCCCGACGGCGAACGGATTGGGCGGTATCGGGTGGAAAAAGATGTTTTGCCCGAAGGCGGCACATCGATATCCGTCGGAGATACGGCCGAGTTTACGTATAAGCAGGTGTTGAGCGGCGAATTCGCCGGCTGCCGCGTGGGCATTGCTTATTGACAAAAAACTCCTTTAATCGCTGTTTCGAGCGATCGGAGGAGTTTTTTTTGCAATGTGCAGCTTACCGTACGGCCCACGTAACCGTCAAGTGCCCGCGCCAAAGCCGGAATGGTGACTTTGCCGAGGACGGCAGCACATCAACGCGTCAAAACCGATGCGTCTAAGAACGATACGGCTGCGTTCGGCACGAAAAATGGGCGCCAAAATCAGCGTTTGCCCGTTCTCCAACCTCCAGGCTGCGTGAGAGCCTGTTAAGCGAGACCCCTTGGCAACGAAGAGAAAACCTGCAAAAGCCTGGCCCTATCACCGGACCGTTCCACCCCACAATGTCTAGCTGCGCACAAAAAACCTGCAAAAATACATCTTTTTGCTAGTAGATACGCTGACAGCGCAGAATTCCTGCAATTGTGCAGGCTTTTCATCGAACCCAAGGGCTTAGGGGCATTTTCATCGAAAATTCCTGCACAATTGCAGGCTTTTCGCCAAAATAAGCCACATTAACAAAAAAAGCCTGCACTTTCGCAGGTTTTTCGAGTGGCCAAGCCACTTCGCGAATGGCTGCGGCTGTCCCCACCGACTGCCGCCATACAGCGCAACACCGCGCGCTGGGAGCTGCGCGCGGCGTCGTGACTTTCACGGGCACTCCGGGGAATGATTGGAGGCCAGTCGTGCCGGTCAGTACCTTCTGCCACCGCCGCCGGTTATTGCGCGAATATTGATCCAGGAGATTACGATGCCGACGATGCGGAACAAGTAACCTACGACAGGTATAAAGCTGAGGAAAGACAGCACGACGTTGGCAATCGCCGTGTTCGTCGTGCCGTTGCCCGCTAGCCAGGCAAGAACCAGACTGACGAATACCAGCGGGATGACCCACGTATAGGACCACAAATACATAAAAGGAATGAGCCCGATCAAATACCCCCCCGCAATGCCGATTTCCGAAATCAGTTGAATCAGGTTCAAAAGGCGAAGCGTATCAGAACGCATCTTCGTTCCTCCGTTCCCCAATGGGATGGTATGCCCTTCCATTGTAGCATACTCCCAACCGGCCGTCTTTAAACGGACGGCCGGTGGGTGGGTGGGTGGGTGGCCGCCGCCCGGAGCATCGGCGGCCGGCTATACGCCGCTCTCCGCTTGCTCAGCGGCGGCGGCGGTTTCCAGATGTCCCTGCTGCAGCTGGTACATCTGGTAATAACGGCCGAGCTGGCGCATCAGCTCGTCATGGCTGCCCTGCTCGACGATCTCGCCATGGTCGAGCACAAGAATCAGGTCGGCGTTCTTGATCGTCGACAGCCGGTGCGCAATGATGAAGGTGGTCCGCCCCTTCTTCAACACATCGAGCGCGGCCTGAATGACGGCCTCGGTCTCCGTATCGATGCTGGCGGTCGCCTCATCGAGAATCAGAATCGCCGGGTCGAACGCCAGCGCCCGGGCGAAGCTGATCAGCTGCCGCTGGCCGGCCGACAGCGTGCTGCCTTTCTCGATCACCGGCTCGTCGATGCCGCCCGGCAGAGCCGCAAACATCTCCGCGGCGCCTACATCGCGCAGCGCCTGCTCGACCCGTTCCCGGCTGATGGCCGGATCGTCCAGGCTGATGTTGGACGCAATCGTGCCGGTGAACAGGAACGGGTCCTGAAGCACGATGCCCATGTGCTGGCGCAGCAGCTGTTTGGGCATCTCGCGCACATCGCGGCCGTCAACCGTAATACGGCCCTCTTTCACATCGTAGAAGCGGAACAGCAGGTTCAGGATCGAGCTTTTGCCTGAGCCGGTATGCCCGACCAATGCGACGGTCTGGCCCTGCTTCGCCTCAAAGGAAATATCCTTGAGGACGTACTCGCCCTCTTTGTAAGCAAAGCGCACATGCTCGAACTTGACGTTGCCGAGGTACCGATCGGCCTTGCCGTCAACGACGTCGACGCCCTGCTCGTCGAGCAGTTCAAAGACGCGGTCGGCGGATACGACGGCTTTTTCCAGATTGGGCAGCTGGTTGACAATACCTACCATCGGATGGAACATCCGGTTCAAATAATCAACGAACGCGTACAGCACGCCGATCGAGATGAGCGTGTTCATGCCACCGCCGCCGATAAGCCAGATCAAACCGAAAAAGAACAAGTTGCGGATCACGTTCATCAAATTATGGGAAGTGTAAGAGTTCAGGCTGAGCATTTTATTTTGATAATCCGTATACTCGTCATTCAGTTGTTCGAATTCGCGCTGCGTCTCCTTTTGCCTGCGGAACGCCTGGATGATCGGCATGCCTTGAATCGCTTCGTTGATCATACCGTTAATGCTGCTGAGCCGCTCGCGGATTTCCTGATTGTAACGGGTCGCGAACTTGCGGTACACGACAATCCATACATACAGCATCGGAATGACCGGCAGTGTAAACAGCGCAAGCCGGTAGTCCAGCACGAACAGGGCGGAAATAATGCCCACGATATAAATCGTGCCGGTAAAAAAGTTCGCCAGCACCTGAACGTACAAGTCGCGCACCGCCTCGGTGTCGTTCGTGATTCTGGAAACGATTTTGCCTGCGGGCTGGTTGTCGAAATATTGGATCGGCAGCCGCTGGATTTGCGCGAACACGTCCGCGCGCATGCGCTGGATAATGCGGTTGGCCGCCGATTGCAGCAAAAACTTCTCCCCGTACGTAAACACCGCACCCAGCAGGATAAGGCCAAAATACAGCCCTGCGAGCTGCATAAGGCGCTGCATTTCGGGCGCGTAGAAGGCGTACAGCTCCTGCAAGCTCAGCTTTTGGGCCGCATAGTCGGCCACCTGGCTGCCCTGCGTCACTACGAGGCGGCCGTTCTCCAGCTTGCGCGCCCCGTCAAAAAGCAGCGGCTGCTCAATAAGCGCGAACTGGCTGCCCGCCTGCAGAATGCGAATCTCTTTCCCGCGCGCTTCCCCCTCGGAGAAGTTGTCGCTTCTTTTGTACCAAGTTCCTTTGTACGGAACGGCCTTGTCGGTTTGTATGGCCGACTCCGTTTCATACCACGGCTTCTCGATGCCGAGAATGTGGCGGTCGATCATCTGTTTGGCGATAAAAGGACCCGCCAGTTCCGCCGATACGGCCGCCGCCAAAAGCAGCAGCGCAAGAAGCAGCGGTTTTTTGAACAGTGCGGCATATTGAAATAGTCTCTTGCCCGTATGTCTCATATGGGGCCTCACCTTCTTTTCACTCAGGATATGTTATCTCTTGATCCGATTATTACCCGATTTGCGCTTCCAACTGCTGGCGGTCGTACTGTTCCTTGTACCAGCCGTCCAGCGCGAGAAGCTGCTCGTGCGTTCCCTCTTCGACGATATATCCTTCATCCAACACTACAATCCAGTCGGCGTGCTGCACGGCGGAGAGACGGTGGGTTGTGATCAGCGTCGTTTTGCCTGCGCGCTCGCTGCGCATGCCGCTTATGATTTCCGCCTCGGTTTTGGCGTCGACGGCCGACAATGCGTCATCGAGCATTAAAATCTCGGGATCGACGAAAAGCGCTCTGGCAATCGATACACGCTGCTTCTGCCCGCCGGACAGAGCGACGCCTTTTTCCCCGACGAGGGTGTTCAGTCCTTCCGGGAGAAATTGCACGTCCTTGCGGAACGCAGCCAGCTCCAGCGCCTTGTTCAATTCCTCCTCGGTTCCTTGACCGCGGCCGAACATGATGTTCTCTTTTACCGTTTTGGAAAAAAGAATCGGTTCCTGCGGCACATAGCCAATCCAGCCATGGAGCGTTTCAATGGTCAATTGCTCGATCGGCGTATCCGAAATGGAAATGCCCCCCTGGCCCAGCGGGTATTCTCTGAGCAGCTGTTTCAGCAGCGTCGTTTTGCCGCTTCCCGTCCGTCCAACGATGCCGAGCGTCTGCCCCCGCTGGAGTCGCAGCGAAATGTTGACCAGGTTATCGATCGATGAGGAAGGATAGCGGAATGTCACTTGATCGAAAACGATCGAGTACGGCACCAGCATCGTCGTCGCGGCAGGCGTATTGTTGACGTCCGGCTTGTAGCCGAGCGTCTCGTTCACGCGGTCCAGCGAAGCGTTCCCCCGCTGCATAATGTTCATCAGTTCGCCGATGGCAAACATCGGCCAAATCAGCATGCCAAGAAACGTATTGAAGGATACCAGTTCCCCTAGCGTCAACTCGCTATGAAACACCATATAAGCGCCGTAGCACAAACCGATGAGGTAGCTGATCCCCACGAGGATTTTCACAGTCGGCTCAAAGAGCGCGTCGATGCGGGCTACGGCGATGTTTTTGCGGTAGACGTCGTCTGTCATCTTTTTGAAGCTTTCCTGACTTGCCGTCTCCTGCACGAAAGCGCGGATTACCCGCACGCCGGCAATCGTCTCCAGCACACGGTCGTTCATCTGGCCGAAGGCATCCTGGGCGCTCATGAACCGGCTATGAATGCGGCTGCCGTAAATCGTGATGCAAACAGCCATAATCGGCAGCGGCACAATCGCCGCCAAAGTCAGCTTCCAACTAATAAAAAAGCCCATCATGAACAAAATCGTAGTCATAAACAAAGTGGAATCGACAAAGGTTAAAATGCCGAACCCGGCTGTCGCGGACACTGCCTGGAGGTCGTTCGTCGCCCTCGCCATCAGATCGCCCGTGCGGTTGCGCTCGTAAAAGGTGGGCGTCATCCTCAGCAAATGCCTCATCAGCCGGTTGCGGAGAATGCGCTCCAGCACAAACGCCCCGCCGAACAACTGATACAGCCATACGTAGGACATCCCATAGCCGAGCACAATCAGCGTCCCCCAAAAGAGCAGCAGCTTGATCAGCTCCATGCCGGTCAACGTGCCCATGTGAATCCCGTCAATGGCGTAGCCGATCAGCTTGGGCGGAATCACATCGATAATGCCGACAATGATAAGCAGACCCACGGCCAGCGTGTACCGCTTCCATTGCATGCGGAAAAACCAGCTTAATTTCTTTAATACGATAAACATCTATCACTTCGCTCCTTTCGATTACTTCATCTGTTCTGGTCCTGCCGTCTCCAACAACGCAAATTGGGCACACCGCGCGCAGCGATATGCCCTCCAAGAAATCAAAAAGCGCACGTTACGAACTTGCTTCGTAACCCGCGCTCGTGTAAACGTATGAACGGATGCGGCAGCAGCCTGCACATAAGCTCAATGCATGCGGACTGTTCGTCGGGTTACAGGATATGAAGTTGTATGGTTTGATCCGCTATGTGCAAGTTCGTCGTATAGATGATCCATAACCATTCCACTCATACTGAAACCCTCTCTTTCCAAAAGCTGTATGTTTTGCATTACAGAGGTGATTCTAACACCGTTTACTGGAACCTGTCAATTGGAGAATATGACTATAATTATTTGCTCCCCTTGTCCCTTAAATGTCACACATGTTTCACAAACATGCGGCATATGGATGCAATATAAGCAAGGAGGGGATCGGATGGTTGATCAGGTGTTTGCGCTCATGGGCTGGATTGTTGCATTTGCCGCGGTGACGGGGGGCGTTATCGCGGGCATCGCCCGATTTATACGCCGCGATTCGGTGGACTACGATACGGAGTTTTTATGGGAGGAACGGAATACGCGGGAGGAAATGGAGCTGAAAAAGCGCGAATAGCCTGCGGCGGTCTGTATGAAATAAGCCCGAAGGATTACAATCCTTTGGGCTATTTTTGTTTGCATCATCAATACTATCTATACTTATGCTTCATAGGAAATAGTTTATAATAGCCTCAGCTGCTTCTGTGGCGGCATCTTTTTCTCTTAAAGAGGCGCCTATACGGCGTGCCGCCTCAAGATAAGACGGGTCGCTAAGTACCCGTTGTGCCGCATCTCGAAGCTGATCCGCAGATAATCCATCTTTGTCCAGGAAGATACCTGCGCCTAGCTCGGCGACGCGTCGGGCAACCATCGGCTGATCGGCCCCCTGCGGCACGACAAGTAAGGGCACATCGTGGAGCAGCCCTTCGTTCGTGCTGTTCATACCGCCATGTGTAATGAACAGCCGCGCCATGGAGAGAACCGCCAGTTGGGGAACGTAAGGCCTGACAATGAAGTTACCAGGGATCTCACCCAAAGATTCAATCGGAGTATTCCGGCCGGCCGAGAGAATCACGGTATGTTCAGAGCAGCCAAACGCATCGAAGCAGAGTCTATAAAAATTGAAATCCTTGTTGAATGCTGTTCCAAGTGAAATGTAAATAACGGAGGAATCTTCCAATCCGGGGAAATGAACCTCGCCTTGCGGAAGCCGGGCGGAAACCGCGGGTCCGACGAAACGGAAGCGTTCATCAAAGGACTCTCCTTGGGGCTGAAACACTCTGGACGTATAAACGACATTTAACGGCTCCGGGTTGAAAAAGCCTTCATAAGGCGAAGTTATCTTATGGCCGAATTTTCGCTCAATCTCCGCACACAGCTGCTCAAACTCTGAAAGGGTCGTTTCGTCCGCTTCAGACAGAACACTCAGAAACATAGGTACCATTTCAAAAAATTTTTCCGTAAAGGCGAAAGTCGTACAGGAATTGACCGCAGACACTCCAAGCAGGCGAGCAATCGCCCCGCCGCCGCCGAACATTGAATCGTGTACGACGCCGTCGAAATGTTCCTCTTTTATTTGCTCCATCACTTGCGGGACCAAAAGCAGAGTCGCACTGAGCAGCCCATTGATCTTTGCCAGCATATGAGGACCATTGTGTATGAATTCTTTGTAAATTTGGAAAAAATCATAGGTACGGACCTCCGCCCCAGCAGCCTCCAACCGTTCCCTGAAGTGATCCGTTGTGTAATAAACGACCTCTTGGCCCCTCTGAACCAATTCCTTTACCACACTGATGGTTGGGTTGACGTGCCCTTCACCACCGCCATTCATGAAAAGAATACGCCCCATTCCAAACACTCCTTTTTCACCATAAAATAACTATATTTCCATTTTATAAAAAATCTTGTCCCTTCTCTATCCGTCTGGAGACTTAAAACCAACATAGAAATCTACGAACTTACAGTTTCTCTATATTCTTGTTTAAGCCAGAAATTTGTATTTGTAAGCCGAATTTTGTAAGTCGAATATTGAGATTTCCCCTTGGAAATGACGAAAAAGGCGGAACCGGCGAATACGTTGTCGGAGGGGAGCTTGGTGCAGCCATTCGTGAAGCGGCATGGACGCTGCGACCGACAAAAAGCTGCACTTTCTTTTTGCAGGTTTTCTCCACGCTTGCTCCACGGCAGTGCAAAAAGCCTGCAACAGAAAGTGCAGGCCTTTTCGTAAAAGTAGCATGTGCTGCCCCCGGGGTGACAGTCTGACTTTCGCAGCAGGTTTTGCGGGCATTCCAGCCACTTCACACACAGCCCCACCGTCTTTTGGAAGGTACAAGTTTCGGGCGGCGCAGGCTCGGCGAAAATCGTGATAAGCAACATTAGAGCAAAAGGACTGTCCTGGAGGCCGTTATCCTCCCGACAGTCCTTGTTCTGTTTATTGCTGCTTGCCAGAGTGTCCTGTGGGTTTTCGCCGGCTTGATTTTTGCCCGCGCTGGCCCCACCTCCGAACTTGGCCGCCTTGCTGATGCCCGCCCCGCCGGGTCTAGGCGCTATTCGGCCGCCAAGGTGCCCGTATAGCCTACGAGCAGAACGGCCGCAAGCGCAGCCGGCCGCTAGATCAGCCCCAGCAGCAGGATGACGGAAATGGCGGAAATGATCAATCTGACCACGGGGAGTTTGAACGAGACGCGCATCTGCGGATTCAAAATGTGCATGATGCGGACGTTCATCGAAGTCTCTGCGAACGAAGCGTGCGAGATGGCCATTTGCGGAGCCTGCCCCTGCTTCAGCAATTTGAGGAGTGCACTGCCCAAGTGGCCGGGGTGCTCCATTTTCGAAATCGCGTGCTTGTCAGCCCTGAGCTCGATAATAATTTTATATTTATCGGCTACCCATTTGAATATCGGGATATACCACAGTGAGACAGAGCTTACGGCCAGGGCGAAAATCGCCAGCGGGTCTCTCTGCCGGAGGTGGTATTTCTCGTGTTCGATCACGGCATGAAGCTCGCCCGGGTCCAGCATGTCCAACAGGCCCGTCGACAAAATGATGCGCGGCTTCCACAACCCCATCGTCAGCGCTACGGGAGCCGGATGCGAGATCACGCTCAATTGCCCGGCGCCGAGCTGGTATTCGCTGCCGTACCGGGACGTAAGCGCCGGGTTCACGCGGCCTGACAGCTGTTTCGCCGATTTTGCGGAGATCCATGCATGATTGGCGAGCATCCACAAGAAAGCCGAGAACGAGTATACAATCAGGACGTTGACCGAATTAAAGGCGATGTGCGCCGGGACGTGCAAAACTTCAAACATGACCACGCAAAGGTCAAACAGATTGAAAGACGGTTTGAATCCGATCAGGCGCCCCAGAGCATAGCATGTCATCTGGCATAAAATAAAGCCCGCGGCCAACAAGGTCGTGAACAACATGAATCTGGGACGAGACCCGCTCATGCATCATCTCTCCTTTTTCAATTCTTTTATTTTTTGCTCGAGTTGATCCAGCAGCTGCGGGTCCGCTTTGTCGAGCGCATCGACCATATGGGTTACCGCCAGGGTGCCGAATTCTTCGATCAGATCAAAAGCAAGCTCCTTGGACTGCGCCTCCATGAACGCTTCCCGCGACAGGACCGGGCTGTACGCAAAAGACCGCACCTGCAGCTCCTTCCGGAGAATGCCTTTGTCCACGAGGCGGTTCATGACCGTCATGACCGTGTTGAAGCTGAGCGCCTTCTCCTGATCCAGCTTCCGGTGGACGTCCTTGATCGTCATCGTCTCTTTGGAGCTGTCCCAAAGAATCTCCATAATCCGTGCTTCCAACGGGCCGAAAAACCTGCTCAATCCGCTGCCTTGATATTTAAAATTGTGCATTTTCATGGTTTAAACACCCCTTACACTACAAATTGTAGTAACTGCACCAAGTGAAGTCAAGACGTTTTTACCCGGGAAAGGGTGGCATTTTGACAAATGGGCAAAAAAATTTTATAATAACTTATATATAGTAAGTTAATAATTATTTTAAAGATAAAAAGAGAGGCGGCGTCTTTATGAACATTCAAGTGTATGCGCCATCGCAGCAGGGCTCCGGGGCGTTTGACGGAGGGAGATTCATCGAGCAGCGGCCGGTGAATTTTCCCGGCGAGGGCGGGGCCGTCGATCGGGTAGGTCCGCTGTTTTACTGGGCCTGGGGCCGCGCAGTAGAAGATGCGGAGATCGACATGCATCCTCACAAAGCTTTTGAGATTATGACGTACGTCATTAACGGCATCGTCGAGCATCGGGATTCGCTCGGCACGCGGCAGACGGTCACAGCCGGCGGCGTTCAAGTGATGCAGGCCGGCTCCGGCATTTATCACGGCGAGGCGTTTCGCGGCGGCAATGCCGAAGGGCTGCAAATCTGGTTCGAGCCGCATTTGAGCCAAACGGTGAAACAGTCGCCATCGTATCATCAATACGACGACGCGCAGTTTCCGAGCGTCGAGCAGGACGGCGTCACCGTGAAAACCGTCGTCGGTCCGGGAGCGCCCGTCCGTCTTGAGACGGACGTGAAGGTCTTCGACATCGCGCTGGCGGACGGAGCCGCCTACGCGTACAAGCTGGAGGAAGGCCGGCGCCTCGCCTTCCTCGTCATCCGCGGAGCCGGATCGGGCTCCGCCGGGGATAGCCCGTCCCCCGCATTCGCGCGGGGGGACTTCGCTGTCGCGCAGCCTGCTGCCGGAGGCGGGCTGCTGGAGCTGAAAGGCGGCGCGGACGGCCTGCGGGTCGTCGCCATTGATGTGCCGGAACAGCCGGGATACCCGCTGTACCGCAAATAAGGCCGGCCTGGCGGCACACCCCGGCCGACAGCAAAAAAGCCCCTGCGGATAAGGGGCTTTTTTGCCTGTTACTGCATGCTTTGCAGCCTTGATTGTTCCTGCCGGAGCGCCGCCTCGGCTTGCTCTACGGCTGGCTGATTATGGTGAGCTTTTGCCTGTTCGACCGCTCTTTCCGCCTGCTCGATCGCATTGTGCGCTTCCCGGATCGTCTGCTCGGTCGGATGGGACATCGCGCGGGAAACCGCATTGTGCACGTTATCCACGGAGTTCTGGGCGGAAGAGACGACATTTTGCGATTGTAAACTGGAATCTTGGCTGGCCATAACTGCCTCCTCATGTGTAATTGCGCTACACCCGCTATGTTGAGGCAGTTGGGCGATTTTTATGCAGCCCGTTTATTTGTCCGAAAACTTGATGGAATCGAAAGCTTTATTGAGCCGCGCTTCATTCTCCGCCGTGCGAACCGCCTCGCGTATGTGCAGGATCGCCGTGAACGTTACGTTGTTTTGGCGGAAAATATAAATCGTCTCCTGATACGGCATTTTGTTCAGCGCGTAATGAACGACATATTTCTTCGCCTTCGCCCCGCCCGGCAGCGTTACTTCCTCATCCGCATATTTATATTCGCCGTCGTTGTCATGGTTTTTCTTCTGCAGCGCATCCTCGGCTTTCACCGAATCCTCGTAGCTTGTTTTCGAATCGGCCTGGATCGACAAGCTGCCGCCGGTGAATACGAATTTTTGACGGTCGTCTTCCTTCTTGTCGTAAGATTTGCCGTTGGTCCATGTTTCCGGAATTTGCAGCGTGTACTTGTACTTATCGTTCTTGTAAGCTACAGTCCGGTCCGGATCGAGCAGTTCGTTAACATCCTGAATAAAACCGAGCTCTTTATCCATCAGGCCTTTATCGACTTTAGCCGAAGCCGTGATCGCCTCGAGCGTCTTATTCACTTCGCCCTCGTCCTCATCTTCCGGATAAGTGAAGTCGATCTCGTACTTGTACTTATCCTTAATAAAATACAAGGAGTAAGCGGAAGTCCACTTGCTGCCAAAGGTTTGCGAGTAAGCGACCTTCAAGGCGGGAACGCCGGCTAGTGTCAGCTCGACAGGTTGTTCCATTTTGCGGTAATCCGCCACGAACTGCGATTCAAAATGCTTGCGCTCCCGGTCGACCCACGCCTTCAGCGTATCCCCGGAAGATGCGGAAGTCACGCTCACCGCAACGACTTGCGAGTAGTCCGCGTTGTAGAAGGAGGAGCCGCTCAAATAGCTGCTCTTTTCCCAGCCGCTCGGCAGGTCGAAAGACAAGCCGTACCCGTTCGAGTGCGATGTATTGGCGTCGGAATAGACGGAGATGTCCTTCAGCGACTCATCTTTGCCGTTAAAAGAAAGCTGGAAGCTGTCGAGCAGATCGTTGAAGCTGTTTTGCTTGAAGCTGTTGTTATACTGAGCCTTCCTTACATATAGTCTGACCGTGTACAGTTTGCCCTGATGCAAATATCCCCGCGTCTGAACGTAACCTTCCTCTCCGGATCGGCCGACGATTTTGGCGTAGGAGACATTGTCCTGCTTGACGTACTGCCTCTCCAAAATCGTCGCGCCGTCATAGTTCTTATCGCCGCTGCCGTCCAGCTTGCTCAGCAGGGCCGAAGGCGACAGCTCGTCGCTCAGGTTGCTTTCCACATCGACGGACAAATAAAATTCGCCCTTCGCATCCACAAAGCTGACGGAATCGCCGTTATCCGATTGCTCGCTTTTAACGAGCCCTGCGGGGTACTTCATCGACCAGCCGAAATGGCTGTCGCCGATCTTCGTTTTGCCTCTGTCGGCATCCAGATAGGAACCGTCCGTATCCTGGGTCGCGTGCGACTCCTCGGTTTGCGCTTCGCCGAGCGTTATCGACTTCGTCACCGACGAATTGCCGGATTTGACCGCAATGCTCACGGTGTCGCCGGGCAAATATTTTTTCAAAGCCTCGTTGTAATCGACCATCGTTTTAACCTGGCTGCTGCCGATGCTTTCGACCAGATCGTCCTGTTTGATGCCCGCTTTGGCCGCAGGAGAATCGGGATCTACATAGGCGACACGCAGGCCGGTCGAACTGGGCAGGCCGACTACCGCTTCCCAGCTCTCTTCCAATTCAACGCCCAAATAAGGACGTTTAACTTTGCCGTAAAGCTTGAAATGATTCAAAACATATTTCACCGTATCGATCGGAATCGCAAAGCCCAAATTCTCAACGCCGATTTCCGCATACTTCATCGTGTTGATCCCGATCACTTCGCCGTTCATGTTGATCAGCGCGCCGCCGCTGTTGCCCGGATTGATCGCGGCATCCGTCTGAATGAGCTGATACTGCGAATTGACCGACCGGTCAATTCCGCTCACGATGCCTACGGTCACCGAGTTGCGCAAGGCAAAAGAAATCGGCGTACCGATAGCGGCGACAGTTTCCCCGACCTCAATATCCGATGAGGAATCGGCGAACTTCGCGACCGGCAGGCCGGTGGCGTCGATTTTGACGAGCGCAAGGTCGCTCTCCTCGTCGATGTTCGTCGCGCGGCCGTTGTATGTAGTGCCGTTCGACGAGACGACAACGATATTTTTCATATTCTTGACGACGTGAGCGTTCGTAACGATCACTCCGTTCGACTCTACGATAACCCCCGTACCGTGCGCCAAATTGTAGCGGCTTTTCTCCCACGCCTTGTTCGTATCCGAAGACGGCTTGCCGATAATCGCAACGACGGAAGGCGTCATTTGCTCGACAACTTTAGGCACTTCGGATTTTTGCGCCGCATAGGAAGGCGCCGCGCCCAGCCAGGAAACGACCAAAACGACGGCCGCCAGCGAAACTAAGCTTCTTTTTGCAATACTTTTCCATTTCCCCATTGTAGTTTCCCTCTCCCGGCGTCATATTGCTGGACATTGATGAACATACAAGCGCAAAATCTACTCTACCAATTCCTGCATTTTCTAAGAAGATGCAATAGCTTGAATCTAGCACATCCGGCGAAAGGAGACAATACAATTTTTCCCACAAAAAGGGAGGCAGTTCGGGTACATAAAAAAGAAGGGGTTTGTCGCGAGCTCTCTTTTGGCAGCCGGAAAGCGGGGTTAGACAAGCAAAGGTGTGTGCGGAGCCATTGGCGCAGCCGTTCGGGAGGCGGCTTGGCGGCCGGGAAAAACCTGCGAAAGTCTGAGTGTCCGCGAAAGTCGCGTTCACTCTGCTTGGAGCGGTTAGTTGGGGGCCAGCTATTTGGGATGCAACCATCGTGAAACGGCCTGGTAAAACGAAAAACCTGCGAAAGCGCAGGCTTTTTCCATGAAAGTAGTTTGATTTAGCGAAAAACCTGCAATTGTGCAGGAATTCCCAATAAAAATGGGTCTAAGCACGAATGCACGATAAAAAAACTGCACTTTTGCAGGAATTTTTTGCAGTTGGCGTAATAACGAGCAAAAGCCTGCACTATTGCAGGTTTTTTGCACATTTGCCACTGATTAGCCTGCTCTAACGGGCGGATCGGCTGGCGGGCCACTATCGCCATCATGCAGCGCAACACCGCGCACTGGGAACTGCGCGTGGCGCGAATAAGCGAAGCACGGCGCTTCGCAGCCAGCATTGGTCGACTTCACCGCCAAACCAGCAGCTACTCCCTGTACACCGATTAGCTATCAGCATCACCTTCGACGCTAAACCGGCGGCCGATCCAGGCGTACCAATCAGCTTCCAACATCGCCTTCGCTGCAAATTCCAGTGGCCGGTCCAGGTGCACCGACCAGCCTCCGGCCTCGCCGTCCCCATCAAACCCGCCGGCCGCCCCCGCGCATCGATCAGCCTCCGGCGTCGCCTTCGTGCCATTCCACGATCCGGTGCGGATGCGTGTAAACCGCCAGCTGCTGCCCGCGGATAAAACCGACCACGGTGATGCCCAAATCGTGCGCCAGCCGCAGCGCCAAATCGGTAGGCGCAGACTTGGAGAGCAGCAGGCCGACGCCGATTTTGGCCGCTTTCAGCGCAACTTCCGAGGATACGCGCCCGCTAAAAGCGATGAGCTTGTCGCGCACGGAAAGACGGGTTCTCAGGCAGTGCCCGTATATTTTGTCCAGCGCGTTGTGCCTGCCGATGTCCGTTCTGCTCAGCAGCAGCTCGTCCGCGGTGCAAAGCGCGGCATTGTGCACGCCGCCCGTCGCGCGAAAGTCGCCGGAGCGCTCCTGCAGCTCGCTCATCAGCCGAAAGCACTGCCGGACGGACACCTGCAGCTTTGTCCGCACCGTTTTGGCGGTTCGCACATCGTTATGAAAATAAAACTGCCGGCTTTTGCCGCAGCACGATCCGATCCAGCGCTTCGACGCCATGTCGCGGCTCAGCTCGTGCTTATGCCGCAGCTTGACGTGGGCGAACCCGCGGTCTTCGTCGAGCGACAGCGACTCGATCTGGTCCGCGAACCGGATCAAGCCCTCCGACGCCAAAAAACCGGTCACCAGATCGACTACATCGACCGGCGTGCAGACAAGCGTGGCGAACTCCTCTCCATCCACCTTCAGCGTGAGCGGGGCCTCCACTGCGATCTCATCCGGTTCGCCGATCAGCTCCGGGCCGCCCATATAGCGGTAAACCTGCCATGTCGTGGCAGCTGCCCGACCGGCGCCGCCGGCCGCCGCAGCATCATGCTCCCGATCCATGCGCATCACTCCATTTCCGTTTCAAGCTCCTGAATGCGCTTTTCGACATAACGCGTATCTTTGCGGGCGTGGAACGTCTCCGCTTTTTCCACAATGACCGCCGTATTATATTCCGGTATGCCGGCGTACTGCTCATATACGCCTTTGGGAATCAGCGAATTGCCTTCCGGCCAATGCACCTCGATATTGCCCTGCTTCACCGCAGCCGTTTTCAGCCTGCCGTGCATGCTGCCATAACTGTTAAAAACGACGACGGCCTCGCCTTCCGCCAAAGCAAGCTCCCGCGCGTCGGCGTCATGCATCAGCACATCATACCTGTCAGCGTCGTTGAACGGGTCCGTATCGCTATATATCATCGAATTGAACTGTTTGCCGCGGCGCGTCGTCAAGTAAAAATGCCCCTCCGGCTTGCGCAGCTCCGGCAGCACGATCGGCAGCAGCGCGCCGCGGCCGTCCGGCGTCGGACAGATGCCGTCCTCGCACAGCCAGGCGCCGCCCCACTGGAACACGTCGCCGCGCTCCCGCAGGTGCTGGATGCCGTCGTAGTTCGGCGCGGCCTCCGCAATTTCCGCGCGGATCGCCTCCGCGCTGCCGCAGCCGAGCCGTGCAGCGGCTTCCGGCTTCACGCGGCGGGCGAGATCGACGTAGATCGCCCACTCCGCGCGGGCTTCACCGATGCGGGGGCCGGCGATCTCCGGCGAGAAGTACACCATCCGCTCCGTCGAGGTGGACGTGCCCCCTCCGGGCTGCTCGTAGCGCGTCATCGCGGGCAGCACCACTACGGCCTCCCGCGCGTCAACGAGCGTGGAGGTGTTGAGGATGATGTCCTGATGGACGCGGACATCGACTGCCTCCAGTGACTGGCGGACGAACGCCGGGTCCGGCATCGTCTCGAGAAAATTGCCGCCGGATGTGTAGAACATCCGGAGCTTGCGCTCCTGCTCCTCGGGCAGGAGCGCGTTCTCCAGGGTGACGCCGACGATGTCGCCCTGCCACTCCGGCAGTTCGAAGCCCCAGAGCTGCCCGATGCGCTTGCGGTCGGCGGCGCTGCTGAATTCGCCGCCGGGGAGGCTGAAGGGATCGGCGCCCATTTCGCCCGATCCCTGGACGCCGCTGTGGCCGCGGATGGGCATCAGCCCGCAGTGCACGCGGCCGAGAAAACCCCGCAGGAGGGCGAGATTCGCCACCTGCGAGATGTTGTCCGTGCCGAAGCGGTGCTGTGTGAGCCCCATGCTCCACACGAATACCGCGCTCCCGGCACGGGCCAGCAGCTCCGCGAACTCGCGCATGCGCTCGCGGGAGAGCCCGGACGACTGCTCCAGCGTCGTCCAGTCCTGCTGCGCCGCATGGGCGCGCAGCTCTTCGAAGCCGTTCGTGTGCGCCTGCACGAACGCGTGGTCGATGGCGGAGCCCGGCTGGCGCTCCTCCATCTCGAACCAGTGCTTCATGACCCCGTTCATGAAGCCGATGTCGCCGCCGATGTTCACCTGGTACACATCGTCGGCCAGCTTCGTCCCGAACAGCGCCGATTCGGCAATGGAGGGAATCCAGTACTGCTCCATGGACGGCTCGTAGTACGGGTTAATGACAATGATTTTCGTCCCTTTGCGCTTGGCCGCATACATATACTTCGTCGAAACCGGCTGGTTGTTCGCGGCTACGCTGCCCCAGAATACAAGGACGTCCGTGCCGATCCAGTCCTTGTAATTGCAGGTCGAAGCGCCTACGCCGATGGAGCGCTTGAGCGCCGTCTTCGACGGCGAGTGACAGATGCGCGAGGCGTTGTCGATATTGTTCGTACCAAGGAATCTGGCCACCTTGGCCGCGGTATAATACGACTCGTTCGTGATCCCTCGGGCGGTCAGATAGAACGCCATCTGCTTCGGATCGATCGCCCGGATTTTGGCCGCGATTGTATCCAGTGCTTCATCCCACGTCGCGCGGCTGAACTTGCGCTCTCCGGCCCGCCGGATAAGCGGATACGGAATGCGGCCGAGCGCTCTGAGCGCGGTGCTGTCCATGCGCCGCAGCTCATCGATGTCGGCGTGCAGCACCTCCTCGCGGATCGCGGGCATCGTATTCAGCCGCAGCACGTTGAGCCGCGTTGTGCAAAGATGCGGTCCGTCGAGCGTCTGGTCGTACAGCCCGGATACTCCCAGCGCGCAGCCGTCGCAGACGCCCTGCGTCAGAATCCGGTACGCGTACGGCAGATTGTCCCTGTTCTGCCAGGCGATTTTTGCCGTCTCGCGGATATGTTGCGGTTTGATTTTACCGAGCCCGAACGGAACAGCGCTGACCCACAGCTTGGGATTCGGCATGGCAGGCAGCTTGATCGGCCCGGTATGTTTGGTTGTACCCATGTTCCTCTCTCCTCGTATAGTTATAGGGACTGGACTTTTCCTGCGGCGCAATTGCTGCTTTTCACATGAGATAAACCTCTATCGAGGTCTTTCGGAGATGAGCGACCGCGTTGAGAGGTAGGTTTATTCGCCAATAAGAATGCTGTTCTTCACGCTTTAGCGCTGTAAAGAACTTAAACATTCTTATGTGGTAAAAAAACCACCGCAAAACCGCCTATCTGGTTCTTAGGTGCAGATCCAAATAAGCAGCTTCACAGTGGTTAGTCTCCGGCAGGTTCGCTACCAAGCGCCAACAGCACTTTATGCATGTATATAATTGTTTTGGGGCTTTACTTGCAAAATTTCCGCTCGATGTCCTGATCGAACACAAAGACCGACATTCCCGTATCTTCCAGGATATCGATATCGACGAACAGCCGGACAAATTGGGCGCCCAGCAGTTCTTCCATTTCTACGGGCGGATGATCGCGGTACATTTCTTTGACCATTTCCGTGCGAGCCGTACGAAGCATCTGTCTGCCATCGTCGGTTTTCGCGATAAATTTTTCCACGGGGGACAAATTGCCCTCCATCTCGCAAATGGCCCAATGTTTGCAAAAGGTCGTCTTGATCCGTTCCGGCCCCTTGCCCATGTGCCGTTTGCGGTAAGCCTTCACGAGGTTGCTGAATTCCGCCTCGGTTCGGTTCATGAGTCAGCCACCTTCATTAATCTCTTCAGGGCGTCGCACCGCTTGCGCGCACATATTCATCTTAATGGAAGGAAGGCTTTTGTTCAATAAGAAATCGTTCGATTACCGGTCCCCGGCCACGATTTGCAGCAGCTCTCCGACTGTTTCCATCGCATACTGGGCTTGCCCGCAGGAACGGGCTTCCCCGACGGCAGCCGCCTTCATGCCCGCGCGCAAAGCTGCCTCCACTCCGGCTTCCGCATCTTCGACGACAAGACAATGCTCCGGCGCAATGCCCAGCATGTCCGCCGCCATCAGGAACACTTCCGGATGCGGCTTGCTTTGCGTAATGTTATTTCCGTCCGAAATTGCATGAAAGGAGCCGTCAAGTCCGGTTTTTCTCAATATGAGCGGAGCGTTCTTGCTGGAAGAGCCGATGGCGATTTTGATGCCCCGCTGTTTCAGCGCTTCCAACGTTTCTTTGACGCCCGGCAAAAGGTCCGCTTCCGTCAAAGCCTCAAGAAGTTCCTTGTACGCTTCGTTTTTTTGCTCCATGAGCTGCCGTTTCTCCTCTTCGGAATACATTCTTGACGCCCGTTCGAGGATGATGTTCAGGCTTTCCATGCGGCTTACGCCCCTCAGCCGGTGGTTGATCTCCCGGTTGAATTCGATATTTTCACGCTCGGCAATTTGCTTCCACGCTATGTAATGATAATGATCCGTAGACACGATTACGCCGTCCAAATCGAAAATAACTGCCTGATAGCGCATTGGAACCCTCCTTGCCGCTTCTTTTTATAGTTTGGCTTCCCAGTAATTGCAGTATGGATCTATCGGGCTCACGCCTTTGAAAGGGGTGCGGCCCAGCAGCTTGTCCACTACGGCGTCGACGACATACTCGCTGCTGGAATAAGCGTTGACGAACGTTTTGATCTGCGGCACATCCTGCAAATGGTACGGGCTTGCCAAAGAAATGAAAGCTGTCGGCACTTCGTGGATCAGGAACGGCATATCCAGGCCCATCGGCGGCGCCCAGGTAATGCGGACGACCGTCTGGTTGCTCGCGGTTTCGATGCTGGCGTAGTACAGGACGAGGTCGTAATTGTCTTTGTAGTCTTGAATCGGCGCAAACCTGTTCGCAACCGCAGTCGCCGGATCGAAAACCTCCACTTCGAAGCCTTCCCGCTTCAAACGGTTTACAAATGGAACGTGCGCCTGCTGGCTGCCGTAATTGCTCCCGTCTCCCGTCAGCACGAAACATAGAACGCGTCTGTGCCTTTGCGGATCGATCGGCAGCAGCGCCTGCGTATCCTTCACGAGGGTTACGGCTTCGTCCGCGCATTCGCGCGCCCACTGTTCGTGCTCGCCGCATTTCAGCACCGTTAACGCTTCGGGCGCAGGCACGAGCGATCCTTCGGCTTGCTTTTTATGCAGCCCAAGCGAAGCCTTGAAGGCCAAAATGCGGGTGACCGCCTCGTCTACGCGCTCTGCAGTCAATATCCCGTTCTCCAATCCTTTGAGCATGAATCGGTAATCTTCGTACAGGTTCTTGTTGAACAAAAACATGTCGCAGCCGGCCGCGATAGCTTTGGGTACGGCAAGCTCCCGCTTCTCCGCCATCGTGAATCCGCCCATGTTCGTTGCATCCGTCACAATCATTCCGTTGAAGCCCAGCTTCCCGCGCAGCAGCGTTTGCAGCAGCTCCGGTGCGAGAGTGGCCGGCATCAGCTCTTCATCGCGGATTCCGGGCGCAAGCAGCCGGGAGTATTCCGGCAGCATGATATGGCCGATCATCACCGTATTGGCTCCGGCATCGATCATTCCTTGGTACACTTTGCCGAAAGTGGCATCCCACTCCTCGACCGTCAGGGAATTGATCGCAATATGCAGATGCTGATCGCGCTCGTCTACGCCATCGCCCGGAAAATGCTTGATCGATACCGCAACGCCGTTCTCCTGAATTCCGGTCATATAAGCTTTGCTCATCGCAAGCACGCGATCCGGGTCGGAACCGTACGTCCGCGTGTTGGTGATCGGGTTGCGGAAGTTCATGTCGATATCGATAACCGGCGCAAACGACCAGTTGCAGCCTACCGCCGCGCCCTCGCGCCCGGCAATGATGCCCAGCCTGCGGGCATGATCCGCGTTGTCCGTCGCCGCTATTTGCATAGGGCGGCCGTAAAAGGTGCCGTCCGAGGCAATTCCATTGCCCCCTGCTTCCAGATTGGCTGCGATGAGCATCGGGATTTTGGATTTCCCCTGCAAAAACCGGTGTACATCCTGATTAGCCAAGCCTTCATCCGGCCGGTACATGATGCCGCCGGGCTGAATGTCCTTCAGGATCGTCGTCAATTCCTCCCGGTCCTTCGTTCGGCCGACAGGGCAAAACAATTGGCCGATTTTCTCCTTTATATCCATCCCGGCCAGCGTGGATTTCACCCATTCGATGTCTTCGTCTTCCAGGAAAAAAGGGTTCGCTTTTAAATTAATCATCTTTATTCTTTGTCCCTCCATCATTGCTTACGTTAAAATAGCAGCCTTACCGGCCCCAACAACCCGCTGGGTTCCTGCTGGGCAAAACGCGAGAAGAAATCGCGCCTTTCCTTAACTAGCGTATTCGTCACTTCGATAGCCAGCGCATTGGTTCCGGGGCGGACAAGCCCGCTAATATCGAGGCGATAAGGCGGACAAATGCGCACGCCTGCCGATTGCCCGTTCACCCAAACTTCCGCCGTTTCGTACACTTCCCCCAGGTCGAGCGCAACCGGGCCCCCGCCGTATCCCCATTCAAATTCCGTTTCGTACCGGAAGGTGCCCGAGAATCGGGGAAGCTTGTCCGGCCGGCTCATGCTGACCAATTGTTCCACCGTACCCGCGAAGACGAACGAAGGATATTGCAGCGAAGTCGCCGTGGCCAACTTCCAATTTCCTTTTATTTCAACGCTCTGAGTTGGCGGTGTATGCGGCTGCAGGACCCATTTCCCAGTTATTCCCTGAAAATCCACAGAGCTGCCAGTGTCTTTTCCTGCCAATAAAACGATCGTTTCATAAGGGCTGAGCCGCAAGGATACGGCCGAGCCTTCCAGCGTCGCTTGACTGTCGACAGAGCTTATTCGGTTAAAGAGAGCGTCATACGCCAGAATGCTGCCGTTAACCGGCAATTGCACGTTCGTTTCAATAACTTCCGCCGGATGCTCGTTGAAAAATAAAAACACATCCAGCTCCTGCTGCTCGTAGCGGTAATAGCGCAAGTACGGCTGCTCCGTATCCGTTTCGATGTCGCCCAGGCCCATCTCGCGAATCCGCGGGGCCAAGCCGCTCAGCGGAACGACCTCCGCCCGCGGATGTGCGGCGAGGGCGTCTAGCGCAGCGGACGCATCCGTTCCTTCGCTGGCGCGCTCGGGCCAGCCGTCCACGAACAGCAGCGGCAGCCCCAGGTCCGCCATGCCGGCCAGGCGGTCGAGCAGCTTCTGCGGCAGCGCCTCGGCATAAGGGACGATCAGGCAGCCGTAGTCCTCCGGACCGACCGTTAACCGGCCCTCGGAGACGGATGCCGATTCCAGGAGCGCGTCGACCGGCAGCACATCGCAATCGATCTGCTTGCGCGCCAGCTCCTTCACGGGCTTATGGAAATACATATAAGCGCCCGACCACTCGGCTTCCGCGTGATACAGCACAGCCGTCGGCGCGCGATGCCGCCCTCCCGACAGCAGATGGCTCATCCGGTTCGTATAGCGGTTAAGTATGCGGTAGTACCGGTACTGCGGATTATGTCCCCGCGCGTACAGATGAGGAGGACAGTCCGGGTCCGGGTACTCTTTTTGCGAAAAAGCATGCGGGATGAAATAGTTGACGCCGCGCACAAGCATGTGGTCCGTCAGCCATTTCATCAGCTTCAAGCCCTCGGCCCATCCGTATGCGCCGAACACTTCGGCCAGCGTGCGCCCCTTTTTCTTCGGATCGATGTGTCCTGCCGAAGAAGCGAGCTTGGCCAAGCCGTAATGGAAAAATTCGCTGTCCACCGTTCCGGCGATCCAGGAAAAGTCGGCTTCGTCAAAGCCCGGCACGAGCTGCCACAAGACGACATCCACGCCGGACATATCCTGACCGGACACCGCCCTGAAGAAATGTCCCGGCCCGCAGCCCAAACGCGCGTGAACGTTGTTATCTTCGATTACGTGGCCGATGTACTCCACGCCGCGCTCGCGGCACCAATCTCCGAGCTGCGTGGAGAAGTTTTGCGCGTACAGCCTGCTGACGACGTTCATATAGGCATAGCGCACGGCAGCCGTCAGTTGCTCGTCCGCTTCGTGCCAAAGCAAAGGCAGGTACTGCCGGCAGGACGAGCCGAACTCCCGCTCCAGTTGCTCTAGCAGATCGCCGGTCCACGGCAGGACCACGTCTTTTTTCCCGGGCTTGGACTCAAAGTTGTATATGGCCCGGTCGTTGTAAAACCCGGGTTCATCGGAGAAAAAGCCGGCGAACGTCGCGCCAAAATCATCTCGATAGCGTTCATAGTAAGCCTCGTACATTGTATCGATCAGTACGCGCACAGATTCGGCGGCCAGCGGATTCACATAGTCATCGTACTTTTCGGGCGCCCCCTTCGGCGTTCTGACGAGCATGTATATGCGCCAAAACCCGGCCGGAACGTCCCAGTACAGGACGCCGTCCCGTACCTCGGAAGAAAGCTCGGCATATTCGCCGATCAGCGTGCCCCGCTCCGCATCCCGGCGAACGGCGACAACGGCTTCCAGCGCCTCTCCCTCCGACAGCCAGGGGTCGATGAGGAAGGAAGCGTCCTTCATCGGGCCCCGGGCGTCGATGTGACGCTCGGCCAAATACATCCTGCGCAGCTCCCCGGGGGCCTCCTTCAGCTTCCCGCCTGCGTGGCCGGTCGGAAAATGATCGTCGTCGAACACCCACACCCGCATGGAGCGGCTGCGCGCTTCCTCCATGATCACGTCCATATCCGCCCACCAGCCCGGGCCCAGGAAGTCCGGATGCGGCCGCGACTCGATGCATACCGCCTTGATGCCGGCTTCGTCGATTCGGGCCATCTCTTCGCGGATGACCGCTTCCCCTTCACCCCGCTGCCACACCAAAGGCAAAATATAGTTGCCTTCTTTTCCTTCAAGCACATCTCTCAAGCGATTGTTCAAACGCCTTCAACCTCCGCTGTCAGTTTCGCGTACCGCCGGGGATCAGCCTTTAACGGCCCCGATCGTAATCCCTTTTACGAAATATTTCTGGAAGAACGGATAAGCGACAAGAATCGGAATCACCCCGATGACGGCAATCGCCATGCGGAACGTTGCGCTCGGCAAAGTCGCCAGCGCTTCGCTGGACTGCGAGCCCATGGAAGGGTCGCTGCTCAAAAACTGGATATCCGTCATAATCCGGTTCAATATGCTTTGCAAGCTGAAAAGCTTCGGATTCGTAATGTAGATCAAGCCGTTGAACCAATCGTTCCAATATGCGATCCCTTGAAACAGCCCGATCGTCGCGAGTATCGGCATGGAAAGCGGCAGCACAATGCTGTAAAACGTTTTGAACGCGCCCGCGCCGTCCATGCTCGCCGACTCCAGCACCGGAACCGGGATCGTAGTCTTGAAAAACGTCCGCATCAAGAGAACGTTGAAGCCGTTCATCAGCAGGCCGGGAATAATGAGCGCCTGAATCGTATTTTTGATTTCAAATACTTGCGTGTAAATCAAATAGGTCGGAACGAGACCGCCGTTGAACAGCAGGGTGAAGAAGACGAAAAAAGCGAGCGGATTGACAAAAGGAAGATCCCGCCGGGACAGCGGGTACGCCAGCAGCGACGTAATGATAAGGCTCGCCGTCGTCCCAATTGCGGTGACAAAAATCGTAATGCCGTATGCCCGGAAAATATTAGTCGCCTCATTCCACAAATAAGCGTAGGCGCTAAAGCCGAACTTTTCCGGAAAGAAGGAATATCCGTTTTGCACGATGGTCTTTTCATCCGTAATCGAGGACATGAACAACAAGAGAAAAGGCAAAATACATGACGCTGCGTATATCCATAAGACTGTGTGTCCGATCCACTGCCATGTGCGGGTTTCTTTATTAACCATTGGGGGACCTCCTTAAAATAATGCATTCTCTTTGTTGATTTTACGGACGACATAATTCGATAAGAGCACCAGCACGAACCCTACCAACGATTGATACAAGCCCGCGGCGGAAGACATGCCGATATCGCCAAGCTGCATCAGGCCCCGGTATACGTAAGTATCGATAACGTTGGTCGTGTTGTAGAGCGATCCCGAATCCATCGGCACCTGGTAGAATAGACCGAAGTCCGAATAAAAAATGCGGCCGATCGCGAGCAGCGTCATCATGGTGATGACCGGAGCGATGAGCGGAATCGTAATGTTGCGGATTTGCTGCCATTTGGAGGCTCCGTCCAAAGTAGCGGCCTCGTAGTATTCCTGGTCGATACCGATAATCGCGGCCAAATAGACGATACACAGGTACCCGGCTCCCTTCCAGGTATGGATAAAGGTCAAAATGTACGGCCACACGCCTGGCTCGTTGTACCAGGAGACCGCATCCAGGCCCAGCATCGGAAGCACCGTTTTGTTCACGAATCCGTTATCCATGCTCAGCATGGCGAACACCAGATAGCTGACGATGACCGTAGAGATCAGGTACGGCAGCAAAATCACGCTTTGATAAAATTTGGACAAAAATTTGTTCTTGATTTCATTCAGCAAAATGGCGACTCCGACAGCCACAACCAGGTTGATAACAATAAAGACTGCATTGTATAAAATCGTGTTTCGCGTAATGATGTAGGCGTCCGCCGACTTGAACAAATATTCGAAGTTTTTCAGCCCTACCCAATCGCTGCCCCAAATTCCTTTGGCGAAATTGACTTCTTTAAAAGCAATGACCAGCCCGAACATCGGCATATAGTTGTTGATGATCAAATACACGATTCCCGGGATAATCATCAGATAATACGGGAAAAACTTTTTAAATGTTTTCCATGCCCGGCTGCTTGTCCGGGTATTGGCTGTTCGCTCGGCGCCCAGCGCATTCGCGTTTGATGGATTGTTCATGTCTCTTTCCCTTCTTTCTCTTTTCGTCTTTGCTGTACTTTAATAGTAAGAAATTCGCGGTCCCCTCACTATGTCGGACTCGACTTTTCATTAGCACATTTTCGACTTCGTTCGCGGCCGGACTTGGCCGGCTTCCAAGCAAAAAGGCCGCCCCCTCCGTCACTTCCGTGACTCGCGGGGCAGCCTCTGCCAATTGCCGGTTATTTGCTTTGTTTTGCCCATTCGTCGAGCTGTTTTTGTTTCTCTGCGATGATTTTGTCAATGCCCGAGGATTTCAATTTGGCAATGAATTCAGGCAGTATTTTATCCGGGTCTACGCTTCCCGTTTCAAGCGCCAATTTATATTGGTTGAGCACGTTCGTTACCGCTGCATACTCCGTTTTTACGGGGTCTGGACTGAAGGAGAAGCCAAGCGCTTTCGATTTGCCTGCTTGCTTGTTGAAGCTGTCCATCTTTTCCCAAATTTTTGGGTCATCTCCGGTAAACACATGGGACAAGAATTGGTTCCCGAACATCCAGCCTTGGTTTAGAGCGTAAGCTACCGATTTGGCGTCCATTCCGGCCGGATATTCAATTACGCCGCTGTTGTCAGCCTTTTTGACGTAATCTTTGCCTTCAATCCCCCAGTCAAGCAGGTTAACGATGTCTTTGTCGGAATACATCAAATTCAGGAACTGCATCGATTTGTCCGGTTTTTTCGCATTGATCGGGATGCCCCACATAATGGTTGCAACCGTCGATGTTGTCATTGTGGCCGGAGTCAGAGGAATCGTCGTTATCGGCGCCCCTACGCCCCGGCTATCCTGCATATCCATGCCCGGCTTTTGATTCGTCAGATAGGCGATGCCTTTGCCGGCTTTCAGCAGAGCGAAGCTGCCGTCCTTATTCGTCGCCGCATCCTGCATAATGTAGCCGGCCGTGTACCAGCTTCTCATTTTCTTCACGAATGCCGCATATTCGGGTGTTTCATAGAGATTGACAACTTTCAGGTTGTTGTCGTAATTCGGCAGGACGCCGATGGCGTCGCCCAAATTATCGAACCATCTGTAGCTGTCCAGGAAGGATAAGCCTGATGTCTGCGGAACAAGCGGCGTCAGATTCGGCTCGGCGCTTTTGATTGTTTTGAGCGCGCCCTCGAGGTCGTCCAATGTCTTGATGCTGTTCGCATCGATTTTGTATTTATCCAAATATTCTTTCTTTATATTCACGCCGTAATTTACGGCCAAATCCCGATTGCTCGGAATCGCGTACGTGCTGCCGTTCACTTTGGTCGCGCTGAGCGAGGCCGGATCAAATACTTTCTTGATATCCTGCCCGTATTGATCCAGCAGCGGGTCCAGCTTCATCAGCTGGCTTTTGGCTACGTAACTCGTATACGTTCTTCCGGAAACGAACATCAGATCCAATTTTTCATTGCTGGAGAGCATCAGGTTGGACTGCTGAGCCCAAGAGCCGACATTGATCGGAGTCAGTTTCACCGTAGCATTGATTTTCGGCAGCGTAATTTTATTGATAGCGTCCTGCACTTCCTGCATATTGGAAGGTATCGCATTGTACGCGGAGAAGGCCACGGTCAGTTCGTAAGGGGCCTCTTTGCCCCCTGCCGCGCCGGACGGCGAAGCCGAGGAATTGCCCGCGGCGTCCTTGCCCCCGCATGCCGTAAGCGTTATCATGCTTCCCGCTAATACAACGCCCAACAATTTGGTTGTTCTTTTCATTGTACTCCCCCATTTGAGTAAATTATGAAGCTACCTTGATTGTACGGCTGCACCGATGGATCTACTATGCTCATTTCGACTTTTCATTAACACGGATTCGACCTAAAAGTCACTTTTTGGCACGCTGCCTGTAGTCGCTCGGATTGAGGCCGGCGTGCTTGCGGAACACTTTCGTAAAATAGGAAAGGTTATTCATCCCCACATGCGTAGCCACATCGGTGACCGGCATATCCGTCTTGTTCAACAGCTCCTGCGCGATCCGCAGGCGCTCGTGGAGCAAATATTCCTTCATGGACATCCCGGTTTCCTTCTTCATCATACGATCCAAATAGTCCGGATGGAGAAAAAACTGATTGGCGATATGCTCCCGGCTCAAGTCCTGGTCATAATGCTTGGAAATATATTTCCCGACTTTGGAGGCTACCGAGTGCGTCGCTTCGATTTCGCGGATATGATCCATCGCCTTGGCGACCATATGCTGAATCCATTCCAGCATATCCATGACCGAGCGGCCGCTCCCCGCGGACAATTCAATGGACCTGCTGTCCTTGAACAGCTCGCGGGCCTGAATCCCCTTCTCCTTCAGGACGGAGTATACAATCTGCATAAAATCGTGATGGAACTGGTGCATGAAGGCTGCGTCCATCCCCGAATTTTGCACGGTTTTCGTCAAATAATGCTTAACCTCGGCCAGCACCTGATCTTGAGCGCCCTGCGCCAGCATGACCGACCATACTTTCATATCGGGCATCGCCGCCGAAACGGACGACTGCGGCTGCCAGCTGCGCAGGAACACCCGGTTGTAATAGGCGACATTATTTTTCTTAAGGCTGAGCAGTTGGCGCACCATCTCGGGCATTTCATGAATCAGAGACGCGTCCCCGACATAGCAGGAAAGGTCGCAATAAAAGTAGCGGTAGCACGATGAAATATACGCCTCCAGCTTGCTTTTCAACAGGTTGGCATCCAGCCGGGCATCTGCGGGCAGCAGGAGCACGGCAAGCATTTCGTTGCGATCCAAAGACATCAGCTGCGCGTCGATGCCCAGTTCGCGAATGACTTCTGCCGCGGCATTTTTCAAGCCGTATTCCAAAATTTTTTCATCCCGCAAAGTCAGCGTCTTATGCCATCTCTGCACATGAATCAGCACGGGCAGCACACGCATGTCTTTGGCGTACGTAATTTTCCGCTCATCCATCGCCTTACGGACGGCATCCGGATTGGACGGAATAACCAAATTCACGATATCCAGCCAAAACCGTTCGATGAACAAAGGATGATGCTGGACCCAGGATTGGCTGATTTGCGCCAATTCGCTTTCTTTGCGCACCTTTCCGATCGCTTTGACCATCACATCCTCCAGATCTTCGGGCGTAATCGGCTTTAGCAAATAGTCCAGGCTGCCCAGTTGGATCGCTTTTCTGGCAAAAGCAAAGTCCGCGTGGCAGGTCAGGAACACGGTCTCGGTCGCGGGATAATGCTCTTTCACCCAGGACAGCAGCTTCAGCCCGTTCTCCTGCGGCATCTCAATGTCGCAAAGCATGATGTCGATGTGATGGTTGGCGAAAATCTCTTTGGCCTGTGCGGCGTTATAAGCTTCATAGATGGCGGAAACTCCGATTTTGTCCCAATTCACGACTGTCTTTACGCCTCTGACAGCAAGAGGTTCGTCATCGACGATGAGCAAATGAAACATATAGTTGGAACCTCCCATTCATTAGTGATCCGGCTGCAGGGGCAGCTCGATTCGGACTAGCGCTCCCGAAGGCGTACGGTTCGAGAACGAAATGCGGGCGCGGTTGCCGTACAGCAGCCTCAGCCGGTGCCACACATTCCAAATTCCGATATGCTCCCCCTGCTCATCTATAATCCGATTGCCTACCCTGAGCTCCTGCAAAACCGCCTCCGGAAATCCTCTGCCCGTATCGCCAATCTCGATCCGTATATGCGGGTCCGGCTGCGAATCCTCCATCTCGATTCGAATAAAGAGCGCAAGAGGAACATCCATCTGCGGCGCATGCTTGATCGAATTCTCGATGAACGTCTGTATGACCAGCGGAGGCACGTGAATTTTATGGAACGATTCAGGCGTCTCAATGCGGAAGTTCAACGTTTGCTGGAACCGCAGCTCCTGAATCCGGATGTAGTTGCGCACATGCTCCAGCTCATCGTTCAACGGGATGAACGTCAAATTGCTTTTTAACATATAGCGAAAATATTTGACCAGGCGCAGCGTCATTTCCTGGATCAGCTCATAGTCTTTGACCAAAGCCAGATTGTACAAAATGTTCAAGGAATTCAGGAAAAAATGCGGGTTGATCTGCAATTGCAAATACTGGAGCTCCGCCTTCTGCTTGCTGATTTGCTCCTCGTACACATGAATTTTCAATTCTTCGATCTGGCCGATCATCTTGTTGAAGGTCGTATGCAGCAGTTGGAACTCGTCGGAAGCAGGGTACGGCTGAATCCGCACTTTGACGCCTCCTTCCCCGATGCGCTTCATGGCCGACACAATCCGCATCAGCGGAATCAGCATCGTCTTGCGAAGGAACAGCAAAAACCCCGGCAGCAGCAGCAATCCCAAAAAAGAAACCACAAACACGATTCGATTCAAATAAGGCAAGTTTTGCAAAATCGTCTCATTCGGTATCATCGCAACGAGGCTGAAATTCGCTTTCTTGGACCGTTCGCCGACGATCAGGAATTGATTCTTGGCTCCGGTCAAATAATACTGCTGGAAGCTCCGGCTTAAATCAACGTCCTTGGCCGGCGCGCGCGCATCGTCGGTCATCGGCTCGCCGCGGTCCGTGACGAACATGGAAGCTCCCTTTTCCCCGATATGAATGAGCGTCAGCGGCAGCATTAACGTTTTGACATTGACCCAGGCGCCTACGTACATATTGCCCAGCTTGAGAATGCGAAACAAATAATAATCGCGGTTAATCTTTTTGACAAACCAGTTGCCCTGCAAGGACGGCCCGGATTCAGGCGCGCCCCCCAGTTCCGTCCGCAAATACTCCCTGACAAAATCCCTTTCGCCCGAATCGGACACCTGGTTTTTGACAACATCCAGCAAGTCTTTTTGCGCCGGCGAATATATAAAGTAGGAATCGACTTTATACATTAATATGTCATTCGAAAGCTTGTCCGACAGATGAATCTTGGCCAGCATATAATCATCCGGCGTAGGCGGGCTCCTCAGGATTTGCAGCTCAAAATTGGCCGACAGCAGAGAATTCAAGTATTTATCCGCCTCATCCAGCCCGCTGTCGATTTGCCCCATATACAGGGAGATCATATTTTTGTTGGACATCGCGACCTGCTCGCGGACTACGTGAATCGCGTAAAAATTATTATAAAAAAGCAGCCCCAGCAAAGGGATGGCGACAAGCAAAAAGCTGATGACCAACTTGAACCTGATCGAATTCCAGGGAATGTGCAGCTTGGGCAGGTTCATAGAGCCGCTCTCCTTTTTAAACCGGATTATTCTCACATATGATGTTACATCGCGATCTTAATACCCACATTAACGGTGCGTCGCTTTTTTTGCTATCCTGGATTCGACCTAACTACCCAACGAATTCGACTTTTTTAGCAAACAACCGGAAAAAACGCCAGGAACATGCGCCCCTGACGGTACGATCCTGCTATAAGTTCCACCGCTCCGTCGAATCCCGCCGGGTGTGCTGCAGCTCTGCATGGCGGCGGGCGACCTCTGCCGGCGGCGGCCGATGCGCCTGCTCACCTTCTAGTTTGCAGCATTATTCGACAAATATCCAGCACACTTCGAAGGGGTCTGTACAATGCGAAAATCCCTGCACTTTTGCAAGCTGCCCAGTAACCCATATGCCTGAACCTGACGCACAATTTGCCTGATTGCGTGAAGAAAACCTGCAAAAGTCAGGCTGTTGAAAAACCCCCGCGTCAGAGGCGATAGCCACAATCTGCCTGGCCGCGCAAAGAAAACCTGCAAAAATACATGAATTTGCGTCTTTAATCGCTGGCCACCGAGAATTCCTGCAAAAGTGCAGGCTTTTCAGCGAGGACATGGGCTCAGGTTCACTTTCAGCAAAAATTCCTGCACTTTTGCAGGTTTTTCGCCAAAATGAACCATGATTACAGAAAAAACCTGTACTTTCGCAGGCTTTTCCCTCTCGGGCCCCTTGTCCCAGAGGCCTGCATGTATGCCTGCCGCACCTTAGCACGCCCCACGAAAAAAACACCTCAAAAAAACACCTCCCTTGCGTTCGCATTTCAGCGAGAAGGAAGGTGTTTTACTTAACGGAAGCCTTTGGGGGCGTCTTCCTCAGGGATGCCGCGCAGCAACGCATGAAGAAGGGCGGCCAGCTCCAGTGAGGTGGCTGCGTCGGTGATGCTGCCTTCCGCGCTCAGCTTCTTGTTCACGAAGGGCACGAGCATCGTTCCCCCTTCTACTACATGCGATGTCAGCATACGCAGAGTCAGCATTAGCGAGGCATGCGCCTGCCCGCCCCCTGTCGCCAGCGGGGACGCACTAATCACAGCCGTAGGCTTGTTCAAAAATTCACCCGAAGATACGATCCAGTCGAGGGCGTTTTTCAAAACGCCCGGTACTCCGTTCGCATATTCGGGCGTACATAGAAGCACTCCGTCAGCCGCTTTCAGCCGAGCGCGAAAATCGTTGACCGCGGCAGGCGGCTCCTCCCCGTCCAGATCAGGGTTAAAATGCGGGAGCTCCCCGATCCCTCCATACAACGTAACCGTCATAGAGCCGGGGGCCAAAGCCGCCGCTGCGCGCAAAAGGATCGTATTCGACGAGCTTGCCCGAAGGCTGCCGGATATCGCCAAAATGTCCGCCGTTTTTCCATCCATCTCTTCCATTTCCTCCTTGTTCGTACAGCCATAGCGCTTCAAACCTATTCTAAGCCATGACATTAATGTAAGAGTCAAGGGATGCAAGAAACGTTGCGACTAGTGGCAGCCGCCTGATGATCGGCTCTAAAGGTTCGGCCTGGTTCCGATGACGACGGTGGCGTCCAGTTCGTCGGAACTCGCCACCTGCGGGATCAGCCCGCTGCGGGCAAAAATCTCGACGGTCTGCGGAGCCTGCCGCTCGCTCGTCTCGACCAGCAGGCGGCCGCCCGGCGCCAGCCAAAGAGGCGCCGCAGCGGCGACCCGCCGCTGGAGGTCGAGCCCGTCCGCGCCTCCGTCGAGCGCCACCCGCGCCTCATAAATGCGGGCCTCCGGCGGCAAAAGCCTGATCGCTTCCGTTGGCACGTAGGGTACGTTAGCGATCAGGATATCGACCCGGCCGCGCAGAGCAGCCGGCAGCGGCTCGTAGAGGTCACCTTCGTACACGTGACCTCCGGCAGCAGCGACGTTGCGGCGAGCGCAGCGCACCGCAGCGGGATCGATGTCGACGGCGTGCAGCTCGACCCGGTCCAGACCGGCGGCCAGCGCGGCGGCCAGCGCGACGCCCAGCGCGCCCGTGCCGCAGCACAGGTCCGCCACTACGGCTCCGGCACGAGCGAAGGCGGCGGCCTGGCGGACAAGAAATCCGCTGCGTTGCCGGGGGACGAAAACTCCCGGGTCCACTTCTATCCGCAGACCGCAAAACTCCGCCCAGCCGATGACGTGCTCGAGGGGCAGGCCGGCAACCCGCCGGTCCACCATGCCGGTAAGGTCGGCCGGCGTCCGCGCCGCAGAAATGAGCAGCCGGGCCTCATCCTCGGCGAAAACACAACCGGCCGCCCGCAGCCTGGCCGCGATCCTTTTACACTCCTCCAAGTTCAAAACAGCGCCCCTTATGTTCATCAATCCCTCTCCTCTACGAAAGGTTACAAATTCATTATGAACATTTTATCCCCGTCTCAGCTTGCCGGACAGGTACAAATTCGTTATAAGGGACTTCCCCGCCCCTTAACCGCCAAAAAGACTGCCAATCCACGGCAGACCCGAATTCAATCCCTGGCTGCTTCGCTAAACGCAAGTAAAAAGAGACCTGCTATCGCCCCGAACAGGTCTCTTTTTGCACTCGTTTCCTTTCACTCAAAACAAATCCAGCTGCCTCGGCGCCAGCCCCTCGTAGTCGAGCCCCAACATCTCCATCAGTTCTTTGGCGTTGCCCGCCGCATGTCCCCCCGAGTTGTTGTTGAAAATAACGCATATATCCTTCACCTGCTCCTGCAGCTGCAGCAGCCGCTCTTTCCATTCCAGCAGCTCCTGCCGGTTGTAATGATATAAATACCGGACATCGCGCCAGTTTGTCTCGCTGTTTTGCTTCCAACCGCTTACGTTGCGGCCGTGAAAACGAACGATGGTCATGTCCGGGTGCGTCGCCCGCAAAACCGTCGGCACCGAACCGATCCCCGCTTGCGGCTCATCGCAAATGCTGTGCATCCAGCCTTCCCGCTGCATAAAAGCCAGCGTCTTCTCCATCATCCCATCCGCAAACCAGCTCTGATGGCGAAACTCCAGCGCGGCCGGCAGGCTGCCCATCTTGGCCTTCGCATAGCGGAGCAAGTCGACATTCGCCTTGCTGCATTCAAACCATGGCGGATACTGAAACAGTACCGCCTTCAACCGGCCCGCCTCCTGTACCGGACGCACCGATGCCAAAAAAGCGTCAAACATCTGCTCCGTTCCGGCAAAAGGATTCTCGCCCCGCAAATGGCCCGTCATGCCCTGATATGCTTTAACAATAAAGCCGAACCCGCCCGGCGTTTCATCCAACCATTTGCGGTAATTGCGCTCCGGTTGAACAGCATAAAAGGAACTGTCCAGCTCCACAATCGGAAAATGCGCCCCGTATATTTGCAATTTTCCACGGCTGTTTTCGCCCAAATCATGGTCGCCCCATCCGCTTAATCCGATATAAATCAAAGGCTATCCCCTCACCGCGTTTTTCCTTCCATTGTAGCCAAGCGGATGTTCAAAAATCAAATCACACTTTCCCTAAAATGCACCAGCTGTACTTCCATTTCTTTATACTAATTACAAACTTTTTACTAAAATATTGAGGTGAAACAAAGGGGACTCTATCTGGAAATTTATATACTTCGTGCCGCAGCCATTCGTTCGATGGCCTGGCAGCAGCGGTAAAACCTGCAAAAATGCAGGCTTTTTCGATGAAAGCGGCTCGTTTTGGCGAAAAGCCTGCGATTGTGCAGGAATTTCCGGTTGAAATGGGTCTAAGCCCGGGGGCTAGATGAAATTGCTGCACTTTTGCAGGAATTTTTCGCTGCTGGCGCATTGACGAGCAAAAAACTGCACTTTTGCAGGTTTTCTTCTTCTCGCCTTATCCCCAGCACAGCAAATGAGCTTCTCAACAGTTTGAATAATACAGGCCATAACGCAAGCTTCTGTGCCGCGCCAGCTCCGGCGATGCACTAGCCCGGCTTCTCCAGCATCAGGGTCCATCCATGAGCCGAGCCGAAGCTTAACGGCGTCTTTGACGGCCCGTTGGCTTGTCACATCACATCGTCCCGGAAAAGCTCGTTGTAGTACACGTATTTGCTGGCGGGGTACTTAAAGCCCAGAAACATGCCGGAATACGCGATCTCCAGGCTGATCAGCCGTTTCGTCCTGACGGTGCTGCGGATCAGCCGGCTGAGGAACGCTTTATTCCCCTGTTTGATCGCATGGGCCACGAGCGCGGCATATTGCGGATTGCGGGCGAGCTCCCGGTAAAGCGGGACGACCTCCCTGGCTATCGCCCGATGGATCGAGCCGTTAAAAGTGAATTGCGCCTGCCCCGGGCGGATCGATGTCGCATTGGTAATTGCATAGATCGGCTTCGGCAGCGGAAAATCAACGAAATAGCCGATGCCGTTCGAGGCAAGCGAGGATAGCGGCTCAGCGCCGATCACGGAGCGGAGCATCTTTTCCATGACCGCCAGATCCGCTTCGCGCACGGCTTTGGCCCATTTCTCGGCAAAAGGGCGGCTGGCAGCTATTTTGCAGTAGAAAGGAAGCATGATTGCTGCCGCTTTACGCAGCGCGAGTGCGGGGAGAACGATTTTTTTGCGAGAGCTTTGCAGCTTTACCGTTTTCATGAATACCCCTCCCTGAATGAATCTTCCGTATTACAGACTATTACATCAGGGAGCGATAGGTGCGCCAATTGCGTGCAGCACAATAAAACCCGGGGAGCTTTTGTCCCCGGGCTCGCTATAGCAACCGCATTTATGTTAATATTGCCCGGCCGCTGCGCCGGCTCGGTTTTGGCCACTTGGCCTTGAGGGCCGCTTGCACGTCAGCCCAGAGCTGCTCCTTGGTTTTGCCGTCGATGCTGATGCCAAGCTTATGCGCCCGCTTGAGCAGATTGCCGATTTTCTTTTGCTCCCGGGCCTGCCCGATCGCGGAGCGAAGCTGCTTCGCCGTCAATCCGTCCGTGCCGATGCCGAGTGTTCTCGCTGTTCCTTGCAGCTTTGCCAGCTCAGCCTCCTGAATCTCCGTCTTGAGCTCCTCCTGCGTTTTACCGGCCATAGTACCGATGCCCAGCTTCGCCGCCTTTGCCTGCAGCCTGGACAGCGCCCTGTCCTGCAGCAGCCGCTTGCCCGGATAAAAACCGGAGCTTATAGACGTTTCAACCGCGGCCTCCAGCTCCGCTTCGGCCATCGTCGGAATGCCTGAAGCTATAAGCTCTGCCAGCGCGATTCCCATCAATTCTCTATGCATCATCATACACACTCCTCTATATTCAAATACGGTTTTTTACTATTTACCCCCATCATAGCGGAAAAATATGTCATAAGTTTGACTTCGGCGCAGGCGGCAGTTGAATCGAGAAAACTGTGCCTCTGCCGGGCATGGACTCCACCCGAATCCAGCCTCCGTGCGCCTCTACGATGCTTCTGCAAATGGCGAGGCCGAGGCCCGCGCCGGTGCGGTTGCGGCTTTCGTCCACCTTGTAGAACCGGTCGAATATATATGGCAGCTTCTCCGCCGGAATGCCGGGGCCGTTATCCCATACCTCGATCCAGCGTTCGCCTCTTAGCTCCTTCAAGCGGATTCCGGCCGTGCTCCCCGGCGGGATATGCGCGATTGCGTTGTCCAGCAAATTGATGAACACTTGCTTGATCCGGTCCGGGTCCATATAAAGTACGAAAGGAGCTTCCTGCGCCTCGACCCACAGCTCGATGGCGTTAGCCTTCGCTTTCATCGTCAGTCCGGTCGCTACGTCCTGCGCAAGCTCCGCAGCGTCCGCCTCGACCCGGCTCAGCGTCACCCGCTTCTCGTCAAAGGACGAAAGCTGCAGCAAATCGTCCACCAGCTGGCTGAGACGCTTCGTCTCGGACAGGGACACCTGGATAAAGTCGCGGGCGTCCGCGGGATCGACGACTTCATCGACGATGCCTTGCAGAGATGCGCGGATCGTCGTAATCGGCGTCCGCAGCTCATGCGAAATTTCCGAGAGGAAACGCTTGCGCCCCTCTTCGACTTTCTCAAGTTTGCCCGCCATCCGGTTGAGCGAACCTGCCAAAGAGGCGATTTCGTCTTTCCCGCGCACCGGCACCCGGCCGCTGAAATCCCCCGTCGCCAAAGCTTCCGCCGTTCGGCTCATAAGCTGTATCGGCTTCACAAAATGCCGCGAAACGGCGTACAGCACGATCCCCGCCATCAGCGCGATTAGAACGGCGGACATCATAATCGCCTGGTTGATCCCGCCGATCACCCCCTGGATGCTGCGCAGCGGGGTATACAGGAACAGACCGCCGGCAACCTTGTTATCCAGCAGGACCGGTTGTCCGACAATCAGCATATTCACTTTGCTGTTCTGGGTAAAGGGGCCTTTGACCGTAATTTGTTCGCCGTTAAGCACGCTCTGCACCCATTCATTGCGTTCCGGCACTTCCCCCAGCGGGATGATCTTTTCTTGATTGACACTGGGATGCCTGATGACGGAAACCCGCACTTCGGACGTTTTTTCCAGAGCGGTGATTTGTCTGCGAAACTCCTTTTGCGTGGTAGATCCGTCAAACAAGCCTTTGGCAAGTTCCTCGACCTGGCCGATCTTTTCCTGAAGCAGCTTCTCGCTGTGCTCGTACGTTTTCTGCCTCATGGTATAGCCGATCGTAGCCGCGATCGCGAGGATCGAGACGAGCGTAATAGCCATGTAAACAAACAGCAGCTTCCGGTAAAAAGAATTCAGCATGAGTCCGCTCCCTCGAATTTATAACCGATGCCCCATACGGTGCGGATATTCCACTCATTGTCTTTTTCCGTCATCGCCTTCAGCTTTTGCCGGATGCGCTTGATATAGACATCGACCACGCGGTCGTCGCCGTCAAAGTCCCAGCCCCATATTTTCGAAATCAAATCTTCCCTGGAGAACACCTGATTCGGAAAACGGGCGAAAAACAGCATGAGGTCATATTCCCGTTTCGGCAGCGATACTTCTTTGCCATCAACCGTGACTTCATGCGAGATGGCGTCGATGCGCAAGCTGCCGAATTCGTAAACATCCGTTTTGACGGGAGTTTCCAGCCGGCCTGACGCTCTGCGCAAAATGCTCGTAATACGGGCGACAAGCTCGTTCGGATCGAACGGCTTGACCATATAATCGTCGGCTCCCATTTGCAGCCCTTCGATCCGTTCTTCCACCTGTCCTCTGGCGGTCAGCATCAGGATGGGCACGTCGCTTTTGGCGCGAATCTGATTGCAGACACTCCAGCCGTCCTGCTTCGGCAGCATCAAATCCAGCACCACAAAATCCGGATTCAACCGTTCGAACAGTTTCAGCGCGGCATCGCCGTCGTGCGCCGTTTCCACTTGAAAACCGCCCTTCTCCACATAGAGCTTGGTAATGCGGCAAATGTTCACGTCATCGTCAACGATCAAAACGGTTTTCTTCATCGTGCCCTCCTTGTCTCTCCGTCGCAACCTGTCTGGTTCCATTATACTTCGTTCAAACCCAAATTTCACGAATCGCGGGTCTGAACAAGAAACTGGACTTGCGACCGATTTCAAAGCCGTTTTCATGATTTATTTTCATAAAAGAGGGAGGCACGTTACAAAGTTGTGAACGATTTTGACCAAAACGGCGAAAAAAAGCTGCTCCCGCAGTCATCGGAGGATGACGGAGGAACAGCCTTGTGGTTTTATACTTCAAATGAACTTTTGAGCGAGACGATCAGGTTGAACACGAGACGGTCGACGGTCGTATGCTTCGGATCCACGTTGAAATAACCGTGACGGAAAAATTGGAACTTGTCATGCGCCTTCGCCTGCTTCATGTTGTCTTCGACGAAGCCTTGCACGATTTGCAGCGAGTTCGGGTTCAGCTTCTCCAGGAAGGAGGCGGCGTCATCGTCGTTATCGTCCAGAATAAGCGGCTCATACAAGCGGAATTCCGCAGGAACCGCGTGTTTGGCGTCCACCCAATGGATCGTGCCTTTCACTTTGCGGCCGGTAAATCCGCTTCCGCTCTTCGTTTCGGGATCGTATGTGCAGTGCAGCTCGACGACTTTGCCGTTCTCGTCCTTAATAAAATCGTTGCATTTGATGAAGTAAGCGTGCTTCAGACGCACTTCGTTGCCGGGAAATAGGCGGAAATATTTGTTCGGCGGATTTTCCATGAAATCGTCCTGCTCGATGTAGATTTCGCGGGAGAACGGAATTTGGCGGTGGCCCATTTCCGGATTTTCCGAATTGTTTTCCGCATCCAGCATTTCGGTCTGATCTTCCGGGTAGTTCGTAATCACGACTTTGAGCGGGTTCAGAATGCCCATCGTGCGCAGCGCCTTCAGCTTCAAATCCTCGCGGATGAAGTGCTCCAGCATTTTGCTGTCGACGACGCTGTAGCTTCTCGCTACGCCGATTTCACGCGCAAAATTGCGGATCGCTTCAGGCGTATAGCCTCTGCGGCGCAGCCCCGAGATCGTCGGCATCCGCGGGTCGTCCCAACCGTCAACCGCTTTCTCGTCGACGAGGAGCTTGAGCTTTCTTTTGCTCATGACGGTATTCGTCAGGTTGAGCCGTGCGAACTCGTACTGTCTCGGCACGTTCGGCATCTCGCATTCGCGGATCACCCAATCGTAAAACGGGCGCTGATCCTCGAACTCCAGCGTGCAAATGGAATGGGTCACGCCTTCGATCGCGTCTTCCAGCGGGTGGGCAAAGGCGTACATCGGGTAGATGCACCATTTGTCCCCTGTATTGTGGTGATGCGCGTGAACGACGCGGTAGATGACCGGATCGCGGAAGTTGATGTTCGGCGATGACATATCGATCTTGGCGCGGAGCACCTTTTCGCCATCCTTGAATTCGCCTGCGCGCATCCGTGCGAACAGGTCCAGATTCTCCTCCACGCTGCGGCCCCGGAACGGGCTTTCTTTGCCGGGCTCGGTCAGCGTTCCGCGGGATTCGCGGATTTGCTCGGCCGTTTGGTCGTCTACATAGGCAAGGCCCTTGCGGATCAAGACGAGCGCGCGGTTGTACATTTCCTCGAAGTAGTCGGAGGCAAAGAACAAGCCGTCCCATTGAAAGCCGAGCCAAGCCACGTCCTCTTTAATGGATTCTACATACTCCGTATCTTCCTTAACCGGATTCGTATCGTCAAAACGCAGGTTGGTCAAGCCTTTGAACTCGTCGGCCAGCTCAAAATTGAGGCAGATCGACTTCGCGTGCCCGATGTGAAGGTATCCGTTCGGCTCCGGGGGGAATCGGGTGACGATCTGGCTGACTTTGCCTGATTGCAAATCTTCGATTACAATGTTTTTAATGAAATTGGATGGAGTGCTCTTCGTTTCCATTGATGCCAGCCTTTCTCCCTCGGGTTTAAAGTTTTATTTTCTATCATACACTAATTCTTAGCAAAATATAAAGGAGCCAGCGCCGATGGAGAATTTTGAGTCCAATTTGGATAAATATGCAGAGCTTGCCGTAAAGGTGGGCCTGAATGTACAGCAAGACCAGACGCTCGTTATCATGACGCCGATATCTTGCGCCGATTTTGTCCGTAAAGTAGCCAAGAAAGCTTATGAAGCGGGGGCAAAAGACGTCGTCGTCGATTGGGACGATGACGAAGTGAAGGCGATCCGCCTGAAGCACGCGCCCGAGTCATCCCTGCTGGAATACCCGATGTGGAGAGCGAACGGGCTGGAAGAACTGGCCAAAGGCGGTGCAGCCTTCCTCCAGATCTACGCGCCCAATTCGGACTTGCTCACGGATATCGCCCCGGACCGCATCGCTACGTCCACCAAAACGGCCGCCGCAGCCCGGGAAGGCTTCCTGAAGTACCTGCGCAACAACCAGGTGAACTGGCTGCTCGTTTCCTTCCCGACGCCGGAATGGTCGGCCAAGGTATTCCCCGGACTTGGCGAAGCCGAGCGGATCGAGAAGCTGTGGGAGCAGATTTTCACGCTCACCCGCGTCAATACTGCCGATCCTGTGGAGGCATGGAAGCGGCATTTGGCCGTGCTGACCGGCAAGCAGCAAATGCTGAATGCGAAGAGATTCAAGCAGCTGCATCTGCAGTCGCCGGGAACGGACCTCTACATCGAGCTCGCTTCCAAGCATGTGTGGGTTGCCGCAGGCAGCGACACCGAAAGCGGCATTCCGTTCGTTCCGAACATGCCGACGGAGGAAGTGTTTACGATGCCGCGCAGGGACGGCACGAACGGAACCGTGCGCAGCACGCTGCCGCTGAGCTATCAGGGCTCGCTGATCGACGGATTTACTTTGACGTTCGAGAACGGCAAAGTTGTCAAGGCGACGGCGGAGAAAGGCCAGGAAGTGCTGAACAAGATACTGGACATAGACGAAGGAGCCCGGTACCTGGGCGAAGTCGCTTTGGTGCCGCATAATTCGCCGATCTCCCGCTCCGGCATTATTTTTTACAATACGCTATTCGATGAGAACGCATCCTGCCACGTCGCGCTGGGCAATTCCTACCCGTTCACGATCGAGGGCGGATCGGCGATGAGCGCCGAAGAGCTGGCCGAGCACGGCTATAACAAAAGCTTGATCCACATAGACTTCATGATCGGCTCGGCCGAAATGGATATCGACGGCATTACGGAGGATGGAACCCGCGAACCCCTGTTCCGTAAGGGCAACTGGGTATAAGCGCTACAGCGATTTCTTCACCTTCGAAGAAACGAGCGCCCACTTGCCTTCCTTCCACTTCCAGATCGACAATGCATAACCTAGCGTATCGGCGTCAGCCATGCCTGCGATTCTTTGAACGCCTTTCAGTTCGCATACGCCGTCCTGATCGGCATCCATCGTCTGCAAGTCGCTGTACGGATTAACGCTAACGAGAAACGGTTTGACAAGCATGCCGTTTTTGTATACGCCGGACTGATCGTAATCCTGCTTTTTCTCCTTGAGGTCGATTTTGAAAGATTTGCCCGTTTCTTCGATTTTCAGCTTTACCACGTAGTTATGCTTGAACTTCGCCGTCACGCGAAGCGGCTCAGGGACCGGCAGGGCTGTGGGCACATTATTTTGCAGCGAATAGATGTGGGAACGGGACGCTCCGCCGCTGCCGCCGGTTTCTGCGGAGACATAAATTTCGGGCAGCTTGTCGCCGTTGAAATCGCAGAACCGCATGTTCGGGTTGTGGCCTCCCTGCAGCGGAATCACCACCTGATTCCGGCCTTGGCCGCCGGTTACGACAACGAACAGCCTGGAAAAATACGAGCCCGCAGCGTCCGCCTTCGTTCCGCCCAGCGCCACCAACTCCGGCTTGCCGTCGCCGGTCACATCGATTTCTCTCGTCTGCAGCAGCAGGCCTTGTTCCGCCCCCGCCCCCGCTCCCGGCCCCGGGGTTGACGGCTCCCGGCGCTCTTCCGCCGCTGCCGCGTTTATCCCCTGCAAGGCTAAGCCGCTTAATAACACTCCGACCGCCGCTGCATGCAGGGCGGTTTTCGCTATTTTTCTGAACAATGCGCTCCACTCTTTTCCTTTTGAATTCGTAGCGGTCTTATTTTTTCTAATTTTTCCATCAACTATTCGGAATAAGGATGGGCTTTGCAAATCTAATTTCCAAAAGGATTCGCCCATCCCCGAATCGAATTGATTGAGAACTAAAATTTTATGGATGAGGTGCGACCATTGAAGCTTGATCGTCTGCTTGCAATAACGATGCTGCTGCTGAACCGTAAACGAATCTGCGCCAAAGAGCTGTCGGAGCGCTTTGAGGTATCGCTGAGAACCGTATACCGCGATGTGGAAACGATCAATCAGGCGGGCATTCCGATCGCCTCTTATGCCGGCGCAAACGGCGGCTATGAAATTATGGACCAGTACCGGCTGGAGCGGCAGTTTCTCACGCTTGAGGAGCTGCAATCGATTATTACCGGGCTCAAAGGCATCCGCTCCAGCATCGGCGAGCAAGAAATCGGAGGCCTGCTGGACAAAGTAGGCGCGCTGGTCGCCAAGTCCGAGCAAAAGACGGTGTCCGAGCTGCACAATCACCTCGTCATCGATATGAATCCGTGGCACAGAAGCAGCGCCGAAAAAGAGAAGCTGCAGTCGCTGCGCCACGCAATCCGCCAAACGAAGCTTATCCGCTTTCAATACACGACATCCCAAAGCGAGCTTTCCGAGCGCACCGTCGAGCCTATGGGCATCGTCATCAAAGGCTTCGGCTGGTATTTGCACGCCTACTGCCTGCTGCGGGGCGATTACCGCGTCTTCCGCTTATCGCGCATGAAGGACATCGCCATGCTTCCCGAGACGTTCGTGCGCAGGCCCGAGACGCTGGAGACGCTGTCCTATAAGATAGGCAAAAGGCCCGAGGCGTCCTACGTCAAACTCCTCCTGCACATGCAGCCGAATGTCCGCGCTCAGGTGGAAGACTACTTCCATCCCGAGCAAATTACGGCTCAGCCTGACGGCACGCTGCTCGTCACCGCGGTCCAGCCTGACGAGCCCTGGCTGTACGGCATGCTGCTCAGCTACGGCCCCAGCCTGCGCATTCTGGAGCCCGCGCACATCGCCGGCATCGTCAAAGAAAAAGCGCAGCAAGTCGCCGCGCTCTATTCCTAAAAAACACTGACAACCTGTTGTCAGGGAGGCTCCTTTATACTAAGGCTATTACGCATAACAAGGAGGCTTCTCCCCCATGATTACATCGATTCAAGCGTTCGCAGCCGAATGGAGCAACGAAACCAAAACCACACAGCGCGTGCTGGACGCGCTCACCGACGCATCTCTGAGCCAGGGAAGCGAGTCGAACTTCCGTCCGCTGGGACAGATCGGCTGGCATATCGCCACGACGATCCACGAGATGCTTTCGCGGACAGGCCTGCAGTTCCAGGCTCCCGAAGGCGAAGAAAAAGCCCCCGCTTCCGCCGCGAAGATTGCTGATACTTACCGCGCCGCTTCGCAAGCGATGCTGGATGCCGTGCAGTCGCAGTGGACGGACGCCAAGCTCCACGAGTCCACCGACATGTATGGCGAACAGTGGCCGAACGGCCTGACGCTGCGCGTCCTCATTTCGCACGAAATCCATCATCGCGGCCAGATGATCGTACTGATGCGGCAGGCCGGACTGTCCGTGCCGGACATCTACGGGCCGACCCGCGACAACTGGATCGAGTGGGGCAAGCAGCCGGTCCTGTAGGAGCCGTCCCCGAGCCGCCTCAGCGCGTTGATCGAGTCGCGACACATGGCCGACCGACCGCCGTCATGCAGCGCAACACCGCGCGCTGGGAGCTGCGCGCGGTGCGTTTGTGTGGGGCGCTGTTGCTGCTCTCGGTGCGTTTGGACGGGGCGCTATTACTGCTCTCGGTACGTTTGTGCGGGCGAAGTTGCTGCTCTCGGTGCGTTTGTGCGGGCGCTGTTGCTGCTCTCGGTGCGTTTGCGCGGGCGCTGTTGCTGCTCTCGGTGCGTTTGTGCGGGGCGCTATTTTTGGGGGAACAGTCGCTTTTCCTGGGCGGGCAGCCGCTTGATAGGGGAAAAGCCTGCGAAAGTGCAGGTTTTTTCTGCGAAATTGGCTTATTTGGGCGAAAAGCCTGCAAAAGTGCAGGAATTTTCGCTGAAAGTGAACCTGAGCCCGTGTCCCCGCTGAAAAGCCTGCACTTTTGCAGGAATTCTTCGTAGGCAGCGATCAGTGACGCAAATTCATGTATTTTTGCAGGTTTTCTTGATGCAGCCAGGCAGATTGGGGCTATCACCTCATGACGCAGGTTTTTTTTCAACAACCCGATGCGGTCCGGGAAATATTCCGGACCGCATCTTTTTTCAATTTTCACGAAAACGAATGAAAATGCTATCTTGAGTGCGAAAATGTAAGATTCGCGTTTATGTAAACGCTATCTTTAGGTTTTGTGATATGCTGCCGGGTATTTAAAGCCAACTTCCAACCTTTACTTAAGTTCCTTTCAGGCGTATTATTCAAAACGTAGTTCATTTAGTACAATCATATGAATCCTTTATCGCTGAATTTCCTAAGGAAAACGGGGGAACCAATGAGGCGTTCATTGCCTTTGGGGTGAATCGCGTACGGACGGCATCCGTGCGTGTAGGGCTACTCTCAGAGTCCGAATCCGACAGCTAACTTCGTAAGCGTACTATGGGAGAGGGATGAATCCGTGCTGCTTATTTCGTGAGCCACAGGGTCAGACCCTGTGGTTTTTTGCTGCCAAAAATAGCCCTGCGGCAGTCGCGGACAAGTGAAACTACTTAATTCAGGGGAACATACAGGAAAGCGCCGGTGGAGGGTAACTATGGTAAACAGATTAAAAAGAATGCTGATCGGGAGACCGATGAAATCCCACGAAATCGAGGACGAGAAGCTGACGAAAATCAAAGCGCTTGCCGTCCTGTCATCGGATGCGCTGTCTTCCGTCGCTTACGGCACCGAGCAAATTTTGCTCGTTTTGATGACCCTCGGCTTTGCCGCCGTTTGGTACTCCATCCCGATATCCATAGCCGTATTGGGGCTGCTGACCATTCTGGTCCTGTCCTACAGGCAGACCATATACGCCTATCCGTCGGGCGGGGGCGCGTACATCGTAGCCAAGGATAATCTTGGCGTAGGCACAGGGCTGGTCGCAGGCGGGTCGCTGCTGGTCGATTACATTTTGACGGTAGCCGTCAGCTCGTCCGCGGGCACGGATGCGATTACGTCCGCTTTTCCGGCACTGCACGATCATCGCGTGCTGATTTCTTTGGTCATGATTTTATTTCTTACGATCATGAATTTAAGAGGCATTGCCGAATCCGCATCGGTTCTCGCACTGCCGGTCTATTTGTTTGTCGCCGCCATTTTTCTTCTGATCGTATCGGGTCTGTTCAAGTACCTCACGGGCGGCATTCATGCGGAGGTTCCCGAGATCGGAAGCGTTGTGAGCAATGTGAGCTTATTTCTGCTGCTCAAAGCTTTCAGTTCCGGCTGCTCCGCGCTGACCGGGGTAGAGGCCGTGTCCAACGCGATACCGAACTTCAAAGCTCCTGCGGAGAAAAATGCGGCCAAAACATTGATCGCCATGGGCGCCATTCTGGGCAGCATGTTCATCGGCATCAGCCTGCTTGCCTACTGGTACGGAATCAAGCCGTCTCCGGAAGAAACGGTCGTTTCGAAAATCGCCGAAGCCACGTTCGGACGCGGGGTGCTGTACTACTGCATTCAGGGCGTGACAGCGCTCATTCTCTTCCTGGCGGCGAATACGGCTTACTCGGCTTTCCCGCTGCTGGCCTTCATGCTCGCCAAAGATAAGTTCATGCCGCACATGTTCAAAGTCCGCGGAGACCGTCTCGGCTTCTCCAACGGGATCATCATGCTGGGCGTACTGTCCGCTTTGCTGGTCATTCTCTTTCACGGGAATACGGAAAACCTGATCCCGCTTTATGCAGTCGGGGTGTTCATTCCGTTCACCTTATCCCAGTTCGGCATGATGGTTCGCTGGATCAAATTGAAGCCTGCCGCGTGGATCGTCAAGTTCATCATCAATACGATCGGGATGATCACTACGCTCACGATTACCCTGATCTTTATTTTCACCAAATTCAGCCAGGTTTGGATGGTTTTCATCTTTCTGCCGATCGTCATTTTCCTGTTCTTCCGCATTCACAGCCACTACATGAACATCGCTAATGAATTGCGCGTAAATCTGGAAAAGGATAAGCCGGAAATCAAGGGAAGCACCATCGTCATTCCCGTTGCCGGCATTACCCGGGTCGTACTCAATTCCATCAGCTACGCCAAATCGTTAACCGATAATGTCGTTGCCGTCTACGTCGGCTTTGACGACGATGAAATTCACAAAATGGAAGAAAAATGGGAAGAGTGGAATCCCGGAGTCCGACTTATCGTGCTGCGTTCCCGCTACCGGAGCGTCATGAAGCCTCTGATCAAATTTATCGAAACCGTGGAGTGGAAAACGGCGGAGACGGATCATATCACCATCCTGATTCCGCAATTTATTACAAAACATTGGTGGCAAAATCTGCTGCATAACCAGACGAGCCTGCTCATTCGGGCTTATCTGTACACGCAAAAAGATATCGTTATCGCTACGGTTCCTTTCCGCTTGCATCGTTAACCGTTCATGCACCACCGGGGCAGGTGCCGCTTCGGTCAATCTAACCCAAGCAGATTGGCCAGTGGTTTGAACAACGGCATAATCCAGGCACTTGGCCCCGGCAGGTCCGGTTTGAACAAAAGAATAATGGATAATAGGCAGGCGGCCAAAGTAATACCTCCGGCCACCGCCTTCTCCTTCACACCGATACCCGGCGCACCCGAAGACAAGCCGAAATAGACAATCAGAGCTACGCATACGATACCGGCTACTGCAAGGCTTTTCAGAAGCGTCCCTCCTTATTTCTTGCGGATTTTATCGGCGGGCATTCCTTGAGGCAAGTCCGATTTGCCGACTCGCGTAATTTCGGTCCGAATGCTGACATCTACCGGCAGTTCCCTGAACATTTCAGCCCACTCCTGCTTGTTCTTTGCCCATTCCCGCGGATAATGGTTCCGGAATAGATCGGCGAAACCGAACGCATCGATTTGCAGCTTTTTTTGAGCGTTCGCCAGCGTGGACTCGACAGTTTCCGCGAGCTGCGCTTTCCACGCCTCCTTCGCTTTCCGGATGAACTCGATACTCATGTTGTTCGTATTCGTCGTGTTCAGAATCAAGTCCCCGGATATCTGAATATCGACGTTCATCCGCCACTCTCCGGCGTGAGTTATTTTTGGAGTGATGCGCGAGTTCGCTTGGATCAGATGAACCGCCACCACTCCTTCCACACCTTGCAAATCGAAGGAAAAGTTCATCGTCTCCAGCTCGTTGCGGAGAAGCAGCAGCCCGATCGTATCCGTCTTGCCCAGCATGCTCGCCAGCTTGTCCTTGCCGAACACCGCCACCCCGTTGATGGCGGTCGTCATCTGCATCGGTCTGTTCACCTGCTTCCATGAGATCGGATCGACAATCGTCAGCACGGCGGATTGGCTGTCCCCTTCCACCATCTGCGTCAGCCGCTTCAGCGTAACAAGCATGCCGAGCTTCATATTGCCCATCTCCCGAAGCTCCTCCGACGTGCTGCGCTCAAGAAGCGGCTGAAGATCCAGCACGGAAATGGCTGTTCCCGGTGTAACATACACATAAGCGTGTTCCCGGAACTGCAAATATCTGAGAAAAAAATCAAGATAGGGGCGGATTCCTTTCTCCGCCGCTTCTTTTCCGAACACGATCACCTCGCTGTGCCCCCAGAACAAATAGCGCGACAATTTGCGCTGCAGCTCGATCATTGCCTCGTCAATGCTCTTGCCGGTCCCTTTGCGCAAAAGCGTAGCCCCGGTTACATTACCGCCGCTCCCTCCCGTACTGTCTTGCGGGCCGCCTCCCGCTGCCCGGGGAATGAAGATTTGCGCCGACAGTTCGACCGCTCCGCTTGGAGTCACGTCCACTCCCGTGGCGAGCACGATGGCCAAATCATTGATTTCCTTCCTGTCCCAGCATCCCGGCAAAGCCAGCAGCAGGGAGAGGATCAGGACGACCCGGCCCCCTCGCTTCACGAACGATCGCCCGCTCTTCCTGCCCGTTCTCCAGACGCTCATTCGGGCGAAGGGGATCGGCTGTTCCGTATTGCCGCGACAAGCAGCAGAAGGCCGGGCAGCAGGATCAGAGCGATCATCGTGTACAAGTTGCCGACGGCGCTGAGCAGGCTGGCAATCTCGCTCTGATTGGATGCAACCCAGAACGAAAAGGCCACCGTCAGGAAAGCCAACGGGAACACCAGGGGCCGGTAGTCCTTCAGGTTCAGCAATTGGGCGACGGAGACGGAGTTCAAATAGAGAAATAAAGAAACTTTTATCAGTATCCCGGTAATCCAAATGGCAATGATCACGGCCTCCAGGTGCTGCAAAAAGTCCGCATAGCTAATATAACGGGCCGCTATCATAACCGGATAGGCGAGCCTGTCCGTTACGTCGCCGAACAGAAACAGACAGGAAATATTGACGGCCACCATCGTGAAGGTTGTCACACCCAGCGAGATCAGGGAAACCCGCCATACGCGGTCCCGGCCGGTAACGTAAGGAAGGAAAAAGCTGAGTAAAACGTATTCGCTCAGCCAACTGGCCGGAGCCACCGCGCCTTTGAAAATGGGCTTCAGCCCCTTTTCCGCAAACGGAAGCCATTCGTCGGTTTTCCACTCGGGAATCAGCAGCAGCAGAATAATAACCAGCAGGGCCGCCATCAGCGTCACGAGAATGACAGCGGACCGGCCCAGCACTTCGATCCCGCTGACAACATTGAGGGCGCAGACGAAAATAAGACTGCCCATAACGACAAAAAGCGGCGTCTGCGGAAGAATGGCGCTCAGAATAAACTCCCCGTATTCTCTCAGCACGGTTCCGTTCAGTTGAGCCAAGTAGAACACAAAAAACAGACCGAACAGTTTCCCCGGAACTTTGCCCAAAATCAGAACGCTCGATTCGATGGGAGACAGCTGAGGATGACGAACGTTCAGACGGTAGGCTATAAAGATCGCCAGCAATCCTACGGTAGAAGCCAGCAAAGGCGTCATCCACATGTCGTGGCCCGCGTAGCTCATCGTTACGCTGGGGACGCTGAGAACCGCTGTCGCAAGGATGGTCGGGAACATGATCGCGCTCATCTGCAGGGGGGTAATTCTACCTTGTTCCATCATCGCCCTCACCTCTTTTCAAATCGACATTCCCCCGACTGGGCTTCTCCGGCCACGGTCTGGCGCCCGACAGCTCGGGACTGCCCGTACCGCTCCAGACCGGAGAGCGCATGAACACGTCCTTGAATTCACGCAGCCGGGTCGGTGTGACCGGAGTTAAATACGGAAGCCCGAATGAGCGGAGCCTGCACAAATGAATGATCATAACGATAAAACCGAGCATGACACCAACGAGACCGAGCGTGCCGGCCAAAAACATGATCGGGAACCGGAGCAGCCGCGGCGGAATGCCGAGCGAGTAACGCGGAATCATAAAGGAAGAAATCCCCGTAATCGCAACGACGATAACCATGGGCGCGGATACGATCCCCGCCGATGTAGCCGCCTGCCCGATAACAAGCGCCCCGACGATGCTGACGGCCGAGCCGACCTGCTTCGGAAGCCGAACGCCCGCCTCCCGCAGAGCTTCGAACGTAATCTCCATAATCAACGCCTCAATCAGCGCCGGGAACGGAATTTCCTCCCTCGATTTGGAAATATTGAGCAGCAGCACGGTCGGAATCATCTCTTGGTGAAACGTAGTAATCGCTATATAGGCAGACGGCAAAAGCAGCGAAATGACAAAAAAAACGTAACGAAGCCAACGGACAAACGTGCTTACCAGAATATTTTGATAATAGTCCTCGGGCGACTGCAGCAGCGAAAACAGGCCGATAGGCGCCACCAGCGCAAATGGGGTGCCGTCGATCAGAATGGCGACCCGCCCTTCCAGCAGGTTAGCACACACGACATCCGGTCGTTCCGTCGGCAGCAGTTGAGGAAACGGAGAGAACGGATTATCCGATATCCACTCCTCGATCATTTCGCTTTCCAAAATTCCCTTGGCCTGAATAAGTTCCAGGCGGCGGCGTATCTCCTTTACCAGTTCCGGATTGGCCAAATCTTTTATATACGCGATGATAATATCCGTCTTCGAATGGCTGCCGACGGATAGGTTCACCGTTTTCAAATTGGGCGTTTTGAGCCTCCTGCGAACGAGGGGCAGATTGACCCCGATTCCTTCGGTAAACCCTTCCCGCGGTCCCCGAATCGTCGATTCGGCAACAGGCTCCTGGACTTGGCGCTGATCCAGCCTTATAAGATCGAACGACCAGGCGGTCATAGAACCGTCCAAAAACAGGACTGGATAGCCTCCACAAATTTTGTTCACCGTTTCATTAATCCCGGTATGCTCCGAAAGCGACGCCGTATGAATGCGCTCCTGCAGAAATCCGTCGTATAATTCGAACTCCTCGTCAGCGAGCATGGCAAGCGGCGAAAGCACCTGCTTTTCCAACGCGAACTGGTCCGAATACCCCCGGACGTATACAACGCAGCAGCGGACGGAGTCCGATATAGAAAAGGCGTGGAATACAATATCGTAGCAATCTTCAAAGACAGATTGAAGGTAGGATATATTGTCATCCAGCGATTCCGACAACTCCACATCGCAATCGTCGGCCAAGCTGGAAGGGGCGGAAGGAACGGCCTTGGGCATATCTGTTCATCTCCGATGTCTGGGAATGTATACTTGACTACCCCCATTATTCCCATTCGGCAGGGCTGTAAACGTTCGACAACTGCGGATGGGGAGAACGAACCGCGGCAAGCGTAACGTGAATAGAAGGACCAAAGGCTTTTTTGCATCGTTAGGGGATGCACCCGCAAAGGAAGGCGCTGCCGAAGCGATGTTTTAGAGGTCGATCGGATAACCGGACAGCCTAAGGCAACACCGGCCATGCACGGAAAAGTTGCAAAAACTCCCGTAATGCCGTGAACGTCACTCCACAGTATGAAAACTAATCAGGCCTACTGCGAAAACTCGCATGCTTCGAGGCAGTATACCTACTTGGCGACACGCGGAAAACCTGAACCCCCCATAACGCCGTGGACGTCATCCCACAGAATGAAAATACCAGGTCTACTGCAAAAAACTCGCAGGCTTTGAGGCAGCGTACCTCTTGGCAACGCGCGGAAAACCTGAACCCCCCATAACGCCGTGGTCGTCACTCCACAGAATGAAAATACCAGGTCTACTGCAAAAAACTCGCAGGCTTTGAGGCAGCGTACCTCTTGGCAACGCGCGGAAAACCTGAACCCCCCATAACGCCGTGGTCGTCACTCCACAGAATGAAAATACCAGGTCTACTGCAAAAAACTCGCGGGCTTTGAGGCAGCGTACCTCTTGGCAACGCGCGGAAGACCTGCAAAAGTACATCTTTTTCCTCGTTGGTAGGCCTGCAGCGAAATATTCCTGCAAAACTGCAGTTTTTTGCGCTGAAATTCACGCTCAGACCCGTCTGGATCAAAAATTCCTGCACAATCGCAGGCTTTTCGCCAAAACGAACCACTTTCATGGAAAAAGCCTGCACTTTCGCAGGTTTTACGGACGTGTGGAGGGCGGCGGGCAGGTAGGTCGCTGGTTTTGCAGGCCGATGGAGGGCAGCGAGCAGGTAGATCGCTGGTTTGGCGGGCCGATGGAGGGCAGCGAGCAGGTAGATCGCTGGTTTGGCGGGCCGATGGAGGGCAGCGAGC
>NZ_JBVYOL010000023.1:0-121517 GCF_056120505.1 Paenibacillus sp. sgz302164 | reverse complement strand
GTACTTCCCGTCGACGTAGTCGGGAAGCCCCGCGTTCGGGAACGCGGAGAACGGCACGCCGGCCAGCGGCGTCAGCTTCTCCATCGTGCGGAGAATGCCGTTCGGGCCGACGCGGCAGTTGAAGCCGATGCAATCGGCGCCGGCGTCGCGCAGCCGCTCGAACGCCTCCTGCAGCGGCACGCCGTCAGCCGTGCTGCCGGTGCCTTCGGTCGCGAACTGGCAGATGACCGGCAGCTCGCTCATGCTGCGGATAATGCCGAGCGCCAGCTGCAGCTCTTCCAGGTCGAAAAACGTCTCCAGCAGGAGTCCGTCTACGGGCGAATCGAGGAGCACGCCGATCTGCTCGCGGAGCGACGCTTCCATATCGGCCGTGCGGACGTTTTTCTTTTTGCCAGCGCGGATCGAGCCGATCGCTCCGACTACGTAGGCATCGCTGCCGACCGCTTGCCGGGCAAGCGCAACGCCGGCGCGGTTGATCGCTTCCACTTCGCCTTCCAGGCCGTATTTGGACAGCTTTTCACGATTGGCGGAAAACGTATTCGTCTCGATAAGCCGGGCGCCGGCCTCAAAATAGCGTCGGTGCACGCCTTCAATCGTTTCCGGCCGCAGCAAATTCAATTCCTCGTAAGAAATGCCGACAGGAAACCCCATCTGATATAAATAAGTCCCCATAGCGCCGTCGCCGGTAATAATATCCCGCTGCAGCGCCGTACGAAGATCCGTTTTCATCGCAACTCCCCATTTACTATCAAAATGTAACCGACAAAGTCCCTTCGTATACCTCTTCGGCAGGCCCCGTCATATAAACGTGATTATCCGCTTCGTTCCATTCGATGAACAGTTCTCCGCCTTTCAAAGAAACGGTCCCCTGACGGTCCGTCAAACCGTTCAAAACGGAGGAAACGAGCACCGCGCAAGCTCCCGTGCCGCATGCGAGCGTCGGGCCCGCGCCGCGTTCCCAGACACGCATGTCCGCGTAATCGCGGGTTTTGACCGTTGTGAATTCCACATTGATTTTGCGCGGGAACATCGGATGCACTTCCAGCTTCGGCCCCCAGACGGCCAGATCGAAGTTGACCGCGTCATCCACGTAGATGACACAGTGCGGGTTGCCCATCGAAACGGCGGTAAAACGGAACTCGCGTCCGTCAACCTCAATCGGGAAGTCGATAACCTCCGCCTGATCCACCGTCGTCGGCACCTGAAGGCCGTTCAAAATCGGCTGACCCATGTCCACGCGGACGGAAACCACCTTGCCGTCGTTCACATTAAGCTGCACTTTTTGCACGCCCGCGCCCAAAGTTTCCACCGTGATTTCTTCGCTATCGGCCATGCCGTGATCGTACACATATTTGGAAACGCAGCGGATCGCGTTGCCGCACTGCTCGGCTTCGGAACCGTCGGCGTTGATGATGCGCATTTGAAAATCGGCTTTATCCGACGGCAGGATATACACCAGACCGTCTGCGCCGATGCCGAAAAAACGATTGCACTGCTTGATCGCAAGCTGGCTGGCGTTATCGGGAAGCTTTTGCTCGCCAGCTATAATGATAAAATCGTTGCCCAAACCATGCATTTTCGTAAAATTTGTTGTCATTTGGCGCTCCTGTACCTCTTTTAGCCAATATCATAGCGCAAATCCGCAAAAATGCATAGTGCAAGCTGAAAAACCTGCGCCCTGGACTAAGAAACGGATGCACGGATGGGCCGACCGTTCCTCCTCAGCCCGAATGCCGAACGGTACGTGTCCGCGCTTCAAGGCACCTTCGTTTTCTGATATAGGCCGGTTGACCCAAAAAACCTGCAAAAGTACAGGCTTTTGCCAAGAAAATGACTCATTTTGGCGAAAAGCCTGCGATTGTGCAGGAATTTTTGATGAATATGAGTCTAAGCCCATGTATTCGCGGAAAAGCCTGCACATTTGCAGGAATATTTCACTGCCGGCGTATCAACGAACAAAAGCCTGCATTTTTGCAGGTTTTCTTCACGAGGTCAAGCGTGGACGCTGTTGTCAGGCAGAGGTGCTGCTACAAAGTAGAAGTGTTGATACCAGGCAATGGTACTGCTGTAAGGCAGAAGTGTTGATACAGGTGGAGGTGCTGCTGACAGACAGAAATGTGCTACTACCAGACAAAGGTCTTGACTCCAGACAAAGTTGCCGCCGGTTCAAGTGCTGCTTCTCAACAGTACTCGCCGTCTTCGATCGATGGATGGTTCATCCCAAAAACATAAAAAAAGCCGCACGAGGCGGCTTTAAAGCTTTTACGACGCGGCATGTGGCCGACCGGCCGCCGTCATCCAGCGCAACACCGCGCGCTGGGAGCTGCGCGCGGTGCGAAAAGAGCAGCTCAGCGAAAGCTCGGTTTGGAGCTGTAGGATGCACCGCGCGGGCGCTTTTTCCTTTTTGGCGACAACACGCTGCCGATGCCCATAAGGAACGTCGGAATGCCGGCGGCGATCAGCACAAGAATCCATTCTTTCCAGTCGAGCGGTACGGTTTTGAAAATCGGCTGCAGCTCGTCGATGTACATAACGGCCAGCATCAGTACTAGAGAAGACAGAACGGCTAGTACCAGGAAGCGGTTTTGCAGCGGGTTGCGGTGGAAAATGGAGCGCGAGCTGCGGCAGTCGAACACATGGATGAGCTGCGCCATCACGAGTGTGGCGAATGCGACGCTTTGTGCCCTGACCAGCGTCTGGGCGTCGTCCGGGTTCGTGCGAAGCACGAGCCAAAACGCCCCGAGCGTGCAGACGCCGATCAAAATGCCGCGACTAATAATTTTCCAGCCCAGACGTCTGGCAAAAATGTTTTCTTTCGCGGTGCGCGGCTTTTGCTGCATCAAGTCTTTTTCGGCCTGGTCGACGCCCAAAGCCATAGCCGGGAGCCCGTCGGTAACCAGGTTGACCCACAGTATTTGAATGGGCACGAGAGGCAGCGGCAGCCCCGCCATCATCGCGATGAACATGGTCATAATTTCGCCCACATTCGATGCGAGCAAATAGCGGATGAATTTGCGGATATTTTCGTAGATGCCCCGCCCTTCTTCAATAGCTGCGACAATCGTCGAAAAGTTATCGTCGCTGAGAACCAGGGACGACGCTTCCTTCGATACGTCCGTGCCCGTAATTCCCATGGAAATTCCGATATCCGCCGCTTTGATCGCGGGGGCGTCGTTCACGCCGTCGCCGGTCATGGCCACGACATGTTCCTTGCGCTGCAGCGCTTTGACGATGCGCAGCTTATGTTCGGGCGATACGCGGGCGAACACGTAAACATCGTCTATTTTCGCGTCCAGCTCATCGTCGGATAAAAGCCCGAGCTGCTGTCCGCTCATGCTGACGCCGCCGGCCGGAACCATCCCGAGCTGCTTGGCGATCGCTTCGGCCGTCGTCTGATGGTCGCCGGTGATCATGACCGTGCGGATGCCCGCTTTGCGGCATCTGGCGATCGAATCGCGCACTTCTTTGCGCGGCGGATCGATCATGCCTGTCAAGCCGATAAAAATCAAGCCGTGTTCCACATCGTCCATTTCCCCGTAACGGTCCGTGCTTCTCAGTTCCCGATAAGCAAGTCCGAGAACGCGAAGCGCCGATTTGGCCATGCCTTCATTGGCCGACATCACTTTTTGCTTCAAACTTGAAGTGAAAGGAATGACCTTGCCGTCCCAAAGCACGTAGCTGCAATGCTGCAGAAGCACATCGGGCGCGCCCTTGGTACACACCATGCGCCCTCCTTCATACGAGACAACTACGGACATCCGCTTGCGCTCCGAATCGAAAGGAAACTCCGCGATCCGCTTGAACTGGTTGTCCAGCAGCTCATGCGTCACGCCGCCTTTTGCGCTTAAAACGACGAGCGCCCCTTCGGTAGGGTCCCCTTTGATGCCCCAGACCGAGTTGTTCTCTTCGTCCGCGTCCTTGCCTTTCTTGCGCTTTTGCTCCTGCTTTTCTTCATGCAAGGAAGCATTGTTGCACATCAGCGACACTTGAAGCAGCTTGTGCAGCATCGGGTGCCTTTGCAGATCGACACTCTGGCCCTCCGACTGGATGTCGCCGTCCGGGGAGTAACCGTCGCCGGTTACTTCCATCACGTCGCCGCCGACCCAGAGATGGGTGACGGTCATTTTGTTTTGCGTCAGCGTCCCTGTTTTGTCCGAGCAAATGACCGATGCGCAGCCGAGCGTTTCGACTGAGGGAAGCTTCCTGACGATCGCCCTGCGTTTGATCATCCGCTGCACCCCCAGCGCGAGCGCAATCGTTACGATGGCCGGCAAGCCTTCGGGAATGGCCGCTACCGCCAAGCTGACGCCGGCCAGGAACATCGCGTAAGGCTGTTGGCCGTGCATGATGCCGGCTACGACTACGAGTACGGTTAGCGCGATGGCGACGATAATCAAAATTTTGCCGAGCTGCTCCAGCCTGTGCTGCAAAGGCGTTTCCATCGATTCCGTGTTTTGAATCAAGTCGGCGATTTTGCCCATTTCGGTTTCCATGCCTGTGCGAACGACGATGGCTTTGGCCGTGCCTCTGGACATCATCGTGCCCATGAAACCGAGGTTCCGCTGGTCGCCAAGCGGCACGTCCATGCCTGAAAGCGGCTCCGTCAGCTTGCTGACAGGCACCGATTCGCCGGTCAGTGCGGATTCCTCGATGTAAACGCCGTTCGTTTCGATAAATCGGACGTCCGCCGGAACCCGGTCCCCGCTTTCCAACATCACAATGTCTCCGGGCACAAGGTCGCGGGCCGGTATTTGATGAACTGCGTTCTCCCTGACGACTTTGGCATGCGGGGCCGACAGTTCTTTAAGTGCGCGAAGCGAGCGCTCTGCTCGAAATTCCTGCAAAAAACCTAAAATGCCGTTCATCAAAATAATGATGACGATCGTTATGGCGTCCAAATATTCGCCCAGCAAGCCGGATATGAGGGTTGCCCCGAGCAATACCAGCACCATAAAGTCTTTAAATTGGTTCAATAACAGCGTAAGCGGAGATACGCGCTGCCCTTCCGAAAGTTCATTGCGGCCCGTTTCGGCCTGCCGTTTCCACGCTTCTTCCCAGGGCAATCCTTGCTGCATGCTCACCTGCTGAGACTGCAAGACTTCCTCCGTCGTCATCTGGTGCCAATTGTTCCGACTCATCCGCCCTTCTCCCTCCCAATTCCTACATGTACTTGCCTCTCAAAATGAGTACGAGTTATACCACTCTGATACGTAAATGTATTCAGACAAGCCGGAAAATATCCCTGAAATCGTTTATGCCGGGAAAAGTCGCTTAAGTTTTTGCCGAAAATATGGCATGATAGAGAATAGCGTCAGGGATGCGCCGGTTGTAGCAGCCGGCTTGTCGGCACCTCGGCGTTTCAACATAGAATGGAGTTGTTTCTATCATGGCATTGGACGGACTCGTTCTTCACGCGGTCGTGCACGAACTTCAGACTTGCGTAGGAGGACGAATCAGCAAGATTCACCAACCCAGCGAAAACGACGTGCTGCTGCACATCAGAGCGCAAGGGCACAACATAAAGCTTTTGCTTTCGGCTAATCCCACCTATCCAAGGCTGCATATCACCGAGCAGCAGTTCATGAACCCGCAGGAAGCGCCCATGTTTTGCATGCTGCTGCGCAAGCACTGCGAGGGCGGCATTATAGAAGCCATCGAACAAGTGGGCATGGAGCGCATCGTGCGCCTGCAAATTCGCCAGCGGGATGAATTGGGAGATATCAGCACCAAAGCGCTGCTCGTGGAAATTATGGGGCGCCACAGCAACATTATTTTGCTCGACCCTTCCACAGATACGATTGTGGACGGCATTCATCATGTGACGCCGGCGATCAGTTCGCATCGGATTGTCATGCCCGGAAGCAAATACACGGCGCCGCCCGCCCAGGACAAATTGAACCCGCTTCAGGCGGACAAAGCTTCTTTGGCACAGGCTTGCGCAGCCGACGGCTCCGATAAGCCGGAGCAGCGGCTGGTTGCGGCTTTCAGCGGCTTGAGCCCCCTTATCGCCAAAGAGATCGTCCACCGCAGCGGCCATCGTTCGGACGCCACGGCCGGTGAGGCGGATATTTCCGCGCTGTGGAACGCTTTTTGCGGAGTTATGGAACAAATTCGCGACCATCGGTACGATCCGGTCATCGTCCGGCAGGCAGAGACCGGCAAGCTTTATTTTACGATGACGAAGCTGACGCATATCGATGGCCAGACGACGCCGTTTGCGTCTGCCAGCGCTTGCTTGGAAGGCTTTTACGGCGACAAGGCGGAGCGGGATACCGTCAAGCAGCGCGCCAACGACCTTTTCCGCTTTTTGCAAAATGAAAACAATAAAAATGTAAAAAAGCTGGAAAAATTGCACGAAACCATAGAAGAATCCAAAGACGCCGATAAATACCGGATCACTGGCGAACTGCTGACCGCATCACTCCATCTGATCAAAAAAGGCGATAAAGAACTGGAAACGGTCAATTACTACGACGAAAATCAGGCGTCCGTCCGCATTCCGCTCGACCCGCTTCTCACGCCGTCGGAAAATGCACAGCGCTATTTTAAAAAATATTCGAAAATGAAAAACAGTACGGCTTTCGTGGAAGAACAAATCCGACAGACCCATCAGGAAATCGAATACATCGGCTCGCTGCTGCAGCAGCTTAGCGTTGCATCGATGCAGGACATTGAAGAAATCCGCGACGAGCTGATGGAGCAGGGCTATTTGCGCGACCGCAACAAAAAGCAGCGCAAAAAGAAAAAGCAGGTTAAGCCTGCTCTCGCCTGCTACACGTCCAGCGACGGTATTCCGATCTATGTGGGCAAAAACAACACGCAAAACGAATACTTGACAAGCCGCTTGGCCAATCAAAGCGACACGTGGCTGCACACGAAAGATATTCCCGGCTCCCACGTCGTCATTCGCAGCGATAGCTTTCCGGACACGACGCTCCTTGAAGCCGCCGAACTCGCCGCGTATTTCAGCCAGGGCAAGCAATCGAGCCAGGTACCGGTCGACTACACGCTGATCAGGCACGTGCACAAACCGAACGGCTCCAAGCCCGGTTTCGTCATTTACGTAAACCAGAAAACGCTGTTCGTCACGCCCGAAGAAAACAAAATCAAACAGCTGAAAGTTAGCGTAAAGTAAGATGTTTTCGATGATTGGCCCGTGCGTGCGATGCGTCCAAACTTGCAGGCTGTGGTGTCGAGGCAGTCTGCAAGATCGCTGGGACGATAGGCAGCATCGCCGGCGGAGCTCTGAGGCTTCTCATCAGGTGGCTGGCCGATGAACTCAGTAAAAGTAAGTTGATGCGAAGTGTCGGATGCATTGCAGCGTTAACGGCGCATATGCAGGCATGATTCATTGAGTCTGCACAAAGTATCTCCGTCGGATAGCTTCCTAGTGAGCAGCAATGTTTCCGCTACCGTTGAAAAACTTGCTCGCCAAAATCATCGGTAACGTGCAAAAAGCCTGCAAAAAAACTTGCGGAAGTTGAGCCGTTGAGCAAACGTACAGCTGTTGAGCAAACGTACATTGGAGAACCGCATCTCTATTAACGGTTAGATAACTTGCGAAAATTTGATTGTTAATCAAGTGACAGGCTAGTGGAACCGGGGAGGGCACAGCCTCTCCTGCACGGGTTGCGGCGCTGAAGTGGGGGCAACGGTGGCTTCGCGGGGAGAAAACCTGCAAAAGTGCAGGAATTTTCCGGAAAAGCGGATCGTTTTGCTGAAAAGCCTGCGATAGTGCAGGAATTTTCGATGAAAATGATTCTAAACCTACGTTCGCGGCAAAATTCCTGCTCAATTGCAGGAATTTTTCACGGCTAGCGTATCAACCGTGCAAAAACTGTACTTTTGCAGTTTTTTTCGCTCAAACAGGCAAATTGTGCAACCGGCTCTGGCGTGTGGGTTTCTGGGCAACCTGAAAAGTACAAGTATATGCTCCTAGGAGTCTATCCGCCGGAGTTACTTTTGTGCATACCGGGTGAGTAATGACTGCATATATTGCCGCTTACGCTGCATAATGACTGTCATTTTGCTTATATATACCTTCTACGTGGTTGATCGGACAGACTCCTAGATGGCCTTGTTTCGAACTATTCCTACAAATCGGCAGTTTTGACCGCTCAAAAGCGGGCTCAAACGCGTCATGACCGGGAGTTCTTGCATTTTGCAGGTTTTCCCCAGTGGCCCCGCCTTCTTCTGCAACGATGTTCTGCATCACTGGTGACATGCCCAGCGGCTCCTTTCCAGCTTTCACATCGTACGGAATGTGCTAAGAGCCTAGCCGGGCACAGAGGCCTGAAATGATGCCTCCGCAACGCAAAAGACGCCTCCATCCCACGCACATCGTGGTTTCGGGGCGTCTTTTGTGTTGCTCGAGCCGGTTTCGCACGGTTCTTAGGACCTTCCGATGGAAACATAGCGGAAGCCCTGCCTCCTCATCTCGTCAGGCTCGAACATGTTCCGGCCGTCGACGATGATCGGCTGTTTCAGCAAATTGCGCACGGTCTCATAGTCCAATGTGCGCAGAGAATCCCATTCGGTGGCGATGATCATTGCATCAGCGCCGATCAAGGCTTCGTAAGGGTCGGTGAACAGCCCGACCCCGGATAGCAGCCTGGCCGCAGGCACCGCGGCAGCCGGATCGTAAGCGGCGACATCGGCGCCCTGCCGCTGCAGCGCGACGATGATATCCAGCGCCGGCGCATCCCGCAAATCGTCCGTGTTCGGCTTGAAGGCGAGCCCCATGACGGCCAGGCGTTTGCCTTCCACGGTGCCGCCCAGCGTCCTGCGGATTTTGCGGACGAACCGTTCCCGCTGCAGCTGGTTCACTTCAATGACCGAGCGCAATATTTTGAAATCGTAGTCAACGTTTTCGGCAATTTTCAGCTGCGCTTTCGTGTCCTTCGGAAAGCACGAGCCGCCGTAGCCGATACCGGCGTTCAAAAAATGGGGACCGATCCTGCGATCCAGTCCCATGCCGCGGGCAACGATGTTGATGTTGGCCCCGACTTTTTCACACACGTGCGCCATTTCGTTAATAAAGGAAATTTTGGCGGCCAAAAAAGCGTTCGATGCATACTTGATCAACTCTGCGCTCTCGCGGTCCGTCATCAGCATCTCCACGTTCAAAGGCGCGTGAAGGGCGGCGATCCGCAGGCCTGCTTCGGCATGGTCCGAGCCGATAACGACCCGGTCCGGATGGAACGTATCGTAAATCGCCGATCCCTCCCGCAAAAATTCGGGATTCGATACGACGTGCGCCGATATGGCGCCTGGCAGCAGTTCCTTGAGCTGGTTTTCGATCAACCGGCCCGTTCCGACCGGAACCGTGCTTTTGATAACGATCGTTTTGGAATCGTTCATATGAGCTGCAATGCTGGCGACTGCGCTGCGGACTTGCGTCATGTCCACGTCGCCGTTGTCAAACGCCGGCGTGCCTACGGCAATGATGATCACTTCGGAATTCAGAACAGCCTCGGCGATAGAGGTTGTAAAGGAGATTCGTCCCGCTTCCAGGTTGGATGCGACAAGCTCTTGCAGCCCCGTTTCGTATATCGGGATATCCGCCTGCTGCAAACGGGCGATTTTGACTTCGTCCCGGTCGACGCAAATGACCCGATTACCGAGTTCGGCCAAACAAGCCCCTGAAACCAACCCCACATACCCTGTTCCGATGACTGCGATCCGCTCTGTCATTGCCGCTCTACCTCCCAGGCTTGGCTGAAGTCTCTATTCCATGTCCCACTGCCGGCTCAGCGCTTGCAAATATGCTTTCACTTCGCTTCCAAGATCCGGCCGCTGCAGCGCCAGTTCGATCGTCGCTTCAATATAGCCCAGCTTGTCGCCGACGTCGTACCGCTTCGCCTGCATCAAATAAGCGACCATCTGCTGCCGCTTGTTCAGCGTGCGAAGCGCGTCGGTCAGCTGGATTTCTCCGCCTCTTCCGGGCTCCTGCTCCTCCAAAATTTGAAAAATGTCCGGCTCGATAATGTACCTGCCGATCACCGCCATATTGGATGGAGCGGATTCCCGGTCCGGCTTCTCCACCAGATCTTCGATCAAGCTGTAGCCGCCCAAGTTTTTGGCCGGAGAAACGATCCCGTATTTGCTGACATCTTCCCACGGCACTTCCTTTACGGCGATGACCGAAGTCTCGGTCTGCTCGTAAATATCGATCATCTGTTTCAGCCCGGGCGTCTCCGCTTGCAAAATATCGTCGCCGAGCAATACGGCGAACGGCTCGTCGCCGATAAATTTCCGCGCGCACAGGATCGCATGACCGAGTCCCAGCGGTTCCTTTTGCCTAATGTAGTGCACATCAGCCAAATTGGAGACGGATTGCACCGTTTCAAGCAGCGCCAAATTTCCTTTTTCCTCCAAAATCGACTCCAATTCGACAGATTTGTCAAAATGGTCTTCGATGGCCCGCTTGTTGCGGCCCGTAACGATAATAATATCTTCAATGCCGGAAGCCATCGCTTCTTCGACAATATATTGAATGGCAGGTTTGTCTACAATCGGCAGCATTTCTTTGGGCTGCGCTTTGGTCGCCGGCAAAAATCTCGTGCCCAGGCCGGCTGCCGGTATAATCGCTTTGCGAATGTGCCTCATCGCTGATGTCCCTTCTTTCTGCGCAGATCGTCAAGTACGCCGACGCCGATTCTTCTGGCTCCGATCGGAGCATGGAAGACGACGCCTCCCCGTTCGCCGTGAAAATCCGAGCCTGCGGTAATAAGCAGCCCGCTTCGCTGTGCCAACTGCAAATACTTGGCTTCCTCTTCGGGCGTATGGTCGGAATGAAACGCCTCAATGCCGTCCAGGCCTTGGGCGATAATCTGTTCGACCAGCTCATCGTCGTGGTAGATGCCTGGATGGGCAAGCACGGCCGCTCCTCCCGCTTCATGAATCCACTGGATCGCCTCAGCCGGCTCGATTCTCGGCGGATTGGCGTATGCCGCGGCGCCTTTGCCCAAATATCGGTCAAAAGCTTCGCTGACCGATGCGACGGCTCCCTTTTTCAAAAGCACGGCCGCAATGTGCGGCCTGCCGACCGTGTCGCCTTTCGTTTTCACATTCGCGACTTCGTGCAGCACTTCCTCCATCGTGATGTCGATCCCCAGTTGCTGCAGCCGCTCAATAATCATTTCGTTGCGGCGATCTCTCGTTTCACGCAGCGTTTCGAGCCTTTGCTGAAGCTGCGGATCGTTAATATCGATATAATAACCGAGCACATGAATGTCCTGATTGCGGGCAACTGTGCTGATCTCTACTCCGGGAACGACTTCAATGCCGAGCTTGCGGCCTTCCTGAACGGCTTCCGCAACGCCTGACACCGTGTCGTGATCGGTTATGGCAATAGCTGCAAGTCCCGCTTCGTAAGCCATTTGAACGTTCGCCGCGGGCCGCTGCGTACCGTCAGAAGCTGTCGTATGCGTGTGCAGATCCGCTTCCGTGCGTGTGGTCATGGCGATTTCCTCTTTCCTCATTTTAATTGATTTGTATGAACGGACGGTAAAGCAAGCTGCATAGTTGTGTTAAAATTTACAGCCATTGGCTCAAATTTTCCTGACGGAGAAACGTCATGAAGCTGACCGCCGAAATCGGCAGCAGCGTCGAGCTCAAATAAATGGCGTAAAAGCTGCGCTCGAAGCTGATGTTCTCGATCTGCTTGATGTGCAGCAAGCCGAGCGTGACCTCGTGCTTGACGGAAGACTGCGACAAAATGGAGATGCCGAGCCCCGCCTCCACCGCCGATTTGATCGCCCCTGTGCTGCCGAGCTCCATCACGATGTTCATCGCGCTGTAATCGATGCTCCGCCGGGCCAGCTCCTCTTCCATTACCCTTCTCGTGCCCGATCCTTGCTCGCGAAGGACGAACGGATATTTCAGCACCTCGTCAAAGGAAACGGTTTCGAGATCAGCCAGCGGATGGTTCGCCGGCACGATCAGCTTCAGCTCGTCGCTCAAAATCGGTTCCGTATGTACGTCCGGGTGCCGGATCGGCGCTTCGACAAGCCCGAAATTCAGCTGATGCCCGAGCACCTCGTCCAAAATCTGGGTCGTATTCATGACCTTCATCGATACCGAAATGTTCGGGTACTCCTTGCTGAAAGGCCCGAGCAGCCGCGGCAATATGTATTCTCCCATCGTCAAGCTGGCCCCGAGCTGAAGCCTGCCTTCGATCATTCGCGTAAATTTGGACATCGCAACATCGGTCTCGCGAATCAGTTCTATGCTGCGCTTGGCAAACGGCAGCAGGGCTCGTCCCGCTTCGGACAGCTCGATTCTCTTGGTGCTGCGGTGGAACAGCTTTACGCCGAAATAATCCTCCAGCGCCTGCACCTGCATCGTCACGGCCGGCTGTGTCATATGCAGCGCTCCGGCGGCATGGGAAAAGCTGCCCTTTTCCGCCACGGTAAAAAATATGTGCAATTGATGAAAATTAAGTGCCATCGCGTACCGCCTCTCTTTGCTCCATTATATGAAAAACGCCAACCGGAGTCCATTCGCCGCAGACAAACACAAAAAGAGCATGCCGAAAAGTTCCGCATACTCTGCATCCAAGTTTTATTCGGTTACCTGCGTTTACGGCTGTTTTTGATCAAAGTCATTCGGCGCGAATGGCGGAGCCAAGAGTAATAAGATTTTAAATCCCGAAGCTCTATCGTCTCCGACATTTTTCCGAGGAATGTGACAATAATCATCTTGTGCAGCGGATTGCCGGCAATGTCGGTTTCCTGTTCCAGTTCCGTAAACTCGGCGACAACGACAAGATCTTCATCGATCAAATACACATCCTGCTCGTTGCGGTAATAGGAAACGATCTTGCCTGTTTTCAGCTTTTCCCATAGAAAAGCGCAAATCTCTTCCAAAGAACCGTTGTCTTCAGATACCCGATCTGTCCATCTCAGCTTTGCGTGATTGGTGATCACGACATCCGCTACTTTTTTGTCGCCTAGTTGAACGAAGAATGGTTCGTAAGTACTCCATCGTCCCATTGCCTTATCTTTCATGATCACAACCCCTCTCCTACCGAAAATGAGACCGATTACCTATTGTTAGAGATAAGTATGTTTTATTTTACTTTAACTCATTCTGTTTTTCCATGTCAAATTCTATGAAATGATACATACATATTTACGAATTCTCAAAAAAATACCTCTATTCGGAAAATTCACACAAAAAGAAAAAGCTTCTTTCGAAGCTTCTTTTGCACTGTCGCCTCAAAGGGTGTAAAATCTAGTTTTGTCCGGCATATTACTATTGTATTCCGTTTTAATTTCGTTGCGGTAAGAGCGCTCTACCTTTTTGACGTACGGCAGCTTTTGGAGACTTTTTATCGTTTCGTCCAGCTTGCTTGTATGAATATAGAGTACCGCGTAGCTCATCTTTTTGGATATGTAATGGAGAGAACCGAACCGTTCCAAATTTCTGGCCGCTTTCGTGTCGCTCACCCAGACAATTAATCCGCTTCGCTCAATGATCATCTTTCTTGTCCCTCTTTTCGAAAAAACCTGTTATGGAGTGAAACCAGCTATGAAAATGAGCCATTCAATCGTCCGCGTCGGCCGCGGAACGATTACGGAAAGCATCCACCGCGTACATTTCGCGGCGGTGAATACACAGGGGACGCTGCTGCATGAAGCAGGCGACCCGCACCTGCTCACCTTCGCCCGTTCCACGGCGAAGCTGATTCAAGCGCTGCCGGTCATCGAATCCGGCGCGGCGGACCGTTTCGGCCTGACCGAGGCCGAAATCGCCTTATGCTGCGCTTCCCACAACGGGGAAGCGGAACATGTCGGCGTCGCCCAGTCGATTCTGGGCAAGCTCGGTTTGACGCATGCGCACCTGCAATGCGGCGCGCATGAGCCTTACCACGCGCCGACTGCGCAGCGGATGCGCGAGCGGGGCACGGCCCCGACCACTTTGCACAACAATTGCTCGGGCAAGCATTCCGGGATGCTCACGCTTACGATGCATCTGCAGGCGCCGACGGAGTCGTATATGAGCATCGACCATCCGGTTCAGCAGCTCATGCTCGAAGCCGTCTGCGCGATGTCCGGCGTAGCCAAAGAACGTATGTATTTGGGCATAGACGGCTGCGGCGTGCCCGTATTCGGCATGGAGATCGACCGCTTGGCGCTCGCTTTTGCCCGGTTAGGACAGCCTGACGGGCTGGACCCGGCGCGTGCAAGCGCTTGCCGTCGGATCGTCGACGCAGTCCGAAAATACCCCGCCAACCTCGCCGGGCAAGATCGTTTCGATACACAGCTTATTGAAGCTACGAACGGGCGAATTGTCGGCAAAATGGGGGCGGAGGGCATGTTTGCGCTCTCGATTCCCGATCAGGGCTTGGGCTTCGTACTCAAAGTCGAAGACGGCAACCAACGGGCGCTGTACCCGGCCGTCGTCGAAGCTTTGAAACAGCTCGGCCTGATCAGCGAATCCGAGACGAACGCCCTGGCCGCCTTCCATTCACCGGCGATTCACAACTGGCAAGGAACCGAAGTCGGGCAAATACGCCCGGATTTCCGGGTTTAACCGCAGTTGCCGCTGCAGCTTCCGCCTGAGCCGCAGCCTTTGCCTACGGGCAGAGGATTGTTGCTCGGCACTTTGATCGATTCGGATACGGCATGAGCGATCGTCGTGGACACCTTATACAACAAGTCGTCCAACCGGTCCTCAGCCTCCTTGAATCGGCGTACGGCCTCCACCGCGTCGAGCTGCTTTTGGACTTCGCCAACCGCCTCCAGCGCTTCGTGGTAACTGGGGTGATAGTGTCCGAACCGCTCGCATTCCTCGAAAGCGTCTTTTTTTCTCGCGAACACGGCTTTCAACTGCTTGACTTCGGAGCTGTTCTCCATAGCGGACTTCCAATATAAATAATCTGCCACTTCGGCAGAGGAATTAATCATATCGCCCATGTCGTATGCCTGCATAAGAATCGCGGACATATCAAGCGTTTCGGTCTCCGTCATACTCATCGTTTCATCCCAGCCTTCCTCTCTCTTTGTCTGATAGCAGCTTGCCTCTTCATCATATCACAGTTCTTATAGACTTTCTTCCTTTTCTTCATCATTAATGCCCGGCAAAATAATTTTCATTTGCTCCCAGCCGTCGCCGGAGAGCTGAATTTCGCGCTGCTCCTCAACGCCGACAAGCGTCCAGCCCGAACGGTCCTCATGGAGAGCTTGCGGCACGATGATCCTGTCGCGCCCTTCCTGGCGCAGCTTGACGAAGCTTTTCCACCCGATCGCTTTGCGGATCATTTCTTTGCGGGTCGACCCGTGGTACGTGCCGAACTCCTTCAGCCATCTCGCAGGAACGTCCTGCAAGTCCGGATAAAGCTCCTCCCAATCCGGCAATGACGAATCGATTTCGTACAGCCGGATACTATCCCGCGAATAAAAAATGCCCTCCGGCTTCGGCGCCTCCGCAGTCGGCCCTGCCGCGTCGGGCTCCATATCCTCGAATGCCGCGCGCTGCGCGGGTGCAGGCTGCATTTTTTTCGGATTGTAGCCGATCTGTTCGATAGTTTTGCGAATCAACGGCAGGTGCTCGCGCCCCACGATAAAATCGCGCGCCCCGATTTGCTCCAGCAAATACGGCTTGCATTTTTCATTGCTGCCGATGGATTCGGCAATTTCCGCAGACTGGCACCGCAGCAGCAGCGCCTCCTCAAAATACAGCTTGCCGACCTGCTGTTCCCACTGCGTCAAAGTAACCGCTACATGTTCCGGCACTTCAAAATAGGCGTGCTGCCGTAAAAAGCCGATGATCCGCTCTGCGCTCCCGCCTTTTCCGGAAGCCCGGAGAAAGCTTTCTTTGGTCACTTTGTAGACACGAACCGTGTCCGAGCTTTGCAGGTCGGCGAAAGCCGCAACTTCCCACTCGGTCAAAAGCGGCACGTCGGGAGGAAGCAGCAGCTCGAAATCCGGCTGTACGTAAAATTGGGCTTTCCGCTCGCCGCTGCCGTTTCCCTTAGCGTTGCTAGTTCCTGTCGATGCATGCAGATGAATCAACGGGCGGAACCAGAGCATGCCTATCGCATCCGCGGCCAGCTCCAGCCAGCCGAACAAGCGCAGCGGCTCGACCCATTGCTCAAGCAGCGCCGAGCGAATTTGTTCCTTATTCGCGAAATGCTGCGGTCCCGAACATCGACCGATTTCGGCCGCGATGTCATCCAGCGAACGCCAATGAAAGTTGTCCGCTTTGTCCATGAGAGCGATCCCGTGCTGAAGCCATGCCGGGGCAGGAACGTACAGCTCGCGCCAATGCGCATAAAGGATCGACTCCTGAGTCTCGTACGGAAGCGCAAGCCAATCCGTCAGAGCTTTGTGCCGGATTGCCAATCCGGCAGGCGCCGTACCGAGCACGTCAAGCCGGATGGCGAGTTCCAGCATCACGGCCGTGAACGGGTCGTACACATCTTTGTACGCATACGCAAGCCCGGTCCCCCGCAAAATCGCGCCGCCCAAATCCGGGTGTCCGATCAGCTTTTGCAGCTGTTTTTTATGCAGTGTCCCTTTCGATGTGAGCGGAAGCCCGTCTTGTCTCGAACAGTTCGCCATAAAATGGAAAAACTGCTGAGCCAGCCCTCTTGGGCAAGCTGCGGCAGGTGCAAGCACCTCCAGTTCGGCCTCCCGCTCTTCCGGCAGCGTGCGAATCCGGATGTCGGGAAAAAGCAGCGTTTGCCAGGCTGCAAAGCCGTCCTCCGGCAGTACAAAAAGCTTTTCTCCCCAAGCTTTGCGAAAGGCGGCAATGACGCCGTGCTTGCGCAAACCGGCAAGACCCGCATGGATTTCCGCTCCGGACATCCGCTTGCCGGCTTCTTTTTCCAACGCTTGTCCTGTAAAAGGCTCGCATCCGAATGCCCCCAGAATGAGCCTGAGCGTATTCGTCTCGGCTCTGGTCATCGACTGAAGCAGCCGTTCCAGAAATTTCGCCTCCGTCAACAGGACGTGCACCGTCACGCCTTCGCGGACAAAGTCCTGCACCCATGACTGCCGCTCCATCGACTGTTTGAAAGCAGGGGGCAGTTTGCTATGTATATGCTCGTATTTCATCGTATCCGCCTTTCTGATCGTCCTGTATCCGTTCCCAATCGATCGAACTGTATTGATACCCCTGCTCGACAAGGAAAAGCTGCCTTTTCAGCGCAAAATCCTGCTCCTTCGTATCCCCGCTGATCACGGAATAAAACACCGCTTTATTGGCAGCTCCGCTTTTCGGCCGCAAAATACGCCCGAGTCTCTGGGCTTCTTCCTGCCTCGAACCGAAACTTCCCGACACCTGGATCGCCACCGCGGCGTCCGGCAGATCGACTGCGAAATTCGCCACTTTGGAGACGATTAATACGGGAATGCTGCGCTCCTTGAACTGCCGGTACAGCTGTTCCCGCCGCTCATAAGGCATTTCTCCGTTGATGACTGGGGCTCCCGTCAAAGCGGATATTTGCTCGAGCTGCGCCAAATACTGGCCGATGATAAGCGTCGGTTCATTCGCGTGAAGCTTGAGCAGGCGGGCAATGACCGCAAGCTTGGCTTGATTTTCCCCGGCAATCCGAAACTGGCTCCTGGCGCCGGATGCTCCGTACCGCTCGCGATCGGCGGTTTGCAGCGGCACACGGACCTCCTTGCATTCGACCGCAGCGATCCAGCCTTGGGACTCCAGTTCCTTCCAGGCCATTTCAAACCGCTTCGGACCTACGAGCGAAAATACGTCTTCCTCCCTGCCGTCCTCCCGAATGAGCGTGGCGGTAAGCCCCAGCCGGCGCGTCGCCTGAATATCGGCCGTAGCCCGGAATACGGGGGCCGGAAGCAAATGCACTTCGTCGTAGATGATCAGCCCCCAATCCCTGTCGTTTAAAAGATGCATATGGGAAAAAGCGTCTTGCTTGGAAGCCCTGTGCGTCAAAATTTGATAGGTGGCGATGGTGACGGGGCGAACTTCCTTGCGGGCTCCGTTATATTCGCCCACCTGCTCTTCGGTCAGCGTCGTTTTCGTTAATATTTCGCTCTTCCACTGCCGTACCGAAGTTACGTTCGTTGTCAGAATAAGCGTCGCGCAATTGAATCTGGTCATGGCGGCGATGCCGATGACGGTTTTTCCCGCTCCGCATGGGAGCACGAGCACTCCGCTGCCTCCGTTGCCGCTCCCGCTTCGGTTTCGGCCTGCCGGTCCGGTGCCCCCGAATGCGTCTACAGCGCTTTTTTGATAGTCGCGAAGTTGAAATGGCTCCGCCGCCGCGGATTCGACATAATCGCGAAAACGGATAGGCACATGCTCGCCGTCCCGGTAAGCCGCCAAATCTTCGATCGGATACCCCAGCTTGATCAGCTCCTGCTTCAGCACGCCTCTGCTTTCCGGGGTTATGGCAATCGCTCTGTCGCCGCGCGAGTCGACAATATAATTTTTCACGGATTCGCAGGCCGTAATTTCTTTGAGCACAACCGTATCCTCGCTGACCAGGTACAGCTCGTTCCCGACATTTTCCATCCGCAGCAATCCGTATCGTTGGGTGTATTTGCGAATGCCGCTTAGTACGGCGGTCGGCAAGCCAAACTTCGCATGAAGCTGCAAAAATGCCGTCATTTCCTCCACTTTCACGCCGGCCGCTGCTGCATTCCAGAGCGACAACGGGGTGATCCGGTACGTGTGCAGATGGTCCGGGCTTTTTACCAGGTCTGCAAACCGGGACAGCATGCTGCGCGCGGCCTCGAAATCGTCGTGATGCGTTTCGAGCAGAACGGTGAAATCATTTTGCACAATGAGAGGCCGGGCCGGGTCGAATTTCAAAATAGCGCACCTCCTTCAAAACTGCTTTTTTATAGTATGAAAGTAAACATTATGATTTAAACAGGCCGGGCATAATTTTTGGCGCAGCCATTTATTAAACGGCTAGGCCGGGCAGTGCGAAAAACCTGCGAAAATCCCCATGACGTCGTGAATGTCACCCCACAGAATGAAAATAATCAGGTCTGCTGGCTTTTGAGAGACCCGTCCGCCAGATCCGGCCTGACTGGCCTCACGCGAAGAAAGCCTGCGAAAGTGCAGGCTTTTTCCGGGAATGGGGTCCGTTTTGGCGAAAAGCCTGCGATTGTGCAGGAATTTTCGACTAAAACGAGTCTGAGCCTATGTTTGCGGCGAAAAGCCTGCACATTTGCAGGAATATTTCCTTGCCAGCGTTTCAACGAGCAAAAAAACTGCACTTTTGCAGGTTTTCTCCGCAATGCTGGGCAAATGTGCCGCTTGCTCTCATTGCTGCTCCACGCTTCTCACCTGAATGCCGCTGTCTATCCGATATCTCCCACTGTCCGGATTGACGGCCAATTCCTTTAAACGCTGGAATCCGCTTTTTTTCCGGGTCATGAATCGGTAACGCGTTTGTTCTTCATGATCCTGAATTTCGGCGGTTTCTTTAAAGTTTATGTGGCGGATCAGCGTAATGGTTTCAACTTCATCGTCAATAGACAGTTTCAATCCGGTAAACTTTCTCTGTTCTTCGGCAGCCAGCGTGTCGCCGGCCTCCAGCCAAAGCACGAAATCCTGAGTCGCCATATCGAAAGCGAACCGATAGGCGGCAGCATCGTCGTCGTCCCCGAAAAATTCGTAAATGTCCGACGTATACGGGTCTGCAAGGCCGATCGTTTGATCGGTCGAACCGCAATCGACAATGATAATTTCATCGACGATGTCCGCCACCGAAGCCAGGGAAGATTGGATCAGGTGCCCCGCATTTTTCACAATCATGCAAAGGCTGACCGTCATCGGCTGCTTATAAATTAAATGATGAATGTTGTCCCCCCATTTGTCAGATGCCTTTTGCCTGTTTTCCGCAAGCAGCGTACCCAAATTTACGTCTTTCAAAATGTTCATAGTCGCATGTCCGAAATGATGGATATACGAATCCTGCGCAACCAGCAGCGAATAGCCTTGCCGTATAGCTCTCAGGCAAAGATCGTCATCTTCGTAATTTCCCAGGCCGAATCGTTCGTCAAATCCACCGATCTCATCCAGCATGCTGCGCTTCGCAAGCAGACAAAAGCCGATCAAGCGCCGTACTTCCATCCGCCTGCCCTTATTTTCACGGCAATACCGCTCCGAAAATGAATCCAATTCCGTTAAATTGGTATAGGATACGGCAATCTTTTGATGACCGCTCGAATTGTTGGTTACAGGACCTGTCATGCCTACTCGATCACTGCTGTACAAAGCCTGGAGCATATTCTCGAGCCAGTGCTCCGTTACGATCGTATCGTTGTTCAAGAACAGAATTTGATCCCCTGACGATAGTTCCACTCCCTGATTGCAGCCTTTGGCAAAGCCGAGATTTTCGCTGTTTTCGTGAAGAATGATATCCGGCTGGGTTTTTAAATACCCGGTCGTGCCGTCCGTCGATCCGTTATCGACGACAATAATTTCATAATCCTGCGGCGTATGCTTCCGTATGCTCTCCAGACAACAAACCGTCATGGCAAGTTGATTATGCGTCAAGATCACGATGCTCGTTTTCACAGTGTCACCCGTCTTTCCTTATTTCTTTTTGGTACGGTTGATTTCCACGTATTTCTCGCCCAGCAAGTTTTTAAAATAGTTCCGGTTATAGATCATGCTCGGATGGGACGGGTAATATTGGATCGCCAGTTCGTTATGGTAATTGGCCTTTTGATGCTGCCCGAGCCTGTCGTAGCACAAGCAAAGCTGAAGATGCGGCAGCCATGTCGTGGAAGCTGCGTTCGTCATGCTCATGGACTCTTTGGGAACCGGGAGTTGAACGGCCTGCTCGAACCAATGGATCGCCGTTTGATACTGCCCTTTCTCAACCAGCCATGCGCCCAGACGGCAGCACATCTCGGCTCTCGGCTTATCGTACTGCAGCGTTTTGCAAAGGCTTTGAAATTCTTTTTCCTTGTCTCCGAGCTTGCCGCAGCATTCCGCCATTTTCAGACAGGCCCATATGTTGTCTTCGATCCAGCCTTGGCCCGTAGCCAAAAACTTATCATAATAGTCGACAGCCTCTTGATGAAAAGCATGGTCGCGCAGCTCGTTGGCAAAATAATACAGGTCGCGGGGCGAGAACTGCTCGCCTTGCTCCGCCCTCCTGCGGTATATGCGCAAATTGCGGTCCGTATATTGTTTATCTTTTTTATGTGTGATGCAGATGTCACAGGTGAATATCTGGCCTCCGACCGCCAAATATTCGTGAACCGGGCCGATCCACTGGAATTGGCAATCCCGCCTGACCAGCCTGTTGCGGCGCAAGCTTGACGTTACGACTCCTTCTTTGTCGAAAGAAAGATTGTAGGGCATCGTTACGCTGTGGTAATCCGCCGGGAGCGTCTTTTTCAGCTCTTTGAAAAGCTCGCGGTCCTTCTCTTCGATCGTATCGTCGGCATCGAGCCATAAAATATACGCTTTCGTCGCTTTGCTGAATGAATAATTGCGCGCTGCGGCAAAATCGTCAATCCATTCGAAGTCGTAAATGTTGGCGCCGAATTGCTCGGCCACTTCCTTGGTCCGATCCGTCGATCCCGTATCGACAATGACAATTTCGTCGGCAATCCCCTCCACCGAAGACAGACATTGGTGCAGACTGTTTTCTTCGTTCCGCACAATCATGCACAAGCTGATCGTAATCATCGATAACCTCCCGAAAGTTTTGCGAAACGCAACTTGTCTGAAATGCGCTCAATCGACGGTGTCGATGAGCATGGCCGCCTCCAACTCTTTCCTGTCGAGCAGAGGCGACATATCTTCGATAGGCCTGTGGACGGCAAGCTTGGGATTGACGGTCGTGGCTATCTCTAGCTTTACCTCTACGAAAACCGGGCCTTCGGCTTCCAACGCGGCTGTGATGACGGACTGCGCATCTTCCATCGTCCGGATCGTCAAAGCCGGAATTCCGTAGGCGTCCGCAATTTTCACCAGATCAGGACAACTGTAGCTGTCAACGGTAGACTGGCGTCGGCCGTCGAAGTACATATCCTGGAACTGCCGAACCATGCCCAGATTGTTGTTGTTCATGACAAACATTTTGACCGGCAGCTTATGTCTGGCGACCGTATCCAGTTCCTGGATGTTGACTTGAGTGCCGCCATCCCCTGCGATCACGACAACCCGGCTGCCCGGAGAAGCTTTGGCCGCGCCGATCGCTGCAGGCAGTGCAAAGCCCATCGCGCCCATGCCGCCGGCGTTCAGCAGCCGCTGGCCTTCACGCAGCCGGAACGACTGGCTGGCCCACATTTGATGCTGTCCGACATCCAGAACGACGATGTCGCCTTCGCCGCTGCAGGAAGCCAGCAGCTCCATAAAGCGGTTCGGCGCAACCGCTCCTGCCTGCACCGGCGGATCTCCGCTCGGATACTTCGCTCTGTAACCGGCGATCACGCGGTACCACGGGGCATAGTCGCGCTTCGGCTGCCCTTCCAGCGCTTTGTTCATCCCCACAAGGAAGGAGCTCACGTCGGCGTGAATGGCCAAATCCGCAGGCACTTTCGCATTCAATTCAGGCGCTTCGATGTCGACATGAATTTTGACGGCAGCGCGTGCAAACGTATCCGGCCGCGTTCCGGTCTGGCGCGTATCCAGCCTGGACCCGAGAATGAGCAGACAATCGCAATTGGCTAAAGCGAGATTGCTGAACCGGTTCCCGTAGGAACCGATCAGCCCGCAGCTTGACGGGTGGGTCCCGGGGAGCGCGTCAAGCCCCATTAACGAATGAACGACGGGAATTCCGGTTCTGTCGACGAACTCGCGTAATTGCGGCACAGCGAGAGACGCTCTGATGCCGCCTCCGGCGAGAATGACCGGGCGGCTCGCCCGCTCCAGCAGACGAACCGCCTCCGCGATCGCTTCGCTCCCGCAGGGCTGAACGGACGCGTTGTACTGCCGGTACTCTTCGCTGTCGAAAAAACTTTCCTGCCGGTCCGGCTCGATTTCCGCGCGCTGGATATTCATCGGCAGGTCCAGCAGCACGGGCCCCGGACGGCCGTGGCCCGCCAAAAATACAGCTTTCTCCAGGTGATAGCGGATGCGCTCAGGGTCAACGACCATTTCCGCATATTTCACGATCGGCTTCACAATGCTGACGATGTCGGTTTCCTGAAAACCGACCTGCCGCAAAGGCTTATCGAACTTGTACTCGTACGTATTGACTTGACCTGTCACAAACAGAGCCGGGACGGAATCGAAATAGCAGCTGCCGATCCCGGTCAGCATATTCAGCGCGCCCGGCCCGCTCGTCGCCATGGCGACGCCGAGCTTGCCATTCATCCGGGCATAGCCTTCCGCCGCAAAAGCGGCGGCCTGCTCGTGGTGCATCGACACGCAGCCGATATCTTTTCTGCCGTACGTCGAATCCAAAAGATGGGCGATCGCTCCGCCGATCATTTCAAATATATGGGCGACTCCTTGCTTGCTAATTTGTTCAATGACATAATCGGACAGCTTCACGGCTCACTCCCCTTTCGGAAACGGAATACAGTTCCCGGTTTCCCCGTTCGTATAATCGCGAATTTGCTTTAGACATATGTCCGCTATGTCTCCTTGTTCCCGGTAAACGCGAAACCATTCGACCGTTTTTTCCAGCGCCTGCTCCACGCTCCATCTGGGCCGCCAGCCCAACTCATGCCGCGCTTTGGAGCTGTCAAGCTGCAAATTCGCCGCCTCATGGGGATGCTCGCCCTGATCCCATTCATAGAACGACCCAGTTCCCCAAAGCGCTCCAAGCTTCGCTACGACCCATTCCACCGTTTTTACGCTGTCCTCCGCCGGTCCGAAATTCCATGCTCCCGCATATGTCGGCCCCTGCTGCACCATGCGCTGCGCAAGCAGCAAATACCCTTGCAGCGGTTCGAGCACGTGCTGCCACGGGCGTGTGGCAAGCGGGCTCCGCAATTGCAGCCGGCTGTCCGAGAGCAAGGCGCGCATGCAATCGGGGATCAGCCTGTCCTCAGAACCGTCGCCGCCGCCGATGACGTTGCCCGCTCTCGCGGTAGACAGACTGACCCCGTGCGATAAATAGCGGTCAGGATGAAAATAGCTGCTGCGGAAGGCGGAAGTCACAAGCTCCGAGCAGGCTTTGCTGTTGGAATACGGGTCAAAGCCCCCTAGCGGGTCGGTTTCCCTGTATCCCCAGTGCCATTCTTTGTTCTCGTAACATTTGTCCGTCGTTACGTTGACCACCGCTTTGATGTCCGTGCCGTTTTCCACTGCGGCTCTGACCGCTTCCAGCAAATAGACGGTTCCGAGGACGTTCGTCTCATACGTTTCCGCCGGCTGCCGATAAGAGCGCCGGACAAGCGGCTGGGCCGCCATATGAATAACGACCTGAGGCTGCGCCTCCCTGACCGTTCGTTCCAACGCATCGCGGTCGCGAATGTCGGCGATGACCGAGCGCATCCTTTTGTCCAGACCGCTCAAGGCGAACAAATCCGGCGCTCCGCCCGGCTGCAGGGCATATCCGGTTACGTTCGCTCCCCATGCGCTGAGCCACAGGCATAGCCAACTTCCCTTGAATCCGGTGTGGCCTGTAACGAGCACCTTTTTCCCTTGCCAAAACGCTTCCTGCCGCATGATTTCACCTTTTTCATTTCTTCCAGTATGCTTTTCCCGACTGCCACAATTGCTCCAAATAATGGCGGTCCCGGAGCGTATCCATCGGATGCCAAAACCCCGAATGCTTGTAAGCCATAAGCTGGTTCTCCCGGGCAAGCCGGCGGAGCGGCTCCTGCTCCCACACGGCGGAATCCCCTTCGATCAAGTCGAAAACTTCCGGCTGGAGCACGAAAAAGCCTCCGTTCACCCATCCGCCGTCCCCTTTCGGCTTTTCGTCAAAGCCCGCTACCACTTGGTCGGCCGCAAGCCGAAGCGCCCCGAAGCGGCCTGTCGGCTGGACGGCCGTCACGGTCGCCCATTTGCCGTGTGCCTGATGGAACTGTACGAGCGAGCCGATATCGATATCGGACAGTCCATCCCCATAGGTCAACATGAACGGCTCCTCGCCGACATATTTCCGGATCCGCCGGATTCTTCCCCCGGTCATCGTATTCAATCCCGTCTCTACCAGCGTGACCTTCCAGGGAGCGAGATACTCGCTGTGGACGATAATGTCGTTGTTGTTCCCGAAATCGAAAGTAACGTCCGTGCCGTGCAAATAATAATGGGCAAAATATTCCTTGATGACGTGCCCTTTATAACCCAGGCAGACGATAAATTCATGGAAACCGTAAGCCGAAAAAATGTTCATGATGTGCCACAGAATCGGCTTATCCCCAATTTCGATCATCGGCTTCGGTTTCAGATGCGTTTCCTCGCTGATTCTTGTGCCGTAGCCTCCCGCCAAAATCACGATTTTTATAAGGAATCCCTCCTCCCGAGCAGCTTGTGGAACACATCCGCAACGTATTGGAGCATTTCCTGAGTCAACCCCGGATAGACGCCGATCCAAAAAGTTCGCTTCATAATGATGTCCGTATTCGCAAGCTCGCCGACGACTCTGTGCGCAATGTGACGGTACGCCGGCTGGCGCAGCAAATTACCGGCAAACAGCAGCCTCGTGCCGATCCGGTGTTGTTCCAGCGCCTGCACGAGCTGATTGCGCGAAAGCGGAGCGTCCTCCCTTACGGTAATCGGAAAACCGAACCAGCTCGGCTCGCTTCCCGGCGTCGCTTCGGGCAAAATGAGCGCGCTGTCCAGCGGCTTAAGCGCCTCCTGCAAAAAAGCGAAGTTTTGCTTGCGCTTTGCGACAAATTCGGGCAGCTTTTGCAGCTGCGCAGCGCCGATGGCGGCCTGCATATCGGTCACTTTCAGGTTGTAGCCGATATGGCTGTAAGTGTATTTATGGTCGTAGCCTTGCGGCAGATCTCCAAGCTGCCAGCCGAATCTTTTGCCGCAAGTGTTATCCGTACCTGGCTCGCACCAGCAGTCTCGCCCCCAGTCGCGGAAGGACTCGATAATTTTTTTCAGCTTGGGCTGCGACGTCAGCACGGCTCCCCCTTCCCCCATCGTGATATGATGCGCGGGAAAGAAGCTGACTGTCGCCATATCCCCGAACGATCCGACTTCCCGCCCCTCATAAAGCGAGCCTACCGCATCGCAAGTATCCTCGATCAGCCACAGGCGGTACTTGTCGGCAATCCGTTTCACCTCGTCGATCCGAAACGGATTGCCGAGCGTATGAGCGATCATGATCGCCCTTGTCTTCTCGCTGACGGCGGCCTCCAGCAGACTCGTGTCCACATTGTAGGTCGGAATGTCGACATCCAAAAAAACCGGAACAAGACCATGCTGGATAACCGGGTTCACCGTCGTCGGGAAACCGGCTGCGACCGTAATGACCTCATCGCCGGGATGAAGCTGTCTTTCGCCGAGCTGGGGGGAAGTGAGCGCGGAAACGGCCAGTAAGTTGGCGCTGGAGCCGGAATTGGTCAGAATCGAGTACCGCCGGTTCATATATGCGGCAAATTCGCGCTCGAACCGTCCGGCATAGCGGCCGGTAGTCAGCCAAAAATCCAACGAGGAGTCGATTAAATACGACAATTCCTGATGATCGAACACTTTTCCGCTGACGGGGATGTAGTCCACTCCGGGTCTGAAGGCTCGCTGCGGCCATTTTTGCGCGAAATAGGCGGCAGAAAGCTGCAGGATTTGATCCCGCAAGTCTTGCTCGGAAGCATTCATGAATCACAAATCCTCCTACCGGCCATATTTTCAATAAAAAGGAATGAAAGAAATGCAGAGGAATACATATTTTACTGTATGTATATGTGATTGGGTGAGAAATAGCTCCGGCTTTTTTCGCGAGGAGGAAAAAATGGCGTTTATCAGTGAAGCATTAGCCTCACGCTTTTACCACTACGGCTCGAACACCTATGTTCAAGAAGGCGGCCAATTCGTATACCCGGAGGATATTTCCATCGGCAATCAAGTGTTCATCCGGTCTCATTACTGGTTCAACATTATTGCCCCGGGCACCCTCCCTTCGCCGAAAATCGTTATCGGCGACGGCTGCCAATGCAATCTCGGACTTATCGTATCCGCCGTTCACCGCATTGAGCTGGAAGACAACGTATTGGTCGGGCCGAACGTCTACATTTCCGATACGGATCATCAATACAGGGAGGTCGGCATTCCGATTCATTCCCAGGGCATCACGTCGACCGAGAATACGGTTGTCATCGGGGAAGGCGCCTGGCTCGGGGCCAATGCCGTCATTGTCGGGAATGTGAGAATCGGCAAAGGCAGCGTCGTTGCGGCGGGCAGTGTCGTCACGTTCGATGTGCCCGATTATTGCGTAGTCGGCGGCGCGCCGGCGCAAATTCTCAAAGTTTACGACCCCGGCTCCGGAGAGTGGGTCCGCGCAAAGACGAAAAAAAAGGCGCAAGAGCTTCTCGACAAACGCCGGAAACTGCCCCTTCTCTCGATCTGCATACCTACCTACAACCGTGCCGGGGATTTGGAAAAGTGTCTGGAATCGATCTATTCACAGATCGGAAATACCGATCTGATCGAGGTCCGCGTCTCCGATAACGCCTCCGATGACACTACGCCGGAAGTGGCGGCGCGATTCCGCTCCCGGTACGACAATTTTTTCTACGGGCGAAATGCGGATAACATCGGGTCGGACCGCAACATTCTCCATGTGCTGGAACAAGGAACGGGAAAATTTCTGAAAATCCAGGGCGACGACGACTTTTACCAGCCGAAGACGATCATTCCGCTGCTCCATGTGCTTCACACTTACAAGGACTGCTCCGTCATTCATATCGATTTGCTGCGGCCGACCGGCCAGGTCGAAGCCGGCAGCGGGCTTTCCGCGTATCTCGCCGCTTCATCCATTTACTCCTCCTTCATTTCCGCTACGATTTTGCGCCGGGAGGATTGGGAAAAAATTGCGGACCGCACGCTGTTTATCGAGTCCTCGTTTAACCAGATTTACTGGCAGTACGCCATGCTGGAGCACAACCCCCGATTTTGCGTCCTTCACCGCAGCATGTTCTCCTACGCAGGCAATGAGCCTGCAGGCTACAACTTTGGCCGTGTGTTCATCGACAGCTACCAGCGCATTTTGCAAAGCTTTGTAGGACGCGGTCTGACCGAGGACGATATTCGCATGGATAAACTACGCGTGCTGCATGCTTTTATTTTGCCCTGGTACCAGCGGTTTGCGGCCAGCGGTGCGCACGACGCGATCGAAGGGTTCGAGCACTACTTCACGGAGCATTACCGGAATGAAAGCTATTTTGAAAATATGTTGAACCAAATACGAATGATCAAAAGCTTGTGATGCAAGCGTGTCGACGGCGAAAGGGACACTATGCAAAAAAACGCTAAACTTCCTTGAATTATCAAGGATGCTTGGCGTTTTTTCATAACGGAATGCGGCCTTGTGAAATCGTGCGCCGCTTATTTCCTCCTTGATAAAATCGCTGTCCCGTGCTAACTTCGAATTATTCGTCAATTTTTGGAGGTGCTTTACTAAGCTTTATGAAAAAAATCGTCATTATGCTGCTCGTTTTCCTGCTAACAGGATGCTCGCAACAAGCTGCCAAGCCCGGCTCAAGCGAAATCCAGTCCATTATCGGGCAGTATCCCGAACTTAAAGATCATGCCTACGTGGCCACAGAAGTGAAGCGTGTCGTTGACGGGGATACGTTTGAAACCAAATCCGGCGAAAAAGTGCGGCTGATCGGAGTCAATACCCCGGAAACCGTGAAACCGAACAGTCCGGTGGAAAAATACGGCAAAGAGGCAAGCGATTTTACGAAGCAAAAATTGTCCGGCAAAACCGTCTATCTCTTTACCGATGCCGGCGATACCGATAAATACGGAAGACTGCTCAGGTACGTATTTATTAAGGGCGAGAAAGAAATGTTCAACGAGACTTTAGTCAAAGAGGGCTATGCGAATGTGATGACGGTGCCGCCGAACGTGCTCTTCTCCAAAAAATTCGTCGGTTTGGAGCGAACGGCGAGGCAAAATAAGAAGGGGCTGTGGCAGGATGAGAAGTAAACTCCTGCTTCTTCCCCTCCTTCTGTTCCGTTAAGCCGTGGAAAAATAGCCTGCCCCGAGGACGGCCAGTACGACGGCCAGCACCGCCGTTCCCGCCGCGATCCCTATCCATGCCCGCCGGCCCGGCGGTTTTTCATACCAATAGGCATAGCGCGCGCGCTTCTCTAATTCTTTCATATGCCGCTCGTAATTTTTCTCTACTTCGTATGGATTCCACATCGCTAATCCCCCTATCCGTTGATTGCGATTGATTTTACCATAGTCATAACTTCCATAGTTATCTATAATAATTGATAGTTTCCATCGAAATTTTTGATCGATAGGAGGGGTTGAAGGATGGATTTAACGGTTTACAAAACCGCGCTTGAAGTAGCCAAATGGCAAAACTTTACGAAAGCCGCCGATATGCTGGGATACGCCCAATCCAGCGTCACCTCGCAAATTCAAAGACTCGAAGCCGATTACGGCATCGAAATGTTTGAGCGGATCGGAAAAAAGATGAAGCCGACTCCCGCCGGCGAGGAACTGCTGCGCTATGCGGCCATGCTGATCAAGCTGTATGAGGAATCCAAAGTTTCTGTTGCGGGCCAAACCTCGGGAAGCTTCGTGATCGGCACGCATGAAACGACCATGTCGTCCTACATATTCCCTCCTTACTTGGGCGCTTTCAAAAAGCTGTATCCGCAAATCAACATTGTCATCAGCGAAGTTGCGGAGAACGACATCTACCGCTCGTTAAAAGCCGGCGAATGCGACCTGGGATTCGTCGTGGACCAGGAGCGCTGCGATCCCGACCTGCGCTTTGAATTCGTCAAGGAGGAGGAATTCGTCCTGATCGCGAGCAGCGACCATCCTTTGGCCGGGCGCACCTCGATCCTCCCCCAAGACCTGAACGGCAGCGAGATTCTTATGTCCTACCAGCAGGGCCGGTGCCGGTTGCTGCTTGAAACGATGCTTCGTACGCATCAAGTCAGCTATACGCTGGCCTACGAAATCAACAACTACGAAACCGTGAAAAAATGCGTCATACACGGGCTCGGAATTTCCATCGTGCCGAAGACTACGGTATTGACCGAAATGCAAAACGGGCAGCTGGCGGTATTACCGCTCCACTACCCGAATTTCAAGCTGAACGTACAGCTATGCTATCATGTGAAAAAACAGCTCTCCAAACCGATGAGGGCTTTTATACAATCCATGTGCAGCACTACTCTACCCGGAGAGCCTGCTGCTGGGCCAGCATGCTAAGCTCTGCCGCTTTGAAGGCGTGCTCCTGCGTCATCGCATGTTCAGTGCGATGAATGCAGTCCAGGATCAGCTGTCCGAAATAAGGATAGCCGACCTGGCCCTGCAAGCTGTAATGCTTCTCGCCCTGCCCGTTGACCAAATACAATTGGTCGCCCTTCGGATCGCGGGCTATATCGATATATTTGCGAAGCTCTATATAACCTTCCGTGCCTAAAATAACGGTCCGTCCGTCCCCCCATGTGCCGAGCCCTTGCGGCGTCAGCCAGTCCACGCGAAAATAATGGGTCGCTCCGTTATCCCCGACAAGCGTCGCATCGCCGAAGTCTTCCAACTCAGGATAATCCTTGTTGTTATAATTCCCCACTTTGCTGCTCAGCACCTTGGCATCCTTGCAGCCTGTGAACGATAAAAACTGTTCGACCTGATGGCTGCCGATATCGCAAAGAATGCCGCCGTATTTCTCTCTTTTGAAAAACCAATCCGGCCTGGAAGGGGCATTGAGCCTGTGCGGCCCCAGACCGAGCACTTGGACAACCCGGCCGATGGCGCCTTCCTCGATCAGCTGTCCGGCAAATACCGCGCTTTCCACATGCAGCCGCTCGCTGTAATATACGGCATACTTGAGACCTGTTGCCGCTGTTTTCGCTTTTGCGGCCGCAAGCTGCTCAAGGGTCGTGAACGGAGATTTATCCGTGAAATAATCTTTTCCATGATCCATAACTCTCAGTCCGAGCGCGCACCGTTCCGAAGGCACGGCCGCCCCGGCTACGAGCCTGACTTCCGCATCCTGCAAAATCTCCTGCTCGGAAACGGCGACCCGCACATGCGGATACGTTTTGCAGAAAGCTTGAACTTTCAGCGGATCGGGATCGTAAACCCATTTCAGCTCCGCACCCGCTTCCTGCAGTCCGTTGCTCATCCCGTAAATATGCCCGTGATCGAGACCGATTGCCGCAAACACGAACTCGCCTTGACCTACGACCGGGCTTGGCTTTCCTTTTGGCGCATAATTCATTCCGTCACTTTTTTGCATCTGTTTTTGCTCCTCCCCGGCTCTCCGGCTAATTTATACGTCAAACGTACGCTGTTCGCCTGTTTGTTTTGCTTTGGATTGCTTGATTTTTTCCTGCAAATGGTGGTAGAACAAATCTTCGTCGATCGGCAGGTCGACCCAGCCGTCGGTCCAGGTGGAGAGCAACATCGCGTTGGACAGCATCAGCCCTTTGATGCCTTCCTCTCCCGGAGCGACAAGCGGTTCGCCGTGCAAAATCGCGTTTACCCAGTTCTGGGTAATCCCTTTGTGTCCGCTTTCCTTGCCCTCGATCGGAATGTCGCACTTCCAGCATTCCGGCTGCCCGAAGCCGCCGCGGTACGTCGCATTGAACTCCCGCTCGGATACGCGGAGCCGCCAGAAAGTGAGCTTGCCCTCTTCGATCACGATTTTGCCGCGGTCCCCCGAAAGCTCGAAGCGGTTCGTTCCAGGAGCTTCGCCCGTCGTCGTGACGAACAGGCCAGTGGCCCCGTTTTCGTATTCCACAAATGCGGTAACGTCGTCTTCGACTTCAATGTCGCGGTGCTTGCCGAAGTAGCAAAAAGCGCGCACCCGCTTCGGCATCATATCGATGGTCCACTGCCACAAATCGAGCTGATGCGGGTCCTGGTTGATCAATACCCCGCCGCCTTCTCCGGCCCAGGTCGCGCGCCAGCCGCCCGAATCGTAATAGCTTTGGGAGCGGTACCAATTCGTAATAATCCAGTTCGTTCTGCGAATCTCGCCGAGCTCGCCGGAGGAAACGAGATCCTTCAGCTTCGTATACAGCGGATTCGTTCTTTGGTTGTACATCATGCTGAATATTTTACCGGAAGACGCAGCCGCTTCATTCATCGCGCGAACTTGTTTCGTGTACACGCCTGCCGGTTTTTCGCAGAGCACGTGAAGCCCTTTTTGAAAAGCGCGGATAGCCACATCCGGGTGATCGAAGTGAGGAGTGGCGATCAACACCCCATCCATAGCGCCCGAAGACAAAAATTCGTCCAGGTTGTCGAACAGCCGAACACCGGCGCCGAGATTTTCCTTGGCCCACTCCAGGCGATCAGGTCTTGTCTCGCAAATAGCCGTAAGCTCAGCGCCCTTTACTTCCTTATTTGCCAAATACTTGGCATGTCCGGTTCCCATGTTGCCAAGACCGATGATGCCGATACGTACTTGTTCCATTCTTCTTTCACCTTCTCATCATAATGGTCACCTAATGAATACGTTATCAATGTAGCATATTTACAGCGGGGCATCTTGTCGCCGATTGACCACCTTATTGCATTCTTTGACAGACCTTGCGAAAGAGGGCAAAAAACAATCCGCACTCCCGAAGGAATGCGGACTGATTGTGCCGGATTACTTTTACTTGGCCCCGACCGGCTGGCGGTTCGAAGAAATGTGGCTCAGCGCCTCGCCAGCCTCATTCTCGAAAATATCGCGGACGGCGAGGTCGCCGATCGCCACGACTCCCACAAGCTCACCGTTCTCTACGACGGGCAGGCGGCGCACCTGCTCTTTCGCCATCAGCTTGGCGGCTTCATCGACGGTCGTGTTCGCATCGATCGTTGCGATACCGTTGGACATCACTTCCTCGACTGCCGCCGAACCCGATCTTTTCTCGGCATAGCCGCGGATAACGAGATCCCGGTCTGTCACAACGCCGATCAGCTTCTTCCCTTCGACAACAGGGATGAAGCCTATATCGTGCTGTTTCATTTTCGTTGCGATCTCAAATACGTTATCCTGCAAAGTAACGGTGACGCAATCTTTCGCCATCAGTTCTTTGATTGTTTTTGCCATAACCGTTATTCCTCCTTCGTAATGTGGACGCAAATCCGCCGCACGGGCGAGCCTGCTTCCATAATATCGTTTGTCGAAAGAGGAAAAACGATTCATTCCATATAATCCAAAGCCATCGACAGCAAAAGCTTCGCGGAAAATAGCATCGACCGTTCATCGATGTCGAATTTCGGATGATGGTGCGGATATACGATTCCGGACTCCGCATTCCCGGCGCCGACAAACATGTAACAGCCCGGCCTGTGCTGCAAATAATAGGAGAAGTCTTCCCCGGCCATAATAAGGGGGGATTCGTGAACCGCCGACTCGCCGTACAAGCCGGTTGCGACTTTGAAAAACCGCTCCGCCTCACGGCTGTCGTTAATGACGGGCGGGTAGCCCATTTTATATTCAAGCTCATACGAAGCTTGGTACATATCGCAAGTGGCGGCTACCGTACGCTCGAAACGGCTTTTCACATCGGCCCGCAGCTCGGCGTTAAACGTCCGCACCGTGCCCTTGAGAGTGCTCGTCTCGGCGATGATATTGAAGCTGCTGCCGCCTTGAAAAGAGCCTATCGTGACGACGCACGGTTCGACCGGGTCTACCTGCCTGCTGACGATCGATTGCAGATTGACGACCAGCTGCGCCCCTGCATGGATGCTGTCAACCGCCTGATGAGGCAAACCGCCGTGTCCGCCCTTGCCTTGAATGCGAAGGACGAATTCGTCCGGCGCAGCCATCATCGGGCCCGCTTTGGCGTACACCTGTCCGACCGGAAACGGGGTCCACAGGTGGACGCCGAATACGGCATCGACGCCTTCCAGCGCACCGTCTTCGATCATCGAGGCAGCCCCGCCCGGAGTCGTTTCTTCCGCATGCTGAAAAAGAAACACCAGATTGCCTTTAAGCTTCTCCCGATAGCGGCTCGCAGCCTTGGCGATCCCGAGCAGTGTCGAAGTATGCGCATCATGGCCGCAGGCATGCATTACACCGTCCACCTTGGAAGCGTACGAGCAGCTTTTTTCATCCTGGATCGGCAGGGCGTCCATATCGGCCCGCAGTGCCACGGTCGGCCCCTGTTGTCCGCCGCGGAGCAGACCGACTACGCCATTGCCGCCAACCTGCGTACGCACTTCGATTCCCCAGCTGTTCAAATGCTGGGCTACAAATTCGGCCGTACGATATTCTTGAAACGAAAGCTCGGGGTTTTGATGCAAATACCGTCTCCACCCTACCATTTCTTCATAACCTTCCTGTAACCCGGCCAACATTTCTTTCATATGGGAATCCTCCGCTCATCCTAAGGCATCTGTTTGTTAATTTATCCGTCTCTTTGTCCCTTATTCTATCAAATATAGCTCTGCGTTTCATCTGCAAACTGACAAGTTCGTTCAGATCAAGCCGGCCGCCCTGCACACTGTTCACTTGCAGAACTTTTGGAAACATACTATCATGAATAAAGAGTGCATACATACAATTTGGAGGCGTTAACCGTGATTATTGAAGCAACCGGCCTAAAAGGCTTGAAGAGCGATCTGGCTCATCTCGATGAAGTAACGGCCAAACTCGGATTTGTTCGTTGGCAGTGGGAATATACCCGCGCGACCTATGATCTTAAAATTGAAGATAAACCTGGAAACGCCGTTTATTTCCTGCGCGTGAACGCACGGGTGGAATCCGGCAAACTTGAATCCCCTTACGCGGTGCTGTATTTGGAAGATGCCTATGCAGGACGGGAAACGTTCCCTCACGGCCTGGATTACAATTCACCTATTCCGGACGCTGTGAATAAAGTGATCAAGCAAAAATTAGAGCAGTTGAAGCAGCTGTTGGCCGACTAAGCGGGGAGACCGTATGAATTCCCCGCGCAGAGGAACGCCGGACTTTCTGCTGCTTTTTTTAACGCTGGCTCTCGTCTGCTTCGGACTTGCCATGGTATTCAGCGCCAGTTCCGCAACAAGCGCTTTTAAATGGGGCGATCCGTGGGCCATTACGAAAAAACAGCTGCTCGCCGCAGCCTTGGGCGGCGGAGCCATGCTGATGTGCATGAACATCCACTATTCCAAATTCAAGAAGCTCGTCATTCCTGCATTTTTCATCGTTGTCGTAGCGCTGATTTTCGTTATTTTCACACCCAATGCCAACGGCGCCAGCAGTTGGTACAATATCGGCAATTACGGCATCCAGCCTACGGAGTTCGCCAAATTGACCGTCATTCTTTATTTGGCTACCCTGATCAGCAATAAGGAAGAGAAATTTCGCGATTTCAAAAGAGGGCTGCTTCCCGCCCTGCTCATTGTCGGATTCGTGAGCTTTCTCATTATGCGCCAGCCCGACCTGGGCTCCTGCATGATTCTTCTGGCTTGCTCGGCCATCGTCATCTTCGTAGGCGGGTCTAATCTCAAGCATGTTTTTGCGCTGGGGACAGGTCTCGTTGCGATCGCCGCGATGGTCATCGGCCTTTCCGTCATGAACAAATCGGCGGCTGCCGGCGGCGAAGGATATCGGATAAGCCGTCTGAAATCTTTTCTCGATCCTTGGGCGGATCATTCCGATACCGGGTATCAGGTGATTCAATCCTTATACGCCTTTGGCCACGGCGGGCTGGCAGGCGCAGGATTCGGTCAAGGCATCCAGAAGCTGCACTATTTGCCGGAAGCCCACAACGACTTTATTTTCGCTATTATCGGAGAAGAGCTTGGTTTCATCGGCAGCGCCATGTATATTCTCGTCTTCCTGCTGTTTATATGGAGAGGCATCCTCGTTGCCGTTCGCAGTCCGGATTTGTTTGGCATGCTGGCCGGAGTCGGCATTATGGGCATGTTCGCATTCCAGGCCGCTATCAACATAGGCGGGGTGACAAGCACGATTCCGCTGACCGGGGTGACGCTGCCCTTCATTTCTGCCGGCGGCTCCTCCCTGATCGTTTGTCTCATCAGCATGGGCATCCTGCTCAGCATATCGCGAGAACAAGCGCGCAAGCCCGATGCACCGGCAAAAAAAAGACCCTGACCGAAACTCGATTCGGTGGGGTCTTCCTTTTTTTATTTGACGCGATGAGGATCATCGATTTCTTTCTCTTCTTCTTTGAAGGCAACGCCTTCCACTTTTACATTCACTTCCACGACAGAAAGTCCCGTCATATTCTCAACCGCTTCTCTCACATTTTCCTGAAGATCCCGGCATACATCCTGAATGCGGGAGCCATAATTCACAATCACTCTGAGATCGATGGCGGCTTCTACTTGTCCGACCTCGACGGAAACGCCCTTTTGCACGTTTTTACCGCTCAAGCGTTTTGCCAATCCTTCCGAAATGCCCCCTGACATGCCTGCAATTCCTGGTGTTTCCAGAGCGGCAAGTCCTGCAATTGTCGATACTACGTCATCGGAAATACGAATTAAGCCAGTTTGGTTGTCTTCGGACATACGGATCACTCCCCTTGCTTGATATAAATCTATTGTAATAAGTTCAAAAGACGAAAGCAAGAACAGCACAACTCTGTAAAACTGAATTTACTTTGCATTCAAAAATCGGTATAGTAAAATAAGTTCAAATATAGATTTGTCATTTTTTCACAGTCGGAGGGTTCGTATTGAAAGGGAAACTGTTTTATGGCGGTCTCATCGCAACTTTCGCCTTAAGCGCGGCAGCCCACTTTTTGCATGTTAACCAAACCGTGCAATTTGTCATTTCCGCCATTGCGGTTATTTTTGTGGCCGGATTTTTGGGTAAAGCGACAGAGAGCGTAGCGCACTACGCCGGCGAAAGGATGGGCGGATTTTTAAACGCGACATTCGGCAATGCAGCCGAACTGATCATTGCCATCTTTTTGGTCAAAGACGGGCTGTTCGATGTCGTAAAAGCCAGTTTGACCGGCTCCATTATCGGCAATCTGCTGCTCGTGCTCGGGCTGAGCGTCTTTGCCGGGGGGCTTAAATTCAAAGAGCAGTCATTCAACGTGAAGCTCGCGTCGCACAACTCGTCCCTGATGCTGCTTGGGGTTATCGCCTTGTTCATTCCGGCGGTATTTGCCGGCAGCCTTACTACCAAAGAGACGTCTTCGATGAGCATGATCGTCGCTATTTTGCTGGTGGCCGCCTATCTGCTGTGGCTTCTGTTCTCCATGGTTACGCACAAGAACATACTGTCCGATGAAGCCGTCGAACATGGCGAGCCCGCCTGGTCGAAAAACACATCGATCGTCTTTCTGATTTTGGCGACCGCCATGGTGGCGTTTACAAGCGAATGGCTGGTCGGCACGCTCGAAGAGGTGACCCATAAGTTCGGATTATCCGAACTGTTTGTCGGCGCCTTCCTTATTGCCATTATCGGCAATGCGGCGGAGCACAGCGCTGCGGTAATGATGGCGTTGAAAAACAAAATGGGCGCAGCTGTTGAAATAGCGATCGGCAGCTCCCTGCAAATCGCTTTGTTCGTAGCTCCCGTCCTCGTGCTCGTCAGCTTCTTTATTGGCGGCACGCCTATGAACATCGTATTCTCCAATTACGAGCTTGCGGCGATTGCAGTAGCCGTCTTTATTACGAAGTCGATTTCGCAGGACGGCTCCACCAACTGGTATGAAGGGCTGCTGCTGCTCGTCGTCTACATCATCCTTGGTGTCGTCTTCTACCTTGTTTAGAACAAAAAAAGTAACCCTTTATCGGGTTACTTTTTGGCATTTAGCGCTTCATATAGCTGTGCAAGATTGCGTTCGAGCTTGCTGAGAATATCTTTGCCCGCAGCTTCGGAAATAAGTCCGGCCCGAATGGCAAAGTCCACTTCTCTGGACAGTCCGTACATCTGCGTATCCAGCACCTCTTCGTACAACGGGCATTGACGTGTCGTCAAATTTTCCATCTGTACTTCGATCAGCTTTTCGATTTTATTGGCATCTTCTTGCAGAAGACTGAGCGCTTTTTGATTCAAATTAACCAGTAGATCAGATGAAGACATCTCACTTCCCCCTCGTACGCAAAGTCATCCGTCCTTATATGATTATGATAAGCGATATCGCTTCAATATACAAGAGAAGGTACCCTCAGAGATTCTGAGAATACCTTCTTGCGCTCGCTTATTAGTCTTCAATAATGTTGACGCCCAGGTTATGTTTGGAGAAAACGTCAGCCATAGCCTTCTTCGCTTCATCCGCATCCGGACCGTGCACGTGGAGATCATAATTGCTGGAGCTAAGCAGAGTTGTAAACAATCCCAGAATGCTTTTCACATCGATATACTTATTATCGTACTGCAGAACGATAGACGATCTGAATTTGTTGGCGGTTTGGGAAATTTCAACGATAGCGGCATTATTTGCACTTGGCATGTTACATTCCTCCATTTTTCACTAAAAATCGGTCGCTTGCTTCCTCTATGATAACTTGGAAAGGCGTGAAAGCGCAACAAAAAATTTTCCTGCTTTATCCTTAACCGGCTTTACTTTCGATTCGATGTAAGCATTTTCTTGACCCAGTTTCCGGCGAGCATCAGCAATATGAAAACGACGACAAGCAGCATCAGTCTGCCTTTATATTTGCGGAAGTGAAACAGATCGTGGGCAATCATCGATTCCAAAAACACGATGGGCAATTTGCCCAGCAAAGTTCCGTAAAAGAACTGCGAGAACGGCATCCGCGTAAGCCCTGCGGCGAAATTGATCGCCGATGAAGGCACAACCGGAATCAGCCTTCCGATCAACACATAAAAAAAGCCCTGCTTCTCCATGCGCCGGCTGAACTGCATGGCTGCCGGAAAACGCTGCAAGCGCTTTTCCACCCACTCATGGCCGTAATACCTGGCGAAATAAAATGAAACCACCGCCCCGATACACGACATCACATAATTGACGACAAAGCCCCATTTGATTCCGAAAATGACGACATTCGCGCCGGCCACGAGCACAAAAGGAACAAAGGGAAAAAACGTTTGAACGAGTACAAGCAGCATGCCGAGCAGTTGGCCGTAGATGCCAAGCGATCTTAAGTGCTCGGAAAGCTCCTGCATGTTGCTGTGCAGCAATTTGCCTCCGGTATGCGTAAAAAAGAAAAAGTAGACCAGACCTGCGACCAATGCCAGTCCGATTCCGATTTGCAAAAGCCGTTTTCTCTTTAATATCGGCAAATTTCGACCACCCTCTCCTCAGTTCCAACTATTGTATCATGTTCGCACGGGATCAGAAAGCGGGAACCGGGATGACGGTTCGGCCTGTTCGCGAACACCGCTCCCTGCCATCCGAAGCCGTTATCGTCCTAATTGAAGTTTTCCCCAACAAAGCCAAACTATGACAAACGGATGTAGCAATTGAAAAAACACCCGTCCTATTCCAGGACAAGTGCTTCTGCCGCTAGCCTATCTGAATCTGGTTGCGTCCGTTATGTTTGGCCTGGTACAACGCCATATCCGCCCGGTAAAAGAGCGACTCGACGCTGATTTTGTCCTCTTCCCAGTTCCAATCCGATACGCCGCAGGATACGGTTACGCCCGGACTTGTTTCCTGCGAAACCCTGACGCGAATGCGTTCCGCAATGCGCACGGTCTGTTCCTTGGCCACTTGAGGCAAGTATACGGCCAACTCCTCGCCGCCCCATCTGGCGGCAATATCGCTGTCACGGATGCTGCTTTTGATAATATGGCTGACCTGGATCAAAATTTTATCTCCGACCTGGTGCCCGTATGTATCGTTGACTTTTTTGAAATTGTCGATATCGACAACGATCAGAGAGCCGCAAAAATCTTTCTTTTGCATCAAATTGGCCTGCTCGTCCAAATAATGGCGCACATACAGTCCGGTTAAATTGTCCGTGATCACCATCCGCCTCACTTCGGCGTGCAAAGAAGCGTTGCTCATCGCCAGTCCGATATGGCCGGAAAGCACCTGCAACAGCTTGTAATTTTCGTACGAGAAAAAGTTCGGCTTGCGGTGAACGACAAGAATGACGCCGACGACCTCCCCGTTTACGAGAATCGGCGAACCGATGAGAGACCGCGAGCGGCTCATCTCCATCAGCTTGGATTCCACTTTCGAATTCATCCAGTAATCGGAAATGATGACCGGCTCTTTCGTCGTGCAGATGAGGCCGGAAAAGCCTTGATCCAGCGAAAACGTTTCGTGGAAAATCGACGGCAGGTTGCTGGCCTGCACGACCAATTTTCCCGCTTCCTTGTCCGTCTGCAAAATACAGCTGTAATCGGCGTTAAATATCGTCAGCAGCTCGCTTGAAGCGAAGCTGAAAATTTCGCTCAGACGCAAGCTTTGGTTCAGCCGCTTCGTAATTTCATTAATTAACCGAAGTTCATTTATGAGCACGTTGGACTGCTCGTACAGCTTCGCATTCTCAAATGCGGAACCGGCCGTATCGGCCAGCACGGAAATAAACCGCAGGTCGGAGGAATGAATCAAGTCGTGCTCGGAGTGCAGGTGCAGCACGCCGTACACGCCCTGTTTGCCTGACAGCGGGACGGCAATATCGCCGCAGCTCGGCCCTTCGTCTCCGGAAACCGGCTCGAAAATGATGTGCCCTTCCATAAAAGCCTTGGTGTTGATATCGTCGTCCAGATTTTGAAAATTGAGCGGCTTCACCGGCAATCCCGTATTATGGCTGTCCTGGGAAAGCAGCAGATCCACTTCGATGTTGGGATACACGCTGTGCAGACTCGCGATGACTTCCGCTAAAACGGAGTCGACATCGATCTTGGCATGCAGTTTCTTGGAAGCTTCGAACAAAACTTGCTGCTTCTTCGATTCCCGTTCATTGTGCTGATTGTGGCGCTGCAGCAGCTCGTACTTGCGCCGCTCAATCAGCAACTGGGCGCTGCTTTTCAAAGATACGACGATCATATAAAGCAGCTGCACCAGATCCTGCGCCTCGCTCACAGCGGCGGAAAACAACCCGAGGTAGCCGAGCGGATGGCCCTGCTCATTCACAATCGGCAAGGAAACGCCGGCCACCGGTTGCAGAGCGCGGGATTCCATTTCTCCTCCGTTCATCCTGCACAGCGTCCGCAGCGCGGCGCTTCTGGCGAACGGGTTATCCCCCTGCTCGGCTACGGTCCACGACTTGGCGGAACGGATCCGGCCCATTTCCCCGGCCGTCTTGCCGGAGCAGGAATCGAGCGCGCCCAAAAGCGAATCCGTTAAAATCAACAGCGTCTCCGGAGGCAGCATCTCCGGCGCGTTCTGGCTTTTCCAGCCGGCAAAAGCCTGCTGCATGAACGGCATGTCTTGCGCCATATTTGAAGCATCATTGGAGAGAAGCAGCCCTTGACGAAGCAACTCTTCGAAGTGACCGGCAATCATATATTGACTCTGACTACGAAGTAGTTCACTCATAGGCTTCTCCTTTGACGACTGATTATGTCTTACTCTGCAGCGATATGTTTACTTCATTTATCATACTATGTTTCTATGTGTATTGCACGAGTTTTTCAATCGGCTTCGATAGCGTGCGGTAGAATTCAGCTTGACACTCGGTCATGTTTTTTATAAAATTAGAAGTCGAGTACAAACATGATTGCGGTGAATGCCATTTGTGATCACCCTCACTGATTTTGCTCCTGTCAAGACAGCGGCTGAACTATTCTTGCCAGGGAGTCCCCTTATTTTACGACTCGTAAGCAAAACCAGGCACGTGTCTTCACCCGGACATCTAAGACGCATCTACTAACTATATGTGAAAAGAAGGAGTTTTTCCTAACATGGCACGTTATACAGGCCCTAAATTTAAATTAAGCCGCCGCCTTGGCATTTCCCTGAGCGGTACAGGCAAAGAATTGAAACGCCCTTTCCCTCCGGGCCAACACGGTCCAGGACAACGTAAAAAGCTGAGCGGCTACGGCGTTCAACTTCAAGAGAAACAAAAACTTCGCCATATGTACGGCTTGAACGAAAAACAATTCCGCAACCTGTTCGACAAAGCTTCCAAGCTGCAAGGTATCGCGGGTGAAAACTTCATGATCCTGCTGGAAAGCCGTCTGGACAACCTGGTATATCGCCTTGGCCTGTCCAACTCCCGCGCGGGCGCTCGTCAATTGGTCGCTCACGGACACGTAACTGTGAACGGCAAAAAAGTAGATATTCCTTCTTACATCGTATCTACTGGCGACGTAATCGGCCTTCGCGAAAGAAGCAGAAACCTTTCCGCAGTGAAAGAAGCTCTTGCTAACCGCAACTACCTGCCTACTTATCTCGAATTCAGCGAGAACGCTATGGAAGGCAAGTACATCCGTTTGCCTGAGCGCTCCGAGCTTCCGCAAGAAATTGACGAGAAACAAATCGTCGAGTTCTACAGCCGTTAATAAACAACCCCTTAGGGACTTCCCTAAGGGGTTTCTTTGTTCATTGTGGGGCCGAAGCCTCTCAAGGACGCAAAGACGGCGGGGCCGTTCATGAACGGGTTGAGGCGCGTGAAACCTGCGAAAACACCCGAAAATGCAGGCTTTTACGCCGGGAAGAGCCATATTGGCAAAAAAGCCTGCGATTGTGCAGGCTGCCCGAGAAAGTCGCGCGCGCAGCTCCCAGCACGCTATGTACGCTGCATGACGGCGGTCGGTCAACGCGACACTTTGTTTGGGCTAGAGGAACCAGTAGGGTCCTCTGCCGCTTTTTCCCAACGTGTGCCCCTCCCGGGGCTGGCGCCGTGGAACTGCACAACTGGCAGGAGACAGCTTGGTTGGGGAAAAACCTGCGAAAGTACAGGTTTTTCCTCCGGAATTGGCTTGTTTTAGCGAAAAACCTGCAAAAGTGCAGGAATTTTCGCTGAAAATGAATCTGAGTCCATGTTCGCGACGAAAAGCCTGCACTTTTACAGGAATTGTTCGTAGCCAGCGATCAAGGCTGCAAATTCCTGTATTTTTGCAGGTTTTCTTCGTGCAGCCAGCCGGATGGGGGCTATAGCCTTTGACGCGAGGCTGGGCTCAGCCACCTTATGGACGAGATTCCTGCATAATCGCAGGCTGTTGAAAACATCGCGGCGCAAATTCACGCACTTTCGGCTTTTGCAGGATTTCCGCGCGTCGGCTAGTGCCGGCGGTCTCCCTCCCAGCGCGCGGCGTTGCACTACATGACGGCGGTCGGTCGACCGCCTGCCATGAACGCCGTCGATCATTGCCGGCACAATCAGCCTGTGAACTGAGCCAAATAGTAGTTCTTTTTCCCGCGGCGAATAATAATGTACGAGCCGCCGAGCTTGCCAAGCTCGCTCGCCTTGGCTTCCAGCTGTGTGACCCGGACGCCGTTAACCGTCACCGCACCGCTTTCGATATCCTGACGTGCCTGACGCTTCGACGGCGCAGCCTGCACCGCTACGAGCAGGTCGATCAGACCGATGTCTTCCTGATCCAGCGTCGTGGACGGCACGTCCTTGAACGCCTCTTCGATTTCCGCCCGCGACAGCTCCTGAATGTTGCCGCTGAACAGCGCAGCCGTAATGTTCAAGGAACTTTGCAGCGCCTCTTCCCCGTGTACCAGCTTCGTCACTTCGCTTGCCAGCACTTTTTGGGCCTCGCGTTTTTCCGGCTGCTGCTTCACGGCTTCTTCCAAACGGCCGATTTCCTCATGACTAATGAAAGTAAAATACTTCAGAAAACGCACGACGTCATTATCGTCGGTATTCACCCAGAACTGATAGAATTGGTAAGGTGACGTTTTGGCCGCATCGAGCCAGACGGCTCCGCCTTCCGTTTTGCCGAATTTTTGCCCGTCGCTTTTCGTAACCAGCGGCAAAGTCAGGCCGAAAGCGCGGTGATCGGTCGTTTTTCCGATAAGCTCCAGCCCTGCCGTAATGTTGCCCCATTGATCGCTGCCGCCGATTTGCAAAGAACAATTTTTCGTCTGGGCCAGCTTCAGGAAATCGTACGACTGCAAAATCATATAGCTGAATTCCGTAAAAGAAATCCCTTTGCTGATCCGGGAATCGACCGAATCTTTGGCCAGCATGTAATTGACCGTAAAATTTTTGCCGATGTCGCGAAGAAATTCAATCACATTCAGCGAACCAAGCCAATCGTAGTTGTTCACCAGCTCCGCGCTGTTGTCCAGCCCCTCCGAAAAATCCAAAAACCGCGAAAGCTGCGACTTGATGCTCTGCGACCATGCTTGTACCACTTCAGGACCGTTAAGCGTTCTTTCGTTCGCTTTGCCGCTCGGATCGCCGATCAATCCGGTGCCGCCGCCGACAAGCGCCAGCGGAATATGTCCCGCCTGCTGAAAGCGCCGCAAGGTCAAAATCGGAAGCAAGCTCCCGATATGCAGGCTGTCGGCCGTCGGATCGAAACCGCAGTACAAAACTACGCGCTCGGAGGAAAGCTTTTTATCTAAACCCTCCCGGTCCGTAACTTGCTGAAGCAATCCGCGAAACTCCAAATCCTGTAAAATATTCACTGCCATTCCTCTCCTTTGTCAAAATAAAAAAGCCTCGCCGTCCACAAAGGGACGAGAAGACTTCAACTCGCGGTACCACCCTGATTAAAACGGCTGATGCGTACTACTGCGTTAACCTGTACTAGCCATTTTCACTCACAGCCGATAACGGGGCTTCTCCGGCAAAAGCTACTTCCGGCGCACTCGCCGCAGGTTCCCTTTTGCTGCTCCTGACCGTAATTCGCTAGCGTGCAGGTACCGATTCGCACCATCCATCGGCTCTCTGAAAGCATCCGCAAGCTGACTACTGCTGATCCATCTACGCATGTTGAATGTCGTATTCAACCCAATTTATAACACAAGCCTGCTGCGGTTGTCAAACCTCTCTGCCTCATTCATTTTACATCATTACCGAATAAGGCGCGATTATGGTATACTAGTAGCGTTCATGTTAGGAGGAAACTGGAACTTATGAGTAAATTTTTCACCAAACATCCCAGGTTAAGAACTACACTGAAAGTATGTTGGATAACTTTGAAGTGGACGATCATCACCGCCTTCCTGGCCGGATTATTGGGCGGATTTGCCGCATTCGGCTATGTCAGCGCGCTGGTCAAAAAAGATCCGGTACGCAGCGCGGATACGATCCGCCAGCAAATACAGGACAATGCCGTCACTGGCTTCGCCTACTTCAATGATGACGCGGTCATCGGGCAGCTGCGGACGGAGGAAGACAGGCGGCTCGCCACGCTTAACGACATTCCCCAAGTCGTGCTGGATGCGGTTCTAGCCATCGAGGATAAAGATTTTTACAATCATCGGGGCATCGATTTCCGCGGACTGTACCGCGCGGTTACCCAGAAGCTGCTGAATGAAGACGTACAGACGGGCGGCAGCACGATCACCCAACAGCTTGCCCGGCGCGTATTTTTGACGCTCGACCGGGACGACGGGCGCAAAGCCAGAGAGATTTTGCTGGCGCTGCGATTGGAACGCCTGATGTCGAAAGACGAAATTTTGCTCGCCTATTTAAATAAAATTCCTTACGGAAACGGCTATACCGGCTATAATCTGTACGGCATCAAAGCGGCGGCCAAAGGCTTGTTCAACATTGACGACCTCAACAAGCTGAACGTTGCCCAAGCGGCTTATCTGGCGGGACTGCCCCAGCTTCCTTCCCAGTACTCCGCTTATACGAGCAAGCCTGAATTCGATCCGGACGGATTCAAACGGGCTGTAACCCGTCAGCAATTAGTGCTCAAGCGAATGCTCGAGGAGCAAAAAATTACGAACGCTCAGTACCAGCAAGCGCTTAATTTCGATCTCAAATCAACGATGCCGCAGCCGTCGCAAAAAGCGTACACGACATACCCTTATTTGATGATCGAAACCGAAAGAGAAGCTACCGAAATTTTGCTCAAGCTGCAAAAGCCCGACCTCGATCCCAAAAAAGATCAGGCCGCCTATAACGAAGCTTTCAAAGGCATGCAAGCGCAGCTGCTGCGCGGCGGCTACCAGATTTACACGACGATCGACAAGACCATCTACGATTCCATGCACGAAATTTCCGGCAACGACAAAAATTTCGCGCCGAAGGACAAAAGAGGCACGGAACAAGTTGGCGCCATCATGCTCGATAGCAAGACGGGCGCCATCAAAGGGATGATTGAAGGCCGCGACTTTTTCCAGGAGCAGCTGAATCATGCCACACAGGCGTTCCGGCAGCCCGGCTCCACCATGAAGCCGATCGCCGCATACATACCCGCCCTGGAGAGTGGTGCAATTCAACCGGCCAGCGTTATCGACGACGTGCCGATTATTCTCAAGGATGGCGTGAAAGGCTTCCATCTTCCGGAGAACTGGGATCACAAGTTCCACGGTTTGATGACGGCCCGGAGAGCCTTGAACCAATCGTACAACATTCCCGCCATCGATCTGTTCCTGAATAAGGTCGGCATCGACGAAGCCTGGGATTTTGCCAAAAAATTAGGCATTACTTCGCTGCAAAAAGAAGACTATTATGCGCAGACAGGCGTTATCGGCGGTTTAAGCCGCGGTACCTCGGTCAAAGAATTAACCGGCGCCTACGCTTCGGTTCCAAACAAAGGCGTATTTAATGAAACGTATATGATACGCGCAATCAAGGATTCCAACGGAAATACAATTTATGAACATAAGTCCGAGCCCGTAACCGCCTATTCCGAGCAGACGGCCTACCTGATTACCGATATGATGAAAACGGTCATTTCCCAAGGTACGGCGACGGATCTGATGAAAAAATATAAATCGTACGGCAAAATCGAGATTTCCGGTAAAACCGGCTCGACGCAGGACGACGCCGACGCCTGGTTCATGGGCTTCACGCCGGACATTACGGTTGGCGTATGGATCGGCTACGATCAGCCGGTTAACAAATTGTCGGCGAAAACATTGCAGACCTACCATGCCAAAGATATTTGGGCGCTTATCATGAATAGTGCGATTGAGAAAAAACCGGAGCTCTTCCCGACCAAAACGTTCGAGAAGCCGAAAGGCATCGTCTCAGCAACTGTTTCCGACCTTTCCGGCAAGCTGCCTAGCGATCTGACCAGCAAAACCGGGCATCTGGTCACCGATATTTTCAATCAGAAATATGTGCCGTCAGAAACCGACGATGTTATGGTCAACGCGAGAATCAGCACTTACGACGGGCTTAACTACATTGCCCAGGAAAATACGCCGGCTGATTTCGTACAGGAAAAAACCGTAATCAAACGGCAAAAATCGATCAGCCAGCTGTTAAGAGAAGTTCAGGCCGCCATGAACAAGCTTCCTGAAAAAAGCAGGAAATCGATCGATAACTACAAGCCTGTCGATTACGATTCCGACGCGCCTTCCGAAGTCGACCCGCGCGTCGACGACGGCAAAGAACCGACCGCGCCGACCTCGGTTGTCGCCACCAAGTCCGGAGATACGTCTGTCATAACGTTCCAGGCCAGCCCTAATCCCGACCTTGTCGGTTATCGCATCTACCGTTCCGACAACCACGGCAAATTCCAGCTGCTCAGCGGAAAAGTCGTTATGGCAGGCGACGAGACGAAATTTGTAGACCAGGTTCCGGCCTCGGCTTTAATGGGCTATTACATCACCGCAGTCGATGTGGCCGGCAAGGAATCGCCGCCAAGCCGATCCGCCTACACGGATGGAAGCTCGCTGGATACGCTGTTCGTCCCTCCGACGGACGGCACCCAAATCCCCGGAAACCCCGGCGGCGAAACCGGCGGCGAGGGCAAGAACGGCGCTTCCCCTTCGCCGGGAGCGACAAGCGAGCCGGAAAGCTCGCCTAACGGCGGACAACAGGGCGGCAGCGCGAAAGACGTACCTTCCGCGCCGACAGGCTTGAAGGCCAAAGAGGACGCCAACGGCATCGTCATATCGTGGAAAGCCAACGCCGCCAAAGACAAAGTGAAGCAGTATATCGTCTACTACAGCGACAAAGAAAAAGGAACCTACACCAAGCTCGGTTCCGTGAAAGATGCTACCGAGTTTCACTACTTCGCCTCGTCGTACAACGGCTACTACAAAGTAGCCGCCGTCAACGAGGCGGGCGAATCCAAAGCGTCGGCTGCGATCGCTTATAACAATTAAAATGAAGAAAGACCCGGGAAAACCGGGTCTTTCTTCATTTTCAAGCGGGCCGGCACGGGTCGCCGTGCTGCACGGAGGGCTAGCCGGGATGGGACGTTTGCCCGTATGGCACAGGCACGGGCCGTTAGGTTGCTCGGAGAGCTGCCGAGATGCGAGCTGACCCGCTAGCCCTTGCCGAGACGCTTGCTCTCTAACACAACAGCACGGCCGACAGGCTGCTCAGAGGCTGCCGAGATGTGGGCCGGCTGGTACCCCTTCGCAGAGTGTCTGGCGCATCCACTGCAGTTGCGCGCAGAAAGCCTGCAAATGTGCATCTTTTTGCTCCTTGTTACCCGTGCCGCGGGACTATTCCTGCAAATGTGCAGTTTTTTCGGCTGAAATTTGGGCTCAGCCCCATTTGGCCTGGAAAAGCCTGCACATTTGCAGGCTTTTCCTCCAAACGGCCCGATCCGGCCGAAAAAGCCTGCACTTTCGCAGGCTTTCCAGCGGTAGCCGGGCTGCTGACCGTGTCGAGACGCTTGCTCGTCTCGTCCCACTAGCAGTTGCGCGCAGAAAGCCTGCAAATGTGCATCTTTTTGCTCCTTGTTACCCGTGCCGCGGGACTATTCCTGCAAATGTGCAGTTTTTTCGGCTGAAATTTGGGCTCAGCCCCATTTGGCCTGGAAAAGCCTGCACATTTGCAGGCTTTTCCTCCAAACGGCCCGATCCGGCCGAAAAAGCCTGCACTTTCGCAGGCTTTCCAGCGGTAGCCGGGCTGCTGACCGTGTCGAGACGCTTGCTCGTCTCGTCCCACTAGCAGTTGCGCGCAGAAAGCCTGCAAATGTGCATCTTTTTGCTCCTTGTTACCCGTGCCGCGGGACTATTCCTGCAAATGTGCAGTTTTTTCGGCTGAAATTTGGGCTCAGCCCCATTTGGCCTGGAAAAGCCTGCACATTTGCAGGCTTTTCCTCCAAACGGCCCGATCCGGCCGAAAAAGCCTGCACTTTCGCAGGCTTTCCAGCGGTAGCCGGGCTGCTGACCGTGTCGAGACGCTTGCTCGTCTCGTCCCACTAGCAGTTGCGCGCAGAAAGCCTGCAAATGTGCATCTTTTTGCTCCTTGTTACCCGTGCCGCGGGACTATTCCTGCAAATGTGCAGTTTTTTCGGCTGAAATTTGGGCTCAGCCCCATTTGGCCTAGAAAAGCCTGCACAATTGCAGGCTTTTCCTCCAAACGGCCCGATCCGGCCGAAAAAGCCTGCACTTTCGCAGGCTTTCCAGCGGTAGCCGGGCTGCTGACCGTGTCGAGACGCTTGCTCGTCTCGTCCCACTAGCAGTTGCGCGCAGAAAGCCTGCAAATGTGCATCTTTTTGCTCCTTGTTACCCGTGCCGCGGGACTATTCCTGCAAATGTGCAGTTTTTTCGGCTGAAATTTGGGCTCAGCCCCATTTGGCCTGGAAAAGCCTGCACATTTGCAGGCTTTTCCTCCAAACGGCCCGATCCGGCCGAAAAAGCCTGCACTTTCGCAGGCTTTCCAGCGGTAGCCGGGCTGCTGACCGTGTCGAGACGCTTGCTCGTCTCGTCCCACTAGCAGTTGCGCGCAGAAAGCCTGCAAATGTGCATCTTTTTGCTCCTTGTTACCCGTGCCGCGGGACTATTCCTGCAAATGTGCAGTTTTTTCGGCTGAAATTTGGGCTCAGCCCCATTTGGCCTAGAAAAGCCTGCACAATTGCAGGCTTTTCCTCCAAACGGCCCGATCCGGCCGAAAAAGCCTGCACTTTCGCAGGCTTTCCAGCGGTAGCCTGCTGCTTCACACACATGGCTGCGCTCCCAACGACGCAGCCGATCCAATCAAAAAGCCCCTGTTCCACCGCTCGCTGCGGTGGAACAGGGGCTTTTCGCGATGATCAAGCTGAACCAACTAATCTTCGATTGTAGACAAATCGCCTGTCGGCAAGTTCAGCTCCCAAGCTTTTAACACGCGGCGCATAATTTTTCCGCTGCGGGTCTTCGGCAGCTTATCTTTAAATTCGATTTCACGGGGAGCCGCATGTGCGGACAGTCCTTCTTTTACGAATTTCGAAATGTCCGCTTTCAGCTCGTCGGATGGCGAGTAGCCTTCGCGCAGCGCGATGAACGCTTTAATGATTTCGCCGCGCATCGGGTCCGGCTTGCCGATTACGCCCGCTTCCGCTACCGCCGGATGCTCGACGAGCTTGCTTTCCACCTCGAATGGCCCTACGCGCTCGCCCGACGTGTTGATGACGTCATCGACGCGGCCCTGGAACCAGAAATAGCCGTCCTCGTCCCGGTAAGCGGAATCGCCGGAAATATACCAGCCGGCAATGCGGAAATATTCTTCGTATTTGGCCGGATTGTTCCAAATTTTGCGCATCATCGACGGCCAAGGCGTCTTGATGGCCAGATTGCCCATGCGATACGGCGGAAGCTCATTGCCCGCGTCATCCAGGATGGCAGCCTGAACGCCGGGGATGGGACGCCCCATCGATCCCGGTTTGATCGCCATGCTCGGATAGTTGCAAATGAGATGGCCGCCGGTCTCCGTCATCCACCATGTATCATGGATGCGCTGTCCGTATACTTTAAGTCCCCAGCGAACGACTTCCGGATTCAGCGGCTCGCCGACACTGAGAACATGGCGCAGCGACGACAGATCGAACTGCCCCACAACTTCGTCTCCCGCCCCCATCAGCATCCGGAAAGCGGTCGGAGCGCTGTACCATACGGTTACGCCGTACTTTTGAATCGTGTTGTACCAATCCTGCGGGCTGAACCGGCCGCCGCGGATCACATTGGTAGCCCCGTTCAACCATGGCGCGAAAATCCCGTAAGAAGTGCCGGTAACCCAGCCCGGGTCGGCCGTGCACCAGTACACGTCGTCTTCCTTCAAGTCAAGCACGATTTTACCTGTATAATAGTGCTGAATCATCGCGTTGTGAACATGAAACACGCCTTTCGGCTTTCCGGTAGATCCCGATGTATAATGAATGATGAGTCCGTCCTCGCGGTCGACCCATTCGATATCCAGCTCCATGGATGCGGTCGCCATTTGCGCGTAATAATCGACTTGGCCTTCGCCAAGCTCAATGTTCTCGCCGACAAGAATGACGTGCTTCAAATGAGGAAGCTGGCTCACCGGTACGCGAGACAACAAAGCCGGCGTCGTGACGATCGCCACTGCCGCGCTGTCTTCCAGCCGGTCCCTCACGGCGGTTTCCATAAAAGCCTCGAATAAAGGTCCGACAACCGCGCCTACTTTAATCGTGCCCAGCAAAGCGTAGTAAAGCTCGGGAGTCCGGGGCATGAAGATGAAAACCCGCTCACCCTTACCCACGCCCAAGCCGCGAAGCACGTTGCCGAACTGGTTTGATTTCGCTTTCATTTGCCCGAACGTAATCGCTTCTTCCCTTTGAGCGTCGCTGTAATACAAAGCGATTTTATCTTTCCTGGATGAATCCGCATGACGGTCGATCGCTTCGTAGGCCAAGTTCAGCTTTCCGGTTTCATGCCAAGAGAAGCTCTGCTCGATTTCCTTCCAGTCGAAAGCCTCATATGTCTGCTCGTAGCTGTTCATGTTGGGGTTCGTAGACACCGGTTCAATGAGTTCCGCTTTCATTTGCTCCATGATAAATAAAACCCTCCTCGCGCATCTTAAAACGCTTTCATTTAAATGAAATTTTCGCGCAAAATGTGATCAATTTTTGACTTATTCTATTATAACACAATGAAATTTTTTCGCCTACGCCAAATTGTTTGCGTTGCTGCTCTTTTATTCGGCCGGAAAGTCTGCTATAAGTTAACTATAACGACCTTCATCCGAAGAGAAATTTCACCATCATGCCGTTTTTTAAAAGGAGAGCCGAAGTTATGCAGCATATCAAACGGTATCACTCGCACAGCTTTCGCAACGCTCCGGATCAGCCCGAAATCGTCGTCGAAGGTCCCGTTTCACCGGGAAGCTTGCAGGAACTTGCGATGCATCCGAAGCTGGATGCGTTCCGCAGGCCGAAGGAACAACTTGAAGCGTTGATCGAAATCGCTCAATTGCCCGAAGGGCGGATTGTCCTCGCCCGGGACGGAACGACGATCGTCGGGTATGTGACCTTTCATTATCCGGATGAAATCGAGCGCTGGTCGGAAGGAAACATGCAAGATCTCATTGAGCTTGGCGCAATAGAAGTCGCGGACGATTACCGGTCTATGGGACTGGGTAAAAAACTGATCCGGCTAGCTTTTGAGGATGGCCAGCTTGAAAACGTCATATGCTTTACGACCGAATATTACTGGCATTGGGACCTCGAAAACAGCGGCCTGAGCGTTTGGGAGTATCGCCAAATGATGGAAAAATTGATGAAAAGTGTGGACATGATCTGGTTCGCCACCGACGATCCCGAAATTTGCTCGCATCCCGCCAACTGCCTTATGGTGCGCATCGGAAAGCAGGTTCCGCTTTCGTCCGTCGAGCAGTTTGACCGCATTCGCTTTCATCAGCGGTTCATGTATTAAATTTTGGACGCAAGCATGTGCCCAGGGGAGTAAACGATATGAAAAAGAACGACAAACGCCCCGTCTTTATTTATGATGACGGTGAGACCAAGTATAAATTCAACGATGAGCATCCTTTCAATCAAAATCGGCTGGTCATGACCGTAGACCTGCTGCGCAAGGCAGGCGCGCTCCCGGACAGCGCGCTGAAAGCTCCGCGGGCGGCAGCGGACGACGAGCTGCTGCGGGTTCACGCTCCCGCTTACATCGAAGCCGTGAAAGCGCTTAGCTTGCCCGTGCCGGAGGAGCGTTGGGTCCGTGAAGCGGAACGCTTCGGACTCGACACCGACGACACGCCTTATTTTGCCGGGATGCACGACGTCACGGCAACGGTCGTAGGCGGCTCCATCGCCGCAGCGGAGCTGGTGATGTCCGGCGCGGCCCCGCACGCCCTGCACCTGGGCGGCGGGCTGCATCATGCGCTGCGCAGCAAGGGCGCCGGCTTCTGCGTCTACAACGACGCATCCGCGGCGATTGCGCATGTGAAAGAGACGTACGGCGCGAAGGTGCTGTACGTCGATACCGACGTGCATCATGGGGATGGCGTTCAGTGGGGCTTTTACGCCGATCCGCAAGTATGCACGCTTTCCATTCACGAGACGGGGAAATTTTTGTTCCCCGGCACGGGAGCCGTGGGCGAGCGCGGCGAGGGCGACGCGTTCGGCACGTCGCTGAACGTCCCGGTGGAGCCCTACACCGAGGACGAGTCGTGGCTGGAATGCTTCGGCGAAGTGCTGACCGAAGCCGTCGCCCGCTTCCGGCCGGACGTGATCGTCTCCCAGCATGGGTGCGACGCCCATGCTTTCGACCCGCTTGCGCATGTGCACTGCTCCATGCGCGTGTACAAAGCCATGCCCGAGCTGATCCACTCCCTTGCGCACCGTTGGTGCGAAGGGCGGTGGATTGCGCTCGGGGGCGGCGGGTACGACATCTGGCGCGTCGTACCGCGGGCCTGGAGCCTGCTCTGGCTCGAAATGAGCGAGCAGGCGCTGGCCGGGCAGCTGGATGCGGAGCCCCAGCTGCGGCTGCCCCAGGCGTGGCTCGACGCCTGGCAGGGCAAAAGCCCGGTCCAGCTGCCGCAGACGTGGCTGGACCCGGTGCAGGAGTGGCCGCCGATTCCGCGGCGCCGGGAGATTACCGAGCGCAACAGGCAGACGAAGGAGCTTGCCATGATGTACCTGAAATAGCGCATAGCCGCCTTGCAAGGAGTCCTATCTTTTCATTCACCGCCGGTCTAACCGTTTGCTCTAAGCCCCCCACCCGGGGACACGAAGCCAATTGACTTTTGTTGTGCCAATGCGGAAGGGAGCGCTGCAAGTCGGGCTTGGACCCTGTTTTTCATCGCAAATCGAGCGCCCCACGCAAAAAGACGCCTCATCCCCACTTGTTATCGTGGTTATGGAGGCGCCTTTTTTCATGTCCGGCCACTTGCTCTTGCCGTTATTACAGGTGTTTGACGATGTCTTCCACCATTTTGTGCGAGTTCTCGGATGCTTGGATCGTGAATTCGGCAAAGTTCACATGGGCGGAACCGTCGGCCTTGTCCGACATGGAGCGGATGACGACGTACGGAATGCCGTTCATCGAGCATACTTGCGCGACGGCCGCTCCCTCCATCTCCGTGCAGGTCCCTCCAAGCTCCCGATGGAGCTGTGCGACCAGTTCCCGGCTCGCGACGAATTGATCGCCGGATAACACTTTTCCGAGCTTCACTCTGCCTGGAAACAGCCGCTCTCCCGAAGCGACGGCAAGTTCGACCAGCTTCGCGTCCGCTTCAAACAGCGATTTGGCTTCGTAAGGAATGACGCCTCTCGGGAAGCCTAACGCCGTCACATCCATATCGTGCTGCATGCACTCGCTGGAGATGACCAGGTCCCCGATGTTTAATTCAGGGTCCAGCGCTCCGGCGACGCCGGTAAAGATGACCGCTTCGACTCCAAAATGGTCGATAAGGATTTGAGTCGTTACCGCTGCGTTTACTTTGCCGACGCCCGAACGGCAGACGACAACCTGTTTCCCGAAATATTCGCCTTCGCGGAATGTAATGCCGGCTTTGACGGTTTCGCCGACATGCTCCATAGAGCCAAGCAGCAGTTCGATCTCTTCGTTCATGGCGCCGATCAGCGCGATTTTATTCCATGTCATGATCCGTTTTCCCCATCTCTGACCAAAATAGAAAGATGGCTCATTAGGAATGAGCCACCGATTGACGGTAAATAATTTCGTGCGGCAAAATGACCTGCATATTGTCCGTGGACTCTTTGTTCATCAGCTTTGTCAACAGACGCATCGATACGGCGCCGATGTCGTACATCGGCTGAGCCACTGTCGTCAACGTCGGTCTGACCATGGAAGCCATGCGGATGTTGTCTACGCTGATGACCGCGATGTCCTGCGGCACCTTGAGTCCCGAATCTTGAATCGTATGAATGGCCCCGATCGCCATTTCGTCCGTCGCGGAGAAAATAGCGGTCGGTCGCGGCGAAAGCTCCAGAAAATATTTAACCGCTTCGATACCGGACTCGTAACGGTAATTGCCGATCCTGACGAATTCGTCGCGAACTTCAATGCCCGCCGCTTCGAGAGCTTTTTTGTACCCCTGATAACGGGCGAAACCGTTAGCCGGGTCCTGCAGCGTTCCGGAAATCATCGCGATATCGCGATGCCCTTCCGCAATCAGCACGTTCACAGCGTCAAAAGCGGCCTTCTCGTGATCGATATCCACGGACGGCATCGTATGGTTCTCGTCTTTCGTACCACACAACACAACTGGGACTGAAGACGTACGGAACGCCTGGATATGGTCCTCCGTGACTACGCCGCCCATGAATAGCAGTCCGTCAACCTGCTTCTCCAGCAGCGTATTGATGACGCGAATTTCTTTTTCCTTCTTTTTATCAGCATTACACAAAATAATGTTGTAATGGTACATATTAGCAATATCTTCGATTCCGCGGGCAACTTCAGCAAAAATCGAGTTGGAAATATCGGGAATGACGACGCCGACAGTCGTCGTTTTTTTGCTCGCGAGACCTCTCGCAACAGCATTCGGGCGGTACCCGAGCCGTTCGATCGCTTCAAATACTTTTTTTCGTGTTTGAGGTTTTACGTTCGGATTGTTGTTCACGACCCTGGAAACGGTCGCCATGGAAACTCCTGCTTCGCGTGCTACATCATAAATGGTTACGGTCACGTTTACTCTCTCCATATTCAAAAGTATTCTGCGATCCTAGCATGTTACAGTTATGATACGACAAATTCATGCATCTTGCAACGCATATTGAAAATGGATTGAAAATTTTTTGAAAATAATTTCATTTCATTTGCAAAAGCCAACCTCGCGGGAGATTGGCTGCGTGTTTTTATGTCGATATCGTACTTTGCGTAATTTGCGCCAGACGCTTGCGGACTTCTTCCGTCCAAGGCATATCTCCGAGCGATTGCGCCAGCAGCAAAATGTCAAGAAGTTCATTGATCCGTTCTTCGACAATTTTTTCCATCGAATCATTCATATGCTCTTTTTCCGTTACTTTAAGCAGCAAATAAGCGACTTCGGAAATTTCTTGAAAAAAGAACTGCTGCTTGTCAGGCTTGCTTCCCAATTTTCCGATCAGTCCTGTAAGCTCTGGTTTGACATGGGGAACTACCTCGCTGCGGCCGCATGCTTCGCAAGAGTAAATAGGCACATTTTCAATGTCAACTTTGTTTTGGTAGATCACCGTCCGCAGACGTAAATTCATCGAACGTCCGCATTTGCAATACTTTTGCATCCTTAGCACTCCTTCATAACAGGCGGCATGTACGTTACTTGCTCTTGTACTATGGTATTCTACTTCTTCTCGTAATTTCCTTCCGAAAAATAAGTAGTAGTTTTTGCCACCTCTGGAAGCGGGATGCCGAATTGCAGGTAATTAACCAACAAACTTCGCGAGCACATCCACGAACTGTTTCGTAAATGCCGGAAGGTCCGGCGGACGGCGTCCGGAAACGATATTCCGGTCGACGACAACCTCCTCGTCAACCCATATAGCGCCTGCATTTTCGAGATCGTCCCGAATGCCCGGGGTCGACGTCATGGTATAGCCCTTGACGATTTTGGCCGAAATGAGCACCCAGCCGGCATGGCATATTTGTGCGATCGGCTTGGATGCGGCATGAAATTCCTGCGTTAGCCGCAGCACATCCGGATAGCGGCGAAGCTTGTCGGGAGCCCATCCGCCCGGAACGTACAGCCCGGCGTAATCCGACGATTTCACCTCGGAGAAAGCGTAATCCGTAGTAATCGGAACGCCGTATTTGCCGTGATAGACGGTTTGTGCCTTCGGTCCTACGATATCCACGACGGCGCCCGACTCTCTTAACCGCAGCACCGGATACCACATTTCCAGATCTTCAAACTCTTCGTCGACAAAAGCGAGCACTTTGTTACCTGTTAACACCATTCGAATTCCCTCCCGAAGCAGTTGCCGCCTGTTCGGCCTGAACAAGCAGCTCTTTAATTTGTTCGCTTGATTTGCAAGCGATGATTTGGTCGACCAAGTGGCGGCATTTGGAAGCGTCGCTGCTTAACAACCGGTGCTTCACCTGCAGCAGCGACTGCACGGAAATGCTGAGCTCCTCGATGCCGAGCCCCAGCCAGATCGGCAGCGCCCGAATGTCTCCCGCCATTTCGCCGCATACGCCGACCGGAATTCCGGCGCTTTGCGCGGATTCGATCACGTGCTTCAACAGCCGGATCACCGCAGGATGAAAAGGATCGTACATATGCGCGATATTTTCGTTCATGCGATCGACGGCGAGCACGTATTGGACAAGATCGTTCGTGCCGATGCTGATAAAGTCGACCTCGCCGGCGAGCACATCGGCAATAAGCGCGGCCGCCGGCACCTCGATCGTAAGGCCCACTTCGATGTCCTCTTTGAAAGCGGCTCCCTGGCTGCGCAGCTCCTGCTTGGCTTCTTCCAGCAAAGCTTTCGCCTGGCGCACTTCGCCCAAAGTCGTAACCATCGGATACATGAGCTTGACGTTGCCGTAGCTGCTTGCTCTTAATATAGCTTTCAGCTGCGCTTTAAACAAGTCCTTGCGGTCCAAAGAAATGCGGATGGCGCGGTAGCCGAGAAACGGATTGTCCTCTTTGGCCAAGGGCAAATAGTCGAGTTTCTTGTCTCCGCCGATATCCAGCGTCCGGATGATGATCGGCCGGCCTTGCAGCTGGATAGCCGCGTGCCTGTACACTTCGAACTGCTCCTCTTCGCTCGGCAAAGATTCGCGGTCCATGTAAATGTACTCCGTGCGGAACAGCCCGACCCCCGATGCGCCGCTTTTCAGCACCTGATCGATTTCCATGACGGAGTTCATATTTGCATGAAGATGGACCAGCTTTTGATCCACGGTCATCGGCGGAACATTGGCAATCTCCTGCAGGCTTTCCTTGAACTCCAGCCAATTCCGCTTTCTGGCCTTGTACCGCTCGATGGTGACCGGATCCGGGTTGATGTAAAGCGTCCCCTCCTGACCGTCAATGATCAGGAAATCGCCGTTCTGGATCGGCCTTAGCAGCTTGCCCTCCAGGCCGAGAACGTATGGTGCCGACATCGCCCTCGCCATGATGGACACGTGGGAATGCGTCCCGCCGAGTATGGTCACCAGCCCCAGCACTTTGGCCGGATCCAGATGGGCCAACTGCGACGGCGTCAGCTCCTTGGCGACCAAAATATAAGGATGGTCGATAGGCGGCACATTGCTGTCGGTATCGCCGAGCAAATGCTTCAGCAGCCTGTTGCCGACATCTTTGATGTCCAGCGCCCGCTCCTTCATATATTCGTCGTCAATAAGATTGAACATGCCGACGAACTTGTCGATGACCTCTTTGACCGCCACTTCCGCCGCTTTGTACTGCAGCTCGATAATGCCTTGAATTTCGTTCATGAATATCGGATCTTCCAGTATCGCCAGATGAGCGTCGAATATATAAGACTGATCCTGTCCGACAACTTCCTTGATCTCCTGCTTGATCAGCTCCAGCTCATGCTTGGAGGATTGAATCCCGTCGTACAAGCGCTCGAATTCATACGCTAAATCCGTTACATCAATCATTTTTTCAGGAAAGTCCCACTCCCATGTCGGGATCACGAAAGCTTGACCCATCGCGATCCCTGATGACGCTCCTATCCCTCTGATCATCCGTTAGTTCCCCCCGGCGTTTTTGTAGGCTTTAAGACGACGGACATCACGGATGCTTGGCCTTTTTTAACAGCTTTAAACGGAGCGAAGCTCCAGGATCTAACCAAATCCGGATTTGTAATAATCATAGGTGTCGCCAGTGATGAAGCTAATTTTTTCACTTTGTTCAAATTGAATTTGACGAGCAGCTGCCCGGGTTCTACGTGATCGCCTTCTTTCACGACCGCCGTAAAGCATTTGCCCGGCAAGCTTGCCGTATCGATTCCGATGTGCAGCAGCACTTCGAGCCCCTCCTGAGTCTGGATCCCCAGCGCATGCATCGTCGGATAGACGTGCATAATAGTTCCCGCTACGGGTGAAACCAATTCGCCTTTCTCAGGAATAAAAGCGACTCCGTTGCCGACCAGTTTGGATGCAAAGATGCGATCCGGCACTTCTTCAATCGAGATCATCCTGCCTTGCATCGGCGCGCTGAACAGCACCGGCTGGATGTCTTTTCGCAGCACCTTCACGATCTCTTCGCGTATTAGCTCCGAGAACGTACCGAACACGACTTGCACATTGCCTCCCCCAAGACGTATGACGCCTGCCGCACCCAAATGGCGTAAAGCCGTAATGTCCATCAAACGATCGTTGGCAAGGGTAAGCCGCAGCCTGGTGATGCAGGCTTCAATTTTTTTGATATTGTCTTTGCCGCCGAGCGCCTGCAATATAAGCGGGGAACGGTACGGAATATCTCCCGCCCACTCCTCGAGTGAGGAGCCTTCTTCCCGCCCTGGCGTCGGAATCTGGAACCGGCGTATGGCAAAGCGAAATAAAAAGTAATAAAGCAGCCCATAAATAATTCCCAGCGGCAGCAAAAGCAGCCCGTTGTGCGACAGGTGCAAATTGATGACATAATCAATCGCCCCGGCCGAATAGGAAAAACCGTGATGAATGTCCAGCTCATAGGCGATCCACATAGCGGCGCCGGACAAAAGCGCATGAATAAAAAACAAGTACGGCGCGACAAAAATGAACGCAAACTCGATAGGCTCAGTAACGCCCGTTAAAAAAGAAGCCAGCGCGGCGGTTAAAAATGTCGCTTTGATTTTCGGCTTCAGGTCTTCCCTGGCTTCCTGAATGATGGCAAACGCGATCGCCGGCAAGGCGAACATCATGATCGGGTATAATCCCGCCATGTAAATCCCTGCGCTCGGGTCCCCTGCAAAATACCGCGGCAAGTCTCCGTAGACCATCTTTCCGTCCGGCGTTTCATAGGAGCCGATTTGAAACCAGAAAAAATTGTTCAGGATGTGATGCAGCCCTGACGGAACGAGCAGACGGTGAATGACGCCGTAGAGAAACGTACCGAAGCCTCCGAGCCCGAGCAGCCATTGGGTGAGCTTGCCCATCGCCATTTCCAAGGAAGGGCCGATCCAAATCATCAGGTAAGAGACAATAAACGTGGCCAGCCCCATGACAAGTGGCACGATGCGCGGACCGCCGAAAAACTGGATGTATTCCGGGAGTTGGAACTCCTTGAAACGGTGATAGATGATCGCAGCGATAAGACCGATCATTATTCCGCCGGATACGCCGAGTTGAAATTGCGCGCCCAGCGCATGCTCCACAAGACGCGTGAACATAAAGTAACCCAGCATCGCGGACAGGCCGGCAATGCCTGCGCTTTCCGTAAGCCCAAGCGCGACACCGACTGCAAAAATGATCGGTATGTATTCGAAGATGGTATTCCCGGCCAGCAGCAGCATATCCCCGAAGCCGGACGCATGAACGGCATCCCACGGAAGATCCCCCAGGCGAAGCAGCACAGCAGCGATTGGCAGAGCGATCGTAGGCAGCATTAAAGAGCGGCCGAGCTGCTGCAAAATTCCCATCCAGTTCACACAAATGCTACCTCCTCTCTCTATACCAAATCGTATAGCTTGTCAGCCTGTTTGTCAAAAACAAAAAGCAGGCCGATGACCGACCTGCTCCTGCATAGGTTTCCCGTTTTTAATACGCGGAGTTAAATCCGAACTGCTGGCCGGCTTGGTTCATCCCTGTGCTGAAGGAGGAAAAGCTTTGACCGCCCATTCCGCTTTGATAGCTGCCGGATTGATGCTGCGCCGGATTCATGGAATCCGAACGCAGGTAGTTGTCATGGCCGCTTTGATTGCCGCGGTATTGAGTGGTATGGTATGCCGTCGGAGATACCCATTGCTGACCGTAGGATTGATTGCCGGTTGCGGCGCGGCCGAATTGATTGGAGCTGTATGGTTGCTGTTGTTGACCGTATTGTTGTTGATTTTGTTGGCCAAACTGGGATTGACTGGACCCGAATTGGTTTTGCGCTTGATTCATGCCGGAATAAGACGGAATTGAAGCTTGGTAATGGCTAGGATTTTGCGAATCGGAACGGAGGTAGTTGTCATGGCCTGTTTGGTTGCCGCGGTATTGGGAAGTATGGTAAGAAGCGGAAGACGCTCCTTGTGTCCCCCAGCCTTGGCTGCCTTGTGCGGCGTTCGCTCCATAGAAGGATTGAACATAACCTATAGGTTGGTATTGCTTTTGGAAGCCTTGATATTGGGAGCCCCCGCCTTGAGACGACTGCCCGAAGGAAGAAGACCCGAAATTGTTAATATTGTTGTACACGCGTAAATCCTCCTTTAATTGTCAGTTGATTGAGCCTCCTTTAAGAAGCCTTTTTTATTCTAACCGTCTGCGTTTTTTTTATTTATGGAAGCTATTGGATAGCGATTAAGCATACTTATTATACATAGAAATTGACTATGTAGTTTTTTATATGTCATAATCTTCTTGAATCCCTATTTTTCAAATTAAAAGGAGTGACGCTACATGTACGATGTTATCATTATCGGATCAGGCCCGGCAGGTGCAAGCGCAGCGCTATTCACAGCCAAAGCGGGAAAATCGACGCTTGTAATCGACAACGATCAAAGCATTACCAAACGAGCATGGGTGGAAAATCATTACGGTGTCGACGCCATTTCCGGACCGGACCTTGTGGAAACCGGAAAGAAGCAGGCAGCGAAGTTCGGAACCGAGTTCGTACAAGGCAAAGCCCAACAGTTGGAAAAAACGGGTGAAGGCTTGCGCGTATCGACCGAAAACGGTTCTTATGAAGGCAAGCACGTTATTTTGGCGACAGGCTTGTCCGTGGAGCTCGCCGAAGCCGCCGGCATTCAGACAAAGGCAGGCACAGAGCCGCGCATTAAAAACGTTGTCGATGCGGACGCACAAGGCAAAACAAGCATGGCCGGCGTATGGGCCGCCGGAACAACCGCCGGCGTAAGCGTACATACGATTATTACGGCAGGCGATGGGGCCAAAGTAGCCATCAATGTCATCAGCGAATTAAACGGCGAGCGTTATGTCGATCACGACGTAATGAAATCGTAAAAGCCATGAAACAAACAAACCGCCCGCTCTTACTTTCGTAAGAACCGGGCGGTTTTGCGCGTTGTGGCTGCAATGCTTAACATACTACTGATTTCTGGGATTCAACACCGCGTCTTCGACTTTAATGCAGCGGTCCATGATGACCTCGAGTCCGGCTTCGGCGGCAATGCGTCCCGCCTCTTCGTTGACGATGTCAAGCTGCAGCCAAAACACGTTGGCCTTGATTTTTACCGCTTCCTCGGCGATGGGAACGACCTGGTCCGCGCGGCGGAATACGTTCACGATATCGACCGGCTCGGGAATGTCCGACAACGACGGATAGCAAGTTTCGCCTAAAATCGTCGTCGCGTTCGGATTTACGGGAATAATCCGGTACCCTCTGCTCTGCATAGCCGCTGCAACCATATGACTCGTCCGGTCCGGATTGTCCGACAGACCTACGACAGCGATGTTTCCCGCTTTTGCCAGCAGTTCCTTGATGCGTTCCCGCGGCGGATTTTCAAATGCCATACGTTTCCCTCCTATTTGCTCGAATACGTCAAGCCCTGTTTTCCCATAGCTTCCCAGCTTTCGAGAAATTGAGCTTTATCGACTTGAAACTGCTTCTTGCCGCTTAACGGATCATTCAAATAAACGTTGTTCTCATCATATCCTACCAATAAAACGGCATGCTCCGCAAATGACGTTTGGATAGGTCCGATCGGTGTATCCCAAGTGACCCATTTGTAAGGGATGTTAAAGTCGATCGTCGTCCAGACCATAACCGGAATTCCCTTCGCCACTTGCTCTTCGTATGTACTAAAATCTTGATTCGTCACATCCAAGGCTTGCGGAATGTACTGCTTGAGAAGCGGAAACAGGCCGGCATGATAAATGCCGAAGCCCCGCTGTTTCCTCGTTACATCGCCGACAAAGCCCGTATTCGGATTCCCCCAAAACTGAATGGAACCGTCGCTGTTCAAAACAACCGGCGTCTTGTCGACAGGCAATTCGGCAGCCAGCTCCATTTTCGTTTTGGAGATGCCGTTGAACTGCAGCAGCATCGTGAGGCTGGTGATCTCGCATCCTGCCGGAAGCTCCGGCAGCTGTTTGATGATAGGCGCATCAATCATGGCGGAGGCCGGCTTTTGCCATGGAGCAGGCGTCGGGGTGCCGGCAGACGCGGCCGTCGCCTCGGGAGCGACCAGCGCCGTGCCGGATGCGAAAAGCATTGGTTCCCTTCCCGTTGCTTTGCCATACAGCAAAACAGAAAAGACGGCGCTGGCAAATATAAGCCCTGCTATGAGAAAAAAGCCAAACGTCACCTTTAATCCTTGCCATAGTATCGTCATGCTGATCACCTGTTCGCTATTTTAGAAAATTGCTATTCGCTAACCAGTTCTACTTGGGCGCCGATAGAACGCAAATGATCGAAATATTGCGGGTACGATTTGGCGACATGGTGCGCATCTTTTATAACGAGCCCTTTCTCCGAGCGAAGGCCGACGACCGTCAAAGCCATGATCACGCGATGGTCGAAATGAGCGTTAATCTCTACCCCGCCTTCTACGCCCTGAGGCTTGCCGTGCACGATGATTTCGCTTTGGCGCTCTTCCACATCCGCGCCGGCTTTCCGCAGCTCGTTCAAGTAATCCGTGATGCGGTCGCACTCTTTGTAGCGCAAGTTTTCCACGTTGTAAAACCGGGAGGTGCCTTCGGCAAACACCGCGGCAGCCACCATGGCAAGCACCGCATCCGTAAAGTGATCCCCGTCGAACTCTCCGGCTTTAAGCTGCTGATTGCCGCGAACATGGACTACTCCGTTGTTATGCGTCAGATTGACGCCCATGGCCTGCAGAACGTCCACGCACGCCTTCTCGCCCTGCTTGCTGTTCTCTTCCAGACGCAGCACGCGGACATCCGAGTGAGTTACGGCCGCCGCCGCCAATACGGCCGCGGAACCCGGGTAATCGCCTTGGATGACATATTCTTTGGCCTGATAAGCTTGTCTGCCCGGCACTTTGTAATGCATCAAGTCTTCGCTTGCCTCGACTTTAATTCCTGCTTGTTCGAGCACTTCCAGCGTCTGTCTGACGATGATTTTCGATTTCAAGTCGTGCAAAACTTCAATTTCGCTGTCTTCTTCGAGCAGCGGCGTCATAAACAGCAAAGAGCTTAAAAATTGCGAGCTGACATTGCCCGAAACGGTAATTTTGCCGCCGCGTGGCTGTCCGCCTTTTATCGTGATCGGCAGCCGCCCGTTATTGTGCTGCACTTCGACGCCCATTTGCTGCAAAGCGTCGATCAAGTCATCGTGCGGGCGTTTGCCCAAAGAATCGGGATACGTGTTGACGAACGTCAGGTCAGGACAAAATGCGGCGGTGGACATCAAAAAGCGAAGCACCGCGCCGGCGTTGCCGACATTCAGCTCGGATACGTGCTTGGGATGCTTGCCGAATCCGGTGATGACGATTTTCTCGTCGTCCTCTTCGATTACGGCTCCGAGGTCGCGCACGCAGCGCCGCATAGCATCGCTATCCTCGCTGTGAGCCGGATAATAAATCGTGCTTGTCCCTTCCGCGAGCGCTCCGATCAGCAGGTAGCGGGTTGTGTAATTTTTGGACGATAATGCGTTAATTTCTCCTTGCAGACGAGCGGTTGGCTTGACGATGGCCTTCATCAGTTCGATCTCTCCCTATATGTAATATCCAACAAACGCAAGCGCAATGCCGAGTGTATAGCTCAGCAGCGTATAAAGAAGCCAATAGTTCCATGCTCCTGCCTGCAAAAGCTTCACACTCTCAAGCGCAAGCGTTGAAAATGTCGTAAAGGCACCCATAAAACCCGTTCCGATCAGCAGTTTCCAATCGTCCGACGCATGGTATTTCATAAGCCAACCGAGCAAAAAACTGCCTAACAGATTTATAGTCAGTGTACCATACGGAATAGAACTTGGAAACCTTCTGCTCATGTAAAGGGACATTCGATAACGGCTAATTGCCCCGACAAAGCCTCCGCCCCCTACCAAACAAACGTGCCAGAGCCACGTTGTCATAATTGTTCCCCCCTGCTGCGAAAAGATTGACCCAGCCGGCTTCCCAGCCAGGCCAGGGCGAGTCCCCCCCATAAGCTGACGTTAGTATACAGGAAAGCCTGCAGTACATGACCCGTCCGCAGCATATCGACCGTTTCGTAGCTAAAGGTGGAAAACGTCGTGAAAGAGCCGATGAACCCAACCGTAATTGAAGCCCGCAAACTGTCGGGCAGCATAAGCTTAGCGGCGAAGGCAAAAAAACCGAGCATCAGGCACCCCGCGAAATTGCACAGCAAAGTTCCCCATGGAAACGATTCCGGCAAAGCCGGATTCCATGAAAGTGAAATCGCGTAGCGGGTCAGCGCCCCCAAAATGCCGGCTATACCGATATAGACCGAAGTCAATCGAACTCCCCCCGTTTGTATCGAATTGGCATTTCCCGCGGTTTGACAACCAACCGCTTTCTTCCTATCATTAAAGCTAGGGTGGGACTTCTTCCCAGCTATTACGACATGCGGAGGTCTTACATGGATACGATTGTACCGTCCGAAATCAAAAAACGCCTGGAACAGGGCGAACAGCTTACGATTATCGATGTTCGCGAAGACGAGGAAGTTGCCGCAGGCATGATTCCCGGAGCGAAGCATATCCCTCTCGGCGAGCTGCCGGAAAGGCACGCCGAAATTCCGCAGGCTAGCGAAATTATTCTCGTATGCCGCAGCGGAAACCGCAGCGGCAAGGCGCTGGGCTACCTCGAATCGCTCGGATACAAAGGCCTTAAAAATATGACCGGCGGCATGCTGGAGTGGCCTAACTAGGAGTCTGTCCGACGGAGTTGGTTTAGTGCATACCTTCTACGTGGTTCATCGGACAGACTCCTAGGCGTTAACTTCGGTCGGCACCCTTAAGCCCTGCTTTTTCCATAATCAGATCGGCAATTAGATCGGGGTCCAGCTCGGAGGTATCGATCGCCAGATGCGCGAAATCGTAAGCGTGTCTGCGCTGCTCCAGCAGCGTATGAACCCGCTCTTCCAAATTGCCCTGCAGCAAAGGACGGCTTTGGTCGCTGCTCACTCTTTGAATAATTACTTCAGGAGAAGCTTTGAGCGCGACAACGAAGCCGTTTTGCTGCATGCAGGCCCGGTTTTTGCCGGCAAGCACGGCTCCGCCGCCGGTCGCCAAAATTTGATTGCTTTGCGATAATATATCGGATAATGCCTGACTCTCCAACTCCCGAAAGTACGGCTCTCCATGTATCCGAAACAGTTCAGACACCGTCGTCTGACTCTGCTGTTCGATGACGGTATCCGAATCGAGAAACGTCCAGCCCAAGCGTGCGGCGAGACTTTTTCCAACCGTCGATTTGCCTGTACCCATAAATCCTACCAGAACGATATTGCTCGTACTCACGCCAATCCCCTTTTCCGAATCGCTTTTTTGCGCAAACTTACCCAATATCATACCATAAACCGGGCTGCGATGAATACATGATGTCAAAAAAACATATAGTAATGTGAATATATTCCAGCATGAACAGTAAAGATGGAACTACAGACCATAAATCTGCAAGGAGAGATGGAGCTTTGAACGTAACTTCCACCTATACCAATCACACCAAAGGCAAACTGGAACAGATTTTACACCCCGGTTATCCGCTGTGCAAAGATGACGTCATCTGGATATTGGAGTTTATTAAGAAAAAAGTGGCTGAAGAAGACCCGCAAATGCTGGATCTTAGTCAACCACGCCTGATGAAAAATTTTCGTTATTTTGCTGAAGTCGCGATGATGCTCATTCACCGCCGCAACGGGTTCGACCAAGAAGCCGACCGCCTGAAAATGTGGCTGCGGGAAGCGGCATACGGCTTGCAGGAAGATACTTCAAAATAGCCCTGCAAGTGCGGCCCCTCTCCCCGCCGCCCGCCGATTAGTTCTCCATCCAGTTGAAATGGAAGGAGCCTTCTTTGTCCACACGCTGGAACGTATGTGCGCCGAAGTAATCGCGCTGCGCCTGCAGCAGGTTGGCAGGCAATCTTTCCGTGCGGTAGCTGTCGTAGTATGCAAGCGCGGAAGCGAACGCAGGCACTGCAATACCACGGGTTACAGCCTCAGCGACGACTTGTCTCCACGATTGTTGATATTTATCGACCACACCTTGGAAGTATGAATCCAGCAGCAAGTTTTTCAGCTCGGAATCGCGGTCGTACGCGTCCTTGATGTTTTGCAGGAATCTTGCGCGAATGATGCAGCCGCCTCTGAAGATCATTGCGATGCTGCCGTATTTCAGGTTCCAGTTGTACTCCTCGGAAGCGGCTCTCATCTGTGCGAAGCCTTGCGCGTAAGAGCAGATTTTGCTTGCGTACAGCGCCTGTCTAACCGCTTCGATAAACGCTTTGCGATCGCCGGTATAAGCTGGGGCCGCAGGTCCTTTCAGCACTTTGCTGGCCGCGACGCGCTCGGCTTTCATCGCCGAAATGAAGCGGGAGAAGACGGATTCCGTAATGATGGAAAGCGGAACGCCAAGATCCAGTGCGCTTTGGCTTGTCCATTTGCCCGTTCCTTTTTGGCCTGCGGAATCGAGAATGACGTCGACCATCGGCTTGCCGGTTTCCGGATCGTATTTCGTGAAAATATCTTTCGTAATTTCAATCAGATAGCTGTCCAGCTCTCCGTTATTCCACTCCGTGAAAATCTCGTGAAGCTCTTCCGTACTCACATTCAGCACGTCTTTCAACAGTTGGTAAGCTTCGCAAATCAGCTGCATGTCGCCGTACTCGATACCGTTGTGCACCATTTTCACATAGTGGCCGGCACCGTCGGGACCGATGTACGTACAGCAAGGATCGCCGCCCACTTTGGCGGAAATCGCCGTCAGAATAGGCTCGACAAGCTTATAAGCGTCCTCTTGGCCCCCTGGCATAATCGACGGCCCTTTCAATGCGCCCTCTTCGCCGCCGGAAACGCCTGTGCCGACAAAACGGATGCCGTGCGCTTCAAGCTCTTTGTTGCGGCGCTGCGTATCGGGGAAGAAAGCATTGCCTCCGTCGATCAAAATATCGCCTTTGGACAAATGAGGCAGCAGTTGGTTGATCGTATCGTCAGTAGGGCCGCCCGCTTTGACCATGATCAAAATTTTGCGCGGCACTTCCAGAGATTGCACAAATTCTTCAATGCTGTATGTACCTGTCAGTTTCTTGCCGGGCGCTTCTTCCAGAAGCTCTTTTGTTTTTTCCGGGGAACGGTTATAGACCGATACGCTGAAACCTCTGCTTTCAATGTTCAGCGCCAGGTTTTTCCCCATGACCGCAAGACCGACGACACCAATTTGTTGTTTGGACATGTCTCTCATACACCCTTCCGATTAAATATGTTTTAAATCGTCATCGCGCCAAAACCGCCATCCACTCTTAAGACAGCACCGGTTACGAAGCTGGATGCCTGCTCCGAAGCGAGGAATACGGCCGCTCCCTGCAGTTCTTCCGCTTCGCCGAAACGATTCATCGGCGTGTGCCGCATGATCGATTCCACCCGTTCCGGGGACAAGATCTTACGATTTTGCTCCGCTGGGAAAAAGCCCGGAATGATCGCATTGACACGCACCCGGCTCGGAGCGAACTCGCGGGCCAGATTTTGTGTAATATTGTTGACGGCCGCCTTGGAGGCTGAGTAAGTGAAAACACGGGAAAGCGGCGGATCGGAAGAAACGGACGATATGTTGATAATGCTTCCGCCCTCTCCTTGGTCGATCATATGTTTCCCGAACACCTGGCAGGCTAACACGACGCTTTTCAAATTAACCTCCATAATAGAATCCCATTCTTCCATGGAAATGTCAAAGAAAGGCGTAGCGCTGTTTTTGCCCGGACAATTCATCAAAATATCGACACGGCCGGTCCACGCCAAAACTTCCTTGAGCAGCAGCTCCAAATCTTCGCGTTTGGTGGCGTCCGCCGGAAAGCACTTCGCTTCTCCGCCGGAGCTTTCGATCCGCTGACGCACCTGCTCGCTCTTCTCCTGATTGCGGCCGACGACCGCGACTTTCGCGCCGTGTCCGCCCAGAGCTGTCGCCATGACGCCTCCAAGCGTGCTGTTTCCGCCGATGATTACGGCTGTTTTCCCAGTAAGATCAAATAAGTTCATTGTCTTTGCCCTCCTCAATAGTGAAAAGCTGTTTTATATTTTTGCAGGAGGGCTCAGGAGGTTCTGCTGTTGAAAAGCGGTAATCGCATCGAATTGATCTTTTAATTGATGATATACGCTTGTATAAATAGATGTCAATTGCTTATATACGCGATAATCGCTTTCATTCACCTCATGAGCCCTGCCTACCCGAATCCAGTTATGCGCATAGGACAAATCCTCGATTTCTCCCATCGCCAAAAGCCCCAGCAAAGCGGCTCCGATACCCGAGCTCTCGATCGAATCGGGCACGACGACCTGCGTGCCCGTCATATCGGCAAGCATCTGCCGCCAAAACGCCGAGCGCGCAAAGCCGCCAGATGCGCGGATTTCCGCGGCGGGTCCCATCAGCCCTTCCAGGGAAGCGGCTACGGAGTTGATGCTGAACATGACGCCTTCCAAAGCGGCGCGGATCATATGCTTTTTTTCGTGGCTGAGCGTCAGCCCGAAGTAAACACCACGCGCGTTCGCGTTCCAGTAAGGCGCCCGCTCTCCCGAAAGCAGCGGCAGGAAAAGCAGGCCGCCTGAGCCCGGCTGCACCTGAGCGGCCAGCTCGGTCAGCTTGTCGTATGGATCGCCGCCGCTCCGCCGGCCTTCCTCCGCTTCCAGCGTGGCCAGCTGGTCCCTGACCCAGCGGAACACAATGCCGCCGTTGTTGATCGGGCCGCCGACGACCCAGAAATTTTCGGTCAGGGCGTAGCAGAACAGCCTGCCCTCAGGATCGGTCACAGGCCGCGGCACGACGCTGCGGACGGCGCCGCTCGTGCCGATCGTAACCGCAACGACGCCCGGCTCGAAGGCGCCGACGCCCAGATTCGCCAGCACGCCGTCGGAAGCGCCGATAATAAACGGCGTCTCCGGCGACAGTCCCATCGCTTCGGCGTATTCCGCTTTCATCCCTTCCACCCGGTATGTCGTAGGCACAAGCTCAGACAGCTGCTCCCCCGTCACGCCCGCCAGCCCGAGCGCTTCCTCGTCCCAGTCCAGCCGTTCCAAATTGAACAGTCCCGTGGCGCTGGCGAGCGAGTGGTCGATCAGAAAACGGCCGAACAGCTTGGCGAAGACATATTCTTTAATGCCGACGAACTTGTATGTCCGGCTGACCAGTTCAGGCTCGTGGTCGCGAAACCACATCAATTTAAATAGCGGCGACATCGGATGAATCGGCGTGCCCGTCCGGGAATATACAGCTTGCCCCAGGCCGTTTCGCTTCAGCTCCTCCGCATAGCCGGCGCTGCGGTTATCGGCCCAGGTGATGCAGGGCGTAAGCGGCTCCGCCTGCCGGTCGACCGCAATAAAGCTGTGCATGGCAGAACTGAAAGAAACGCAGAGCACTTCCTCAGCGCGAATGCCCAGCTTGCTGACCACAGCTCCGATCCCTGTGACAACCGCATCGAAAATTTGCCGCGGATCCTGCTCCGCACGGTCGGGGGCAGGCGTAAACAGCGGGTATTCGATCGAATGCGATGCTCTCACCTTGCCCTCTCTGTCAATGATGAGCGTCTTCGTGCTGGTCGTGCCGATATCCGCCGCTAAAATATACGGCTTCGCTGCTGAAAGCTGACTCATTTGCTAATATTCCCTTCTGCGTCAAATACAAGATCGTAAGGCTCAGTCAGCACCTCGATATCGGGATGCCACTTCGCCTCTTCAAGCAAGTTGACCGAAATTTCGATTTCCCCCAAATGCAGGGTGTCCTGAATGCGAACAAGCTTGCACTTCATGTAATCCAAAATGTTGCATGTTTTAACCGCCGCTTTAATCGCATAGTAGTCGTTCTCGAGGGTAGTCGCCAGCTTCGTCGGCGCACACACGGTCGAAGTCAACCCATTCGCATAGGTCGCGGCCAAATCGGTCTTGTCGACAAGCCGCTGCGTCGTAAAATCGGCGGTTCCTACACCGTTGGCGTTCCCTTTTGTCTCCGGAGTAAGGTCCAGAACGACCATTTTGGCTACTTCCGGCCCGCCGTGCGCATAAGGCGTCGGGTAACGTCCGGTCACGTTCGGGTCCATGCCGTCGCCGCTGATGTTTTTGCCGATATAATCGATAAGAAGGACGTCAATTTCGTCAAATAAAATTTTCGGCAGCCGCGCCTTCGCTTCGACCAGCAGGCCTTCTTCTCTCGCCTCGATCTCGGCGGCTGGCAGCACCTCCACCCTGCACGTCTGATCGTAGGCGTTCTCGACAAGCGCTACGCCGAATACGATCGGCAGCTTGTCGATCATAATTCTCGCCATCGCCGGCACGTTCTCGGCCATGTACTTGAAGCCGAGCTGGTGGCACGCTTCGGCGCCTTTTTGCTTGCCCAGGCCGATCGCGATCATCTTCATGATGCCGCTTTCGATCCGTCCGCGAAACGCCGTATGCGGCTTCACGCGGTTAATGACGACGATCGCGTCCGCTTCCGAAGCGATGCTGTCCACATACACAGGCAGGCCGTTCGGCAGTTGGTCGATTTGCACGACTTCCATCGAGGAGCGGATCGGCGCTCCCATCGTTTCTTCGGAGATGCCCAGGTGATGCAGCACCTCCGCCTGGCCGGCCGCCGTCGCCCCGCCGTGGCTGCCCATGCAGGGCACGATGAACGGGTGCGCGCCGCGCTCTTTGATCGCATCGAGCGTCGTTTTGGTGAATCCCGCGATATTGGCGATTCCCCGGCTTCCGACGGCTACGGCGACCTGCTGTCCAGGCTGGATCGTGTCCAGCACTCCGCTCTCATACAGCTTGCCGCGGAGCTCGAGCTCCGGGTTTTCCAGCCGCGCGCCGTCGAATTTTTGACGGATTTTTACCATTTGCGGAATGGGTATGTCTTTTAATAATTCTCTTAATATGCTCATCCTTATTCCCCTCTCTTACGCCTTCTGCACCCTGCGAACGGATTCTCTCACAATCAGTTCGGTTTTTAAAAACAGCGCGGCGGTCTCGGACTGCTTGTGCTCGATCATGTCGATGATCCGGACGGCGCCTTCCTTGCTTATTTGTTCGATCGGTCTGCGAACGGTAGTGAGCGCCGGAGTCACGTAAGCCGCAAACTCCGTATCGTCAAAGCCGAGCACGGAAATGTCGTCAGGCACGCGCAGCCCAGCTTCCGATACAGCTTTCATAGCCCCGAGAGCCATCTGGTCGTTGCAGCAAAATACCGCCGTAGGACGCTCTTCCAGCTCAAGAAACCGCTTCATGGCTTGGTGACCGCTTTCCAGATCGTACAGCCCCGGAAACTTGTAATTCGGATTATCCGGAATCCGGTAATGCCGCATCGCCTTTTCAAAACCCGCCTGGCGGTTTTCCGCCGATTTAAAGCCTGCGCGCCCTTCGATCAAGGCAATGCGCTCATGCCCCTGCTCAATCAGATAGGAAACGGCATGAAAAGAGCCCTGCTCTTCATCGGAAAGCACGTTGAGCACGCCGGGAGTGTCGACCGGCCGGTTCAACACGACGATCGGGATGCCTTTGCCTGACGCGTGCTCGATCAATCGCTGATCGTCATCGCTTTGGCTGACTACGATAATGCCGTCGAAATTGCGGCGCGTAATCGTATGGAAGCTCGTGTAATCGTCAATCCCTTTGACGATCAATTGATACCGGTCCTGAATGACACTGTTCACCCCGCGAATCGCTTCATAAAAAAATCCGGCGGAAGTTCCCTGGCTAAGCGTCGTAAAAAAGAGCCCCAAATTATAAGACCGGTCCAGCACTAAACTTTTCGCGCTAAAATTCGGCGAATACCCCATCTGCTCAGCCATCGCGCGAATCCGTTCCTTCGTCTCCTCATTGATGAGCGGACTGTCGTTCAGCGCTCTGGAAACCGTCGTATGGGAAACGCCTGCAAGACGAGCAATATCTTTGATCGTAACGCTCATTCGCTCACCTCTGACTCCAGCATAGCACATCCATGCACACGTTAACAATACCTATTTCACGCGGAAAATTCCGCTGTTTCCCGGAATGCAAACAAGCGCCTGTCTCAAGTGGACCATGCGCTTATTGGGGCATGTTGAACGCAGGTGCCGTGCGCGACCGCGCCTCTCGCGAAGCCTGCGAAAGCGCTTGAAAGTGCACGCTTTACAGCCTGGCGAGCCGCCCGCTCGGAAAGCCGGCAAAAGCACTTGAAAGTGCACGCTTTACAGCCTGGCTTGAGCGCCAGCTCGGAAAGCCCGCGAAAGTGCTTGAAAGTGCAGGCTTTGCAGCCTGGCGAGCCGCCCCCGCTGGAAAACCTGCAAAAGTGCAGGCTTTTTCGATGGAAACGGCTCGTTTGGGCGAAAAGCCTGCAATTGTGCAGGAATTTCCGGGAAAATCGGGCCAAGCCCTGCATATTAACGGAAAAGCCTGCAGATTTGCAGAAATTTCCCACCGCAGGCGCATCAAAGAGCAAAAACCTGCACTTTTGCAGGTTTTCTGTGCCTAACCCACGAGGCACCGGCGCTCAAGCAGGGGAGCCTTCCGACTGAGCAAGTTTTCCCGCCCGCAGATGCGAATTTGCTATGGGCAAGTTCTCCCGCTCGCGGAGAAACCAATTGGCTATGAGCAGGTTTTCCCACTCCAGGAGATGCCGATTGGCTTTGGGCAGATATTCCCGCCCGCAGATGCCGATTTGCAGTGGACAGGTTTCCCCGCCCCCGCAGATGCGAATTTGCTGTAGGCAGGCTTTCCCACACGCAGATACAGATATGCTGCGGGCAAGCTTTCCCGCCCCCAGATGCGAATTTGCTGTAGGCAGGCTTCCCCACACGCAGATACAGATTTGCTCCCGGCAGGCGGACGCAGCCGGCTGCAGGTGGGCAACTTTCAGCGGGTCGCGGCTCATTTTTCAAACGCAAAAGGAGAACCCGCATCTTCCAGATACAGGCTCTCCCATCATGTGCTTCCTATATTCATCGTCACATCTCCAGCAAAATCATCTCTTGTCTCATTTCCGCAAGCTTCGCCTTGCTCTCCATCGCCGTCTTTTGATCGCCGGAAGCCATGGCGTCAAACAGCGTCGCCAGCTCGTAATCCATTTCCATGCGCAGGACCGGGATTCTCTCATCCGTTCGTTTGGATCGCAGCGCCTGCATCACTTCTTCCACCGTGACGACAGGTTCTTTTTGATACAGCACTTTATGCTCGATGCCGCTGATCTCCACCATGCGGATGATTTCGCCGAACATGATGTTTTCAATCAATATTTGTCTGTCTTTAAACCGCTTCACTACGGCATGCCCGCGGGTGTCCCCGATCAGCTTCTCCATCATTTCAGCAAGCTTCTCATCCTTAAAGGAGTAGTTCCCTACAATTTTATACTTCTCCCCGATTCGCTCGAATTTCAGCTTGATCAGTTTGCGTCCCGTACGAATCGATATGATGAACTGCAGTTCACTTTCATTCCAGTAGAGCGAATATCCTTCCTGAATAAGCGCTTTGATAAAATTCCGGATTAGCCGGCGATCAAATCGTAACTCTAGGTTGCAGTATTCTACTTCATGACTCTTGCTCACGGCAATCCCCTCCATATTTTATTGGCACGTCTTTGACTAAATATTCAGACAACTTATCCTCTTATCTTTATCTTATTATGAATTCTATGTTTTAGCAACTTGGATTATTGACATTTTTTTAAGGCAAAACGTACAAAAATTAATAAGGCCCGCCCGATAATCGGACAGGCCCGTTATTCAGCTTGCTTCCCCGCCGCCAGGCCGCAAAATCGCCGCCCTGACGCCAAACAAAATCAGGCAAACAGCGCCGGCACTCCCATGTGCAGCCGCATATCGCCGAGGGTTTGCCCGGAGGCTATTCGTTCAATGGCGTCAATGGCCCGCTTTTGCGGCATGAAATTCGAAAATCTTTTGCCTCCATATTCGGGCATAAAGCCGCCGATCAGCCGGGCTCGAGAGCACCCTGGTCCCGGTTGACATATTCGATCTAGACGGTCTTCGGTTTCGGTGCCCATATTTTGATACGCCGGGTCCGTCAATTAAGCTTGGAAGCCTGAATATCTTCTTTGGACGTGCTTCCTACGGTATACGCCTTGGAACTGTTAATTTCAATCGTCTTCGTCAGTTTGAGCTTGGTGCGGAAAAAATGCCCGTTCTCGCTCATTAAAAAGTCATACGTATTTTCTTCGGGGAGGGCATCGATAATAATCGGCGTCGTCGAATACGACACCTTGTTTATTTCGTAATTCCGGATGCCCTCGATGTAATCGGAAATGGCTTTGCGCTTAAGGTCGTCCTCCTCTTCGGTGAAGACAACCGGCTCCGGCACGTACGCAGGCTGCGGCGTTTCCTGCCACTTCGGTTTCAGTTCTTTTTCGTTCACGTAAAAATCCCCGGTATACTTCTCTTTGGCCAGATGAAGCCCGCCGACGTCAACGCCCATTCTTTTCACATCTTTTAACCGGTAAAAGTAGCCTTGATCCGTCATGTTGATCAAAACGGGATATTGTGCGCCCAAATAAGTGAAATATTGCGCATAAGGGCTCATCAGCACGATTTCAGTATACTGCGTATCGGTTCCGTCCGTTGTCTGCTCAGGGTATTTGCGGCTGTTGACGTAGATCGTTTTGTTGCTTTCCTTCCAATTTACGATCGCGCCCAAATACGTTCCCAATTCTTTCACCGGCAAGTAGCTCGTATTGTTATAAATCAAAGGGGGATTTGCCAGCGCCACCTGCTTCCCGTCTACGACAACTTGAAAATCCTTGCGCAAATAAGCGTCCACCCGCTCCAAAACATCCTGGGCATACACGCCCGCCGTAAAACAGGTGCCCATCAAAGTACCGACAACCGCAAATTTCGTCCATTTGCTTACTCTCATAGCATTAGCTTCTCCTGTCTGCAAAGTAATGAAATGTCTGGAAATAATTCGCCATAAATCGCCATTCTCCTGCTTTTTCCAACAAAATAGCTCCAAAACGCCAGTGACTTTCCCCGGGCAATGCTTCAAACGTCCCTGGAGTCTGACGGGTGAACTCTGTTGAAGTTATGTACAAAAGCAGCTCCGACTGCAGGGCTCCTATTGCTTGCGAAGCGGCCGCCAAGGCGCTCCGCGGCCTATGCATGAGCTATGTACGGATCATTGCAGGAATTGGCAATTTGCATTAGAATGAGTGAAAAAAGTGTCAACAGGAGAGGAATACACGATGAATTTCAGCGGATTTACGGAGCACGATTTCGATACATTTGCCATTGCCGGCCTGGACGGCCGAATGGAGGCCATTCGCGAGCGGGTTCAGCCCAAATTCAAGGCGCTGGGCGACTCCTTGTGCGAGGATCTGTCCCTGCTGTCCGGCACGGAGATGTTTTTGCATATAGCCAAGCACGCGCGGCGCACCGTCAATCCGCCTGTCGATACATGGCTGGCGATTTGCCCGAACAAACGGGGCTACAAGCAGGTGCCGCATTTTCAGGTCGGCCTGTTTGACGACCGGCTTTTCATTTGGCTCGCGCTCATTTACGAGCTTCCGAACAAAGACAAAATCGCCGAGCGTTATTTGGGGCAGCTGGACCGGCTGCAAAAAGAAGTGCCGAGCGATTTCGTATTGTCTTTCGATCATATGAAAAAAGATACGGTAGCCGTGTCGCAATTGGACCGCAGTGAATGGACAGCAGCGCTAAGCCGCTTCCGCGATGTGAAAAAGGCCGAGCTGCTGATCGGACGCAATCTTGCCGCGAGCGAACCGGTTCTGAAGCGGCCTGTCGAGCTGGAACAGCTGATCAAGCAAACTTTTGAAAGCCTCATTCCGCTCTACCGGACTGCCGTCCAAGCCTGACAAAATTTAAGTTAGATTAAGGTTCCATTCAAGTAAAATTTATCCTTTCTGTACAGACTAAGTGCTGTAATTCCGATTTCCGTACAGAAAGGAGGTATTCCGACCGATGAAACAAGCTTTTATGAAAAAGCTGATCGTCGGCTCCATCGCCTGCTCCGTGATGTTCGCCGCAAGCACGGTCTATGCCGAAGGCCGCACAGTCAGCGCGCAGACGGAAGCGGCCCCGGCTGCGAAGGCGGCGGGCGACGAGCGCAAAGATGAGACCGCACACCACAGGCACGGGAAAAAGTGGCCGATCGTGGAAGAGGCCGCTTCCTTGATCGGGGTCAATAAAGAAACCATGATCAAATTGCTGCAAAGCGGCAAAAGCATTGCCGAGGTGGCCGCGGCCAAAGGCATCAGCGAAGCCGATCTGACCGCCAAGCTGCAGACGCTGCGCTCCGGCAAAATCGATGCCGCGGTCAAGGACGGCAAGATGACGGCCGACCAGGGCGAGCATATGAAGCAAAAGCTCCCCGAGCATCTGAAATCCATCTTGAACGAGAAGCATTTGTTCGACAAGATGAACGATCACGGCAAATGGCACATGCACGGCATGATGAAGCCGGACTCCGAGAAGCTCGCCCTGTCGCTGGGGATGAGCCGGGAAGAGCTGAAATCCGAGCTTAAAGCCGGCAAATCGCTGGCCGAAATCGCCGCGGCCAAAGGCATTTCGAAGGACAAGCTCGTCCAAACGATCAAGGATCAGCTCACTCCTTCCATCGAGAAGATGATCAATTGCAAAAAAAATGACGGTCCCAAACAATAAGCCGCCGTTTACAACGGTTCTCCGCGTACCGATTCCGGGCTACCGCGGCGAACAAACAGGCTGCCCCGCAAGGTCCGACGACCGCGGGGCAGCCTTTCATTATGTCAATTCTTTTTTCACTCTTTCCAGCATGTATCTGCTGGATTCATCCGGCACATTGCCGTTGCCCTTCATCGCAGATGCCAGCCTGTTCGGCTGATACTTCAGCTCGTCCATAATCCGGTGAATTTTGCTCCTCGTCTTATCGCTGATACTGCCCGTGTTGTTGATGACTTTGGATACGGTAGCCTTCGAGACCCCTGTCGCTTTGGCAGTATCATAAATAGTTGGCTTCATCGCTGACACTTTCCTTTTCACTGGAACCTTCATTTTGTGCCAACATTGTACACCATTAAGCGGAAAAACTCTACGCCTTTCTAGGGAGCAGGTAAGAAATCGCCCTCCGGGCTGCGGGCATCGCGGCCACGCGGTACGCCTGCGGGCATCGCGGGCTCGCGTTATGGCTGCGGGCATGACGCTGAATGGGGCTGCATAACGTTAGCGATGCACATCTGCTTGCAACAGCTCGGCAAACGCCATTCTGGCCCCGAGCCATTGGGTTCAGCCCGCTGCAACACGCCCCTTTGTTGCCGCAGCCGGAAGGGGCCTGAACCGCTTAGAAATGCCAAAAAGCCTGCGAAAGTGCAGGCTTTATCTTTAAAAGTAGTTCATTTGGCTGAAAAGCCTGCAATTGTGCAGGAATTTTCGACTCAAACGGGTTTGAGCGCAGAAATGTGCTGAAATTCCTGCACATTTGCAGGAATTTCCCATTACGCGCGTCTTAACAAGCAAAAAGCTGCACTTTTGCAGGCTTTCTGCGCATAACCGAATAGATGCATCCGCTCTGGCGGGCGGGTTTTCCAACAGTCTGACTTTTGTGACTTTTGCAGACTTTCCCCCGCGCCGGCAACGGGCCGAGCCCGCCGATCGCGCCATTCGGGCCGCACAGGCCGGTAACGGGCCAGGCCCGCCGAACCGACCGCCCGAACGGCGGGCCGGCCGCACCGCGCGCCGCGGTGCTGCGCTACAGGCACGGCTTCCCCGGCTTCGCTACGCGGTCTGCCCCGCCGCCGCACGGCGGTCCAGCAGCACGAAGCGCTGCAAAAGCAACGTCGCGGCCAAGCACAGCACGCCGCCGATCAGGAACGGCAGCGCCCGGTCAAGCGCGAACACAGCCCCGCCCAGCAGCGGCCCCGCGATGCGGCCCAGACTGTCCATCGACGAGCTTAAGCCCGTCGCTACGCCCTGCCCGACCTTCGTCCGCTGCGTAATGAGCGAAGTGACACAAGGCCGGATCAGCGCATTGCCTGCGCCGAAGACGGACAAATACACCGCGGCGCTCACCACGCTTGTCGAGAACAGCAGCAGGAAGAACCCCGCTGCGGACAAAATGAGCCCGATCGCGATTACGCGCTGTTCGGCCCCTTTTTTCACCAGCCTCCGCACGACGCCGCCTTGAATCAGCGCCCCGACAATGCCGCTCGCCAGAAACATCATGCCGATGTCAAAAGGCGTCGCGCCGATTTTTTCCATTTGGAAATACTGCAATGTCGCTTCCAACCCGGCAAGCGTAAACGTAACGAAAAACGACAGCACATACAAATATTTGAGCGATCCGGCAAACGCCGTCCATCTGGAAACTTTGCTCTCCTTGGCCGCGGCGGCGCGTTGATCCGCAGGCAGCGATTCTTTCAAAACCATGTAAGCGAATACGAGAGAAACGAACGATAAACCGGCCGATGCGAAAAAAGGCAGCTCCAGCCCCCAGCGGCTCAAAATCCCGCCCAGCGCCGGTCCGAAAATGAATCCCAGCCCGATGGACATGCCGACCATCGCCATTCCTTTCGTCCGGTTCTCGGCTGTCGTAATGTCGGCGACATAGGCGACTGCGCAAGCGGTGGCCGCGCCGGAGAACAGTCCGCCCAAGATGCGGGATACGTACATGATCCACAGATGGCCGCCGGCAAAGCCGAATATTAAAAAGCTCACGCAAAAGCCGACCAAGCCGATCATGATGATAGGTCTGCGGCCGATGCGATCCGACATGGCTCCCCACACAGGAGACATGAGAAAAGACGCCGCCGAATAGACGGATAGCAGCAGCGCGTTGTGAAATTTGTCTCCTCCTGCCCCGACCACGACTTCCGGAAGTACGGGAATGATGATGCCGAAGCCAATGAATATCGTAATAAGCAGCAGGCTGATAATTCCGATTTGTTTATTCATGTTGCCAGTCTTCCTCCAATTGCAGCATTTTCCATTATCGTACCATACCTTTTTTTCCGATGGAAATGAACTTTTGAAGAACAAGCAAAATAATGAGAACCGAGCCGCTCAGCAAAAACGGCGCATGGTATCCGTAAATGTCCCACAGCTTGCCGGATACGATCGGTCCGATGATCATGCCGAGCCCTTCGATCGTCAGGAAAAATCCCCAAACCGCCCCTCTTTTCTCGGGAGGGATCGCCGATGCGATCAACGCGTTCCAGGAAGGAATGATCAGGGCGTAGCCGATGCCCAGCACGGCGACGAGAACATACAGCAGCCCCATCCCCCGCGCGTAGGTGAACAGCAGCAGGCTGGCTGCGCTCAGGGAAAAGCCCGCGACAAGAAAAGGGCGAATGCCGATGCGATCGACGAGCTTGCCCATCGGGATCAAAAAGAGCACGGTCACCGCCCCGCCGGCGATCAAAAACATGCTGTATTGAAACGAAGACAGCTTCAAAACTTCCCGCGCATACAGCGTCAAGATCGGCGTAAGGATGCCGAGCGCGAACGTCTGCGCGAACATCGCGGGAAACAGCAGCGGGCTGACCGTCATCGATTGCCTGACCTCGCGCATATAGGCCGCCGCTCTTTCCGGCCGGCTACCGCGATTAGCGGGCATGTGCGCCGCTCCTTCGCCCTTCTCCGGCGCTTGCCGCCCTCTCGCCGTCTTCCCTCCCGCCGCTGGTCTTCCGGGCAGCAGCAGGGCAACCAGTACGACTAGGGTCATGCAGCCGATAATTAATTGAAAGGCCGGACGGAAATTATGGTCCGCAATAAAAAAGTTGATCGCCACCGGACCGAGTCCGACGCCGGACAGCCAAGCCACATAGACGACGCTCATAATCGTTCCCTTCGCTTCGTCGCCGGCCACCTCCGTCGTACCTGTAATGACGCACGGCCACAGCGGAGCCGTGCCGAAGCCCAGCAGTGCGCAAGCCAGAATCGTCCAGATGTACGCGGACGTAGTCGCAATGAGCACGACGGAGACGAATGTCAGCAGGACTCCCGTCAGCATCACCGTCCGATAGCCGAATCGGTCGATGATCCATCCAACAGGGGTGCGCAGCACATTATCTCCAATATACTGGGCAGCGAGCGTCCAGCCGATAACGAAAGCGGAAGCGCCCAGGGCCGTTTTCATATAGACCGGCAAAATCGTCAGCAGCAGAGCGCCTTTCACAAATTCGACCACGAACATAATGATCAATAGTTCCAGTACAAACGGCGAAAACAAACGCTGTTTTTTCCATTTTTTCAAACTATTCATGGGATTGCCGCTCCTTCTCCCGACGTTTCCGATCTTTCCTGTTAGTTTTGCCGCAAGGCGTGCAAACTATTTTCAAAAATTTCACTTGCATGAAATCTCTATTTTGTTATACTCATTTTGTTTGTTGCAAAGATCGACAAGCAAATCCACTATAGAAGGGAAGCGATAATCAGGTGGACCATAACCGTACCCCCCTGTTCTCCGCACTGCTGGCGCATGCCGAGAAAAATCCGATTCAATTCCATATTCCTGGCCATAAAAAAGGAGTCGGCATGGACCCGGAATTTCGTTCCTTTATTGGGGACAATGCCCTGTCCATCGACCTCATCAATATAGCACCTCTGGATGACCTCCATCAACCGATGGGCGTGATCGAAGAAGCGCAAAAGCTTGCCGCCGACGCCTATGGGGCGGATCACACGTTCTTCTCCGTGCAAGGGACAAGCGGAGCCATTATGACGATGATTATGACCGTCTGCTCCGAAGGAGATAAAATTATTATTCCGCGCAACGTACATAAGTCCGTTCTTGCGGCTATTATTTTCGTCGGCGCGAAGCCGGTGTTCATTTCGCCTGCCCGCGACAAAAATCTCGGGATCGATCACGGCATTACGACCCGCTCCGTCCGCAGAGCGCTTGAAAAGCATCCTGACGCAAAAGCGGTACTCGTTATTAATCCTACTTACTATGGCGTCTGCACGAACTTGACCGAAATCGTAGAGCTCGTCCACAGCTACAACATGCCTGTTCTTGTGGATGAAGCGCACGGCGTGCTCATTCATTTTCACGACCAGCTTCCGGTGTCGGCCATGAAAGCGGGCGCGGATATGGCGGCGACCAGCGTGCACAAGCTCGGCGGCTCCATGACGCAAAGCTCCGTTTTGAACGTGCAGGGCAATCGCATCAATCCGAAGCGCATCCAGACGATCATCAGCATGCTGACTACAACTTCGACCTCCTATATTTTGCTCGGTTCGCTCGATACGTCGCGCAGACATTTGGCACTGAATGGCCGCTCCATGGCACAGCATGCGCTGGATCTTGCCCATTACGCGAGAAAGCAAATCAATGAAATTCCGGGTCTCTACTGCTTCGGCGACGAAATTTTGGGCGATGAAGCTACATTTAATTTCGATCCGACAAAAATAACGGTCCACGTCCGCAAGCTGGGAGTTACCGGCTTCGAAGTCGAGAACTGGCTCCGCGACAATTACAACATTGAAGTGGAAATGAGCGATATGTACAACATTCTTTGCCTGGTCACGCCGGGGGACACCAGAGAGAACATCGATTCTTTGATCGAGGCGCTGAGCAAGCTGTCCACCGTGCATGACGGCAGCGGCCACATCCATGAAGTAGTGGTCAAAATTCCGGCCATCCCGCAGCTGACCTTGACTCCAAGGGATGCGTTCTACGGGGAAACGGAAACGATTCCTTTCAAGGAAGCCGCCGACCGCATTATCGCGGAGTTCATTTACGTCTATCCGCCGGGCATCCCTATTCTTCTGCCGGGGGAAGTCATCACGCAGGAGCTGATCGATTACATCGTCGAGCACGTCGAAGTCGGTCTTCCCGTCAAGGGCCCGGAAGATCGCAGTGTGCAAAACGTCAAAGTCATCGTGGAGACGCAGGCCATTTTCTAAACGCGCGCAATCGTGCTGGATAAATATTGTAAAACCGTTTACATGGTGCTATGATGTTGTTGATGTGCTGATATGCTTATGACGCAAGTTTTCCTTCGGAAAACTCAAAGCATATGCTTACGACGCAAGTTTTCCTTCGGAAAACTCTTAGGAGGTCGCAAAACAATGGCTCAAAGCGCTTATATCAAGTTCGTGGCAGGCTCTGCCGTCTCCGCTCTTTCTTTGGACGAGGTCAAGGAGAAACTGCTTCATTACCGGGAACAGCTTGCCCTTACGGCGAAGCAGCTCGGCTGGGAATACGACGAGGCGGGATTTCCCTACACGATCGAAACGAAGCCGGAAGGCGACGGCAAATGGTTTTACCTCAAAGGAACGAATCCGCTGTACAAATATATCGTCGTCGGCGTCGGCAGCGAAGGCTCCCAGGACGAGGGGCGCCATTTTGTGCAGATCGTTTTGCCGGATAACGCGACTCATGGCGACAAAAGCAAAGGCAACGAATTCAGCAAATATTTGGGTCGTCAGTTGAAAGCCGAACTTCACTTGTTTAACGGAAGAATCATGTATTTTAACCCCCGGAAATGACGCAAACCGGCTGAATGTCAAGTGTCCAGGATATAATGAGAAACCCCCTTTCAGAACTCGCTCGCTCTGAAAGGGGGTTTTATGTATCGTTTTTACTCGTCAGCTTCTTGAGCTATAATTTCGTTGTAAATGGTAACGACACGTTCCCATTCCGCTTCGTCCTCGATATTGACGAGGTAAGCTTCATCGTCTTCTTCTTCGACACGGAAAATGACCCCGTCTGCCTCAGGATCGTTGCGATCCAACAATACGGCATAGGCCTGTTCTTGAGATTGGAAGGTGTACACCATCACCATCTCATGCTCTTTACCGTCCTCATCGGTGACGATAAAAATATCTTCCCCATGCTCATGATCGTGATCACAGTCTGGGCCGTGTACATGATCGTGTTTATGATCGCTCACAGGCAGAACCTCTCTTCATCAAATAATTGGTTTCCCAATCATGGTAACATTTTCGATAGGAGAGGTCAAACCACAGTTTGCGGACCCGCTCTTAATTGGACTGGATCTGCTTTTCCGAAACGACGTTGTAATCGGAAGAGCCTTCCTGCCGCATGGCAAACTTGACCAAATAGTTTCCGGACTCGTCAAACGAAACGTTGTACAAAGGAACTTTGAGCCAGAACGAATCCTTGACCTCCGTAATATCTTTGACCACAGGGTCTACCACGCTGTTCCCGCTCGGGGAGATGATCGATACCTGGACGGAATTGATGTTCGTTTTGAGGTTGTCAACCTGCGCGAAGACGATGATCATATCGGCTTTCTTGCCTTTCTCCACGACCCCAAAAGGCACGAACGACGAATCCTTCCGCACTTCCGTCGTAAAGAACATATGCACGTTCGGTTTGTACAAAGACACGGTCTTGTTCGTGTTGTCCCACTTCACCAGCGCTTGCAGCGACTGCGTCAGCGAGCGAAGCGGCAGAACCGTTTTGCCGTTAATAATGAGCGGCGGCACATCCGAATCGGAAAACTCTTCCGTTTTGTCGTTGACGACCAACCGCGCAATGCTGAATCCCTCATAATTCCCCCATATCGATGAGGCCACCACAGTAGCCGTACTAAGAATAAAAAACACCAGCATCAACGCAAATATACGCTGAACTTTCATCCCTTTCATCCCTCTTAACCCCTCCAGCTCTCGTTAGTAGTCTTCCTGTCTGCATCTTTATACTCCGGATGATGGGAAGAGTTGCGTCCGTTTTTATAAATTTGAAAAAAAAGCGAGAACCCGGTTCGTATACTCGGAAGGATAAAGCTTGTACGAGCCGACATGTCCGGCTTTTTCCGTAAGCCACAGCTGGGACGAGTGTCTGTTCCTGCTCCACATCGCCTCGCTATGGGTATAAGGAATAGCGCCGTCATTCCGGCTGTGGATGAACAAAATCGGCCTCGGGCTGACGCGGTCCACGGCTGCAAGCGCATCCACCCGCTCCGGGTCGATGCCCGTCATCCGCGGCAAAATCGTCAGTATGAGCGGGGTGAAAGGATAATGAGGAAGCTTCGACCAGACCGGCAAATTCGCCCGAAGGTAAGGTCGAAGCTGACTGAAGGGGCTATCGGCAACGACGCCCACAACGGAGTCCTCCTCCGCCGCTGCGAGGATAGAGGCGCTGCCTCCCATCGAGAAGCCGATCAGACCGATCGCACCCGGCACATGCCGCTTGGTCCAATCGATGGCGCCCAGCAGGTCCTGTTTTTCCAAAAAGCCCACGGTCGTCATCGAGCCTTCCGATAGCCCCGAGTTGCGGAAATCGAACATGAGAACGTGATAGCCGGCCTGTACGAGCGACCGGGCGAGAGCCAGCGCGGGAAGACTTTTTTCCAGCCGTGTCCCCGCGTATCCGTGGGCTAAAATGATCGTCATCCGGGCATCAGGCCACGAAGCCGGCAAAAACCATCCGCGCAGGTTCGCGTCTTTCGTTCTGCTTTCAAAGGCAATATCCTGAAACGACAGGCCGTATGCAGCCGGAGAATCGTCGACAGGCTTATGCGCGGGGTGTGTAAGACGCCACCCAACATGGGCGGAAATAGCGACGCTTCCCGCCGCAGCCAGGAGAAATAAACTTCCAATTGTCCACATCAACATGCCCGACTCTCAACACCTCATCAAAAAGCAATAAATTGTAGTACCATTTACCTAATGAATCATGTAAACTTACAATAAAAGTGGCAATTACTAGGAGGACTTACTGAAATGGCCTGTTCAACGAAACTCGACATGGAAATTGACCGTTTAAAAAAACAGCTGGTGGCAACCGCCGCCGCTTACAAATACAATCTTCACCATCCCCAAGTCATCGAAATCAGCCAAAAACTGGACAAGCTGATCGTCAAGCAGATGAAACAGATCGCCGCTTCATAAGCTTCCGCCGTTTTTAACGGTAAGCTTGCGGAATTGCATATACATGTAAATGCGCCATGGAAGCAGCATTCCGTATGCAAGCACGAAAAAAACAGCCCCCGTTTGATAAATCGTGATCCACTCTTCCACGTAACCGTGCAGCGCGAATCTGACCGCCAGCAGAACAAGCAATATCCCCACAAATGCCTTGGAGCGCTTCATATACACGTGGCCGTCCTGGACGTACATGTTCGACGTCTTGATTAACGGATAAGAGAAGAGCAGCGCGCCGACCAAAAAAGAAGCGATCCCCCATTCCACGGGAATTCTTGTGACCGGTGCAATGAACATCATAAACCCTGTGCTCATCCCGATCGGCGGCATGATGATTTTCATAGCGTTGACCGGCTTCGAAGAAGCCCGCATTCTGACCAGCATTACCATCAATGCCATGCCAAGAGACCCGAACAGGGATACAGCATGCAAATGAGAACTTAGTGCATAAGTCATCTGAAATCCCTCCAATCTGCTTTCCCTCCATTATAACATCGTCCCTTATTGTTCAAAAGTCATTTTACATAATGGTTGAAATTGTTCGAGCTCCCATGCTACATTAGAAAAAGAGGCTTTTTTGTCGAATATTGGAGGCGAATGAATGAGTTTGCAAATTCAAATGGTAGGCACCGGCAGTGCATTTGCAAAAAACTATTATAATACAAGTGCGCTGATCATTCACGATCGTCAGAAGGTGCTCATTGATTGCGGCTACTCGACTCCCCAATCGCTTTATCAGCTAGGGATTGCCCCGGACCAACTTGACGGGATTATCATTACACATATACATGCGGACCATGTTTTCGGTCTGGAAGAGATCGCTTTTCGTTTATTTTACGATTATAACAAGAAACGGATCAAGCTGTTTGTCACGCAGCCGGTCGCCGAAACGCTGTGGGAGCATACGCTCAAAGGCGGCATGTATAACCCGAGCGCGGGATGCGTCGGCCTATCGGACTATTTCGAAGTCGTGATCGTCGAAGCTTCCGTGCCAACCCCGATATTTCCCGGACTTCACATCGAAATGATACAGACACCGCACATACCGGATAAACCGAGTTATTCCATATTTATTAACCATCATGCTTTTTACAGCGCCGATATTCAATTTGACCGCAGCCTGATCGTGGACGAGGTCGTAGGCAGACGGAAGTGCACCGTTATTTTTCACGACTGCCAGCTTAGCGGGACGCCGATGATCCACGCTACGCTCGATCAATTGCTGACACTTCCGGACGACATTCAGCAGCGCATTTATTTGATGCATTACAACGACACCATGGAGAGTTACATCGGCAAAACAGGCCGTATGACATTTGTGCGCCAGCATCAAATCGTGAACTTATCCGAATAAAAACACCGCCTTCCAGCCATCCTATACAGAGGAGGCGATTGAAATGAACCCTTTTGACCCAACTTCGGCAAAAACCGGCGCTGCCGCGCAATCCGGCAAAGAGCAAGTCGTAGCCGTACGCAAAAACGGGGACGGCGACATCGTCCAACTGCAATTGTCGTCGGGAGCCGTCGTCGATTACAAACAGGCGCAGCAGATGGCCAAAGCCGGACAGATTGAACATGTCAACGTATTCAGGGGCCGGGACGGCGATGAACATTTGCGTTCGGACGCCGACGGCAATCCCGATAACAATTTGGACAATTTACCTACATTCTAGTTTGGTTTTAAAACAAGAATCCGCAGAGACTTCGGCTCGCGGGTTCTTTTTTTCGAGAAAATCCGCCTTTATTTACTAATATTTACTATCGTCATGCAGGTATTTACTTGTCTATAGAGAACATTACACATATTGCTCATCCGAATTCCCTGTTTTTAACATAATGTCATACATGCACTCAGGAGATGATATCGTGATCTTGAACTGTATTCTTTACGCTTATGCCGGTGTTATGTGCGTATATGCATTTGTGACAAATAGCGCCATTCATCCCGCTCCTGTTATTTTGTGCTGCGTTCTGTATATGTCGAGCCTGCATCTAAACAATCGGCATGCCGCCCTCCCCTGGGTTCGCCTGCTGTTAATAGGCGGCTTTCACTGGGCTGCACAGCAAAATATAGCGCTGGCGCTGTACCTGCTTTCCATGTCCCGGGATATTGGCAAGGAAGAGCGCAGGCGTGCGGCATGGCCGTTAGCAGCCGCTTATACAGTCGTTTATATGGCAATTGCCGCCAATATGACTGGCGCTTACGGTCCGGGCTTGCTCTGGTTGTTTGCCGTCAGCGGTTGTTTGCATTTCGCGTCCGCTTTTGCATTGACCCGCTCCAATCGATCCGCCGCGAAACAGACGGAGCTTCTGAGGAAAGAGCGGACAAGACTCTCGACGCGGGATTCCTTGACCGGGCTGTACAACTACGAGGAATGCCACCGCCGTCTGGAAGAGCTTGTTGCCGAAAAAAGCAGCCTGGCGCTCATTTTGATCGACTGCTATGACTTGAAGTCCATGAATACGGCGCGCGGTTTCCAGGCCGGCAACTTTATTTTAAAGCAAATCGCCGAGCTGCTGAAAATTTTGTTCTCTGACGCTCTGATCGTCGCCCGGTACGGAGGAGATGAGTTTGCGGTCGTCATGCCGCTGCAAGACGGCAACCACAAAAACAATGTCGCCTCCTACAAACTGCAGCTCGATTCGGAGCTTCCCAAGCTGACGGGCATCCAAATTACATACGGCATCGCTACCTATCCGTTTGAAGGACAGACGAAGGATGATCTGATACTTATGGCCGAGCACCATTTATTTTTGAAGAAACGGGAAGTGTGGCTAAAACGCGAGGAGCATATGCTGCGGTCGGAAAAGCTGCGGGTAGTGGGAGAATTGGCTTCCGGTATGGCCCACGAAATACGTAATCCGTTAACGACCATCCGCGGTTTTTTGCAAATTTCTAAAGCAAACGATTACAATATCGAAAGCTGGTACTCAATGATTATGGACGAAATCGATCGAATGAGTGAGCTTACGGCTGAATTTCTGCAGTTTTCCAAGCCGCATTCCACACAGTTCAGCATCCACTCGCTGCATGAGTGCGTAGCTCGGGTCGTTTCGCTGACGGAGTCTGAAGCCACCAGGCTGGGGCATATTTTAAGCTACAACATACCGGGCACGCCCGTATATGTCGTTATGGATCAGGATAAAATGATTCAGTTGATTCTCAATTTGGTGAAAAATGCATGCGAGGCCATCACGGAAAACGGCTTGATCCGGCTGCAGCTCACTGCCGACCAGAAGCATGCGACACTCGTCGTAGAGGACAACGGGCCTGGCATTCCGAGCGATTTGCAGGAAAAAATATTTCATCCTTTTTACACGACAAAAGAAAGCGGTACAGGGCTTGGCTTGTCCATCTGCTACAAAATTGTCCAGGATCACGAAGGGACCCTGGAAGTGGAGAGCCAGGTCGGCCAAGGCACCCGCTTTATTATTACATTCCCGCTCGCTTCGAATCAAAGCGCTCCGCTGGACCACGCCGCTTATATTTAAAGCGGCTTTTGCATGCTGACGTGCGGGATGCCGGCATCGTCAAACGGCTCGGGCGAAACGACATGATAGCCCAGCGACGCATAAAAGCCCTCCGCCTGGCATTGGGCATCCAGCATCGCGGAGACGCACCCCAGCTCTTTCGCGTGCTCTTCCATCGCAAGGACAAGCTCCTTGCCCAGGCCTTTGCCGCGGTGTTCCGCAAGAACAGCAATCCGCTGCAATTTGGCGATTCCTTCCGCATACATATACCAACGCGCTGTCGCGGCAGCTTGTCCACCTTCGAGAAGAAGAAAATGATGGCTTGCTTCGTGAGACTCGTCCTTCTCATCCATTTCCAAATGTTTGGGAACCTGCTGTTCCTCTACAAATACTTTCATCCGGATATCGAAACAGGACTGCAGTTGTTCCTTGTTCGTTACGTGAATCGTTTCTGTCATGTGACGCACCTTCCTTTCCAAAGTCCAGCTTATCTCATTGCCGGGACTGCCGCAAGCGGCGATTTCGCCGCCGGTTTAGATTCTGTCCCCACTTTTTGATACAATGAGAGTATGAGCTTGCAAAAAGGAGTTTTGTCAATGAATATAGCCTTCTTCCTACTACCCAAATCTGAAGTTATTACGACTACTATGCAGACAACGCTGCGTCAAATTCTGGAACGCATGGAATACCATCGGTACACGGCAGTTCCGATCCTCTCCGAGAACGGCCACTACGTCGGGACCGTTACAGAAGGCGACTTGCTCTGGTTTCTCAAAAATTCCGAAGGCATCGGCTTCGAGAACGCTCACCGGCACCTCCTGCAGGAAGTGCCGCTGCGAATGAACAACAAACCGGTTCATATCCACGCGGATATGGAAGATTTAATCGAACTGGCCAAAGTGCAAAACTTCGTTCCTGTCGTCGATGACGCGGATAAATTTATCGGCATCGTGCGCAGAAGCGATATCATCGAATATTGCGCCAAACAGATGTTCAGATCTCCTTCTGCCGCGGCAGAGCATTAAAGCTAATGAAGCCGGCCTCCCAAGTCGGCTTTGTTTTTATTTTTGCATATTGCGGTCACCAAAAAAACGTATGTAATAATGGCAATCGATATAATTGGATAAGAATGATAGGTTTTTTACTGAGTGGAAAGCAGGATGTGCGAGGAATGAAACAACGACGGACAGCGAAAGAATGGTTGCCGCTGAGGAACAATGCAGAAGAAAAGAAGCCCGATTCCGCAGCTGCAGCTTCGATATGACGGCATCTTATTGAGGAAATTTCACCGGTTCAGACGGCATCGGCTTGGCGAAGGGCTGTACAGGCGGCGTCGGAATGTCGCTGTTGTCCGATTCTTCTTCCTCACTCAGCCACCGCCCGAAATCGGCCATATGCAGCCCTAACTGGTTTATTACTTTACTGATATCCATTTCTCTCATGATCCGCACCTCGTTTAATGGTTTGTCTATTCTCTTTTTCTACCCTATACTTTAACCATCATTCCAGCTCCTGTAAATAAGTGCATATTGTCGAAACTCCTAAAAAATAAATCAATCCAATATAAAGAAATCTTGATCGAATACTTGCCATTTCGACAAAAAGAACCGCGCAGGCGGTTCCTTTGTCTTATTGCAATTGGCCGGAAGACGAATTTTTGGATGAAACAAATTCACTGGCCCAATCGACCATGCCGTTCATCAGGGTGAGCACCAAATTTACGGCGTCCTTCTCCGTCATCGCCCCGCTGGACTGGTTGCAAACGTATTGCGCCGTCTTTTGCTCCAATTTTTCCACAAGATCTTTAATTTTCAGCAGCTCGTACGCCAAATCCGACACCTGGTTTCCGCCGCCGTTCCTTTGATTCGATTGCTGATTTTGTTGATTTTGCTGGTTTTGCTGATTTTGTTGGTTTGACTGATTCTGCTGGTCCTGACAACCGGCCTGATCTTGCGACTGGCTGTTGTTACCTGACGCTTGCTGCTGCCCGCCGCTGTTTTGATCCTGATTTTGCCCGTTCTGCGAGTCCTGTCCGCTGTTTTGTAACATTTTTTTCATCTGCTCCAGTTCGATAAGCATCATATCATTTTGCTTGGTCAGTTCGTCCATTTGCAGCTTCAAGTCTTGAGTTTTGATCATTATCATAATCGCCCCTTTGCTTATTTCACAACGCCGCAGGCGACTCGTTTGCCCGAATTGCCTGATGGGTCTGTAATGAAATCATCGACCTGCTCATGGATAATCAAGCTTGTACCGCCGGGCTTCAAGAGCGAGTTAGGCTTGTCCTGAGGAAGAACGACCAACTTTGTCGTTACGTCCATTTGGCCGTTTCCCTGCGCATCCACCGCCAAATTTGGCAGATCGCCTACGTGCGTTCCCTTGGGATTCAGGAATCCATGTTCTTTCTTATACGTATTGAAATGGGCGCCAGCGGTAGTAAATTCCGGAGTTTCGCACACGCCGTTCTCATGAATATGAAAACCGTGCATACCCGGTTTCAATCCGCTGACCTGAAGCTGAATCCGAACTCCATCCGCTACGGACTGCAGCTTCACCGAACCGATCTTTTGCCCGGTCGTTCCGATCATGGACACCTGAATTTCAGCGGGCTGCCCCGCCTCCTTGACAGAAACACTTTTCACACTCTGGCAACCGCTTATCGTAAGCAGCATGGCACTTGCGGCCAACAATAATTTTGTCGAATTCACGGACGATTGACCTCCTGCGTCTTGGGATTTGCAAAAACTACACTTAGGATGCGCAAGTGAATCCGACAGTAAACATCAAACGGATACAATTTTTCAAAAAAAAATCCGCAATCTTTTCGATTGCAGACTACTGTGGGGCTATATGTTATAAAATGGTCATCAGCTTGGCGATCGTTTGCAAATTTTCCAGCTTGCGCTTGTAAAAATGGAATTCGACCTTGGCATGCTCTACCGCGGCTTCCACGCGTAAAACCTGCTCCTGCAAATCTTTGGTATACGGCCACATCTCGGCTTGGCGCTGCTGCTCGTTCTTCCCGTTCACCAAGCCTTCGCCGATCACTTCGCACTCTTTGGCAAGCAGCCGATGCTTCGCCCAGGCCAATTCCGTTACGGCATCCGTATAGATCGCTTCCGCCTGTTTCAGCAATTCAGGCACAAGCTGCAATTCCAAAATAACATCCGACCGATTCATAAAGGTTCCTCCTTGCCGGCTGACTCACGCTTTATTAAAAGATAGGAATCCGGAATTTATCGCCCTGTGAAGAATACACAATCGCTTCCGAGCCCAGAAGGTCGATCTTCACCAGCGACTCCCGAATCCTGCCGATCGTTATTTTGTTGGACCCTAACGCCTTGATTAACCTCGGAAGGAGCTTTCGGTCGGTGCCAATCAACCTCACTGGAACTTTCCTCTGATTAAAAAAAATAATCACATTGTTCACGCACGAACCATCTCCTTATATATCTTTTGACTTTCTATGTATATGTGCACGCCTTATTTTTATGAGCGGGAGCGAAGGCAATCGGTTCCGTCAGTTCTGCGCGGAAAAATTATTGTGATTGCTCGTATAAATAGTCTGAACATTCAAAACAATAAAGGCGTACCATAAAAAAGGAGATGATGATCAATGGCAACTAACAACGCTTTAGTCGTACAACAAGCAAAGGCAGCATTGGATCAACTGAAGTACGAAGTCGCTCAGGAAATTGGTGTTCCGCTCTCTCCGACTGGCTACAACGGCAACCTGGCCACACGCGATGCCGGAGCAATCGGCGGCAACATTACCAAGCGTCTGGTGCAAATTGCCGAGCAACAGCTTTCCGGCTTCAAACGCTAATCCTTTGATGTAGGAGCAAGCAAAGCATAGAAGGACTGTCTCCCCTTGCGGGGCGGACAGTCCTTTGCAATGCAAATTCGGCGCTTTATTCCCGCCGGCCGTGGGCTTGTTCGGCCATTTGCTTTATATATGCGTTCCGCTTTTGCAAAAAACCGGCCATATACCGCTTCAAAAACATCATGTCCGCCAGCTTGCCGAGCACCCCGAGCGGCGAGGTGTAATCAAACACATCGGTCATGATCGTTCCCGCTCCGCTATCCGCAAACTCATGCGAATGCCGGAAACGCTGAAAAGCTCCTCTGACCATCTCGTCCACAAAACGGTGCGGCTTGTCGAACTCCGTAATTTTGGCCGTCAACCGCTGCCTGATGCCAAAATGAACGGCTTCCCAAGTGACCGTCTCCCTCAACTCGATAAGACCGCTCGTCACACCGGCTACCGCCCTCTCCTTCGTCTGCGATGCGGACTTGGCATGAATATCGATACTTCTCGCCAAATCAAAACAAATCTCTTTCGGAGCGTTAATGTACAGCTCGATTCGAATTACAGGCATGTCGGTTCCCCCAGTCAGCATCCATTATAGCATTTTCCGGGAAGCATTCGTGCCCGACTCCTAATTCAAAAATTTCTTCTGTTTGGCTTTTTCTCCGGCTTTCTCGTGCTCGTAAACGGACAATCCGAACATAACCATCGAAATCGCGAACATGACACAGACCAGTACAAGGCTCATCCAAAAGTAATGATGAATTTCAAGATATACCATCGTGGGTATCGTCGCCATTAGACACGCATACAAAACGATATTTAGTTTCTTCGAACGTCCTCGTTTCATCGCAATTCAGCCTCCTTCCGTATCGCAAGACAAAGTCACCTATTCGACTATTTTTTGGATCCGCAGTTTGGCCAGAAGCAGATTGTGATCCGCTCTCAGACTGTTAATGTCCAGCGCGGAAGAATCATTGACAACCTTGCTCGGTATCGATAAGCCTTGATTTCCGATAAAAGTTCTGCGCATTACATAGATCGATGTATCGTCCGTAACAAAACCGTTCTGCACATCGGCCCCGACCTGATTGCCAATGAACGAAATTTTCGTATCCGTGTAGGCGTAATACAATTGATACCCTGCAAATACGAAAGCATTCGTGCAGTTCGATATTACATTGTCCGAATAAGTTTGATTGAATAATTTATTGCCGTAAAAAGCTGTCCCGCAATCGCTGATCGTATTGTCGGCATAAGAACATAGCAGCTGCTCGTTGTTAGACACGCCCACATCGAATCCCGAAATCGTATTGCCGGAAATGCTGCATCTGGATGCGTTGGCTCCCCCGGATGCGGCTAAATGAATGGCCGTCGATCTCCTTTGGGTATTCCTGAACGTATTGCCGGTTATCGTAACGTTATAGGAACCGCTGATGCAGTTAATGACACTGTACGGCGTACCGTCGGCAAACGAGTATCCGCACTCCTCGAAGACGTTGCCGGAAACCGTGATGCCGTTGGATGAGTTCTGTATGTGGACAGCCTCTTTATGAATCCCGTAAAACACGTTGCCGGTTATCGTCATGCTTCCGCCGCCCGCTACACCGATTGCAAATCCGGCGCTCGCGCTTACGTTGGACAACAAATCAAAATAATTGCCCACGATGGAAATATTCGAGAAATCGGCCAAATTAATTTCAATATAATCGTATCCCCCGTTAAAAAACGAGCACCCTTGGACGAGCAGTCCTCTGCCCCGGGCACTATTGTTCAGCAAAATGCCGTATCCGACATTACCGAACTTGCACTGAAGAATTGAAATGCCGTTCACAAAAGTCGTCGAACCGTTATTGATGGCGACACCCTGCGTACCGTCTAAAAAGCACACATTCGAAATGGTCAGCACGGAAGTCCCCCCGGCAATATAAATGCCGATTTCTCCGGACGTATTTAACTGAAAAGTCAAATTGGAAACGGTTGACAAGCTCCCATTCGTAATCACCACCGCAGAGCCGGCAAAACTCGAAGAAGCTTTAAGAATCGAAAGCTCCCCTTCCCCTACCAGCGAAATATTGGACGGAATGGTGATCGCGCTTGTCACTAAAAATACCCCGTTCGGCACATAAACGGTTCCTCCTCCTGCCGCTGCGGCCGCGCTGATGGCATCCATGATTTTTACCGTTTGATCCGAATTTCCGTCTCCTACCGCCCCATAATTCGTAATATCGTACTTGAACATTGGCATCACCTCCCCGCCTTCTGCGGTCCTGTTATTTCGCTTCACTTCTTCATATGTTCCAAGATATGAAAATAGCACCGCCCCAAGCCGATCCGTTTGACGGAGCAACGCCCATTCGGATACGGATGGCACGGCGGCCACTATCATGACGGACACTACCATGGCGGCGGACATCACCGCGAGACTTCCAAATAAACCGCCGGCCCAAAGTGAAAACTTGGAAAATTCATCTCATTTTAAGGTAGCATTCATAATTGAATGCTACATTTCTTTTGTAGTACATATTGAGAGCCGGAGTGATCGAAAAATGAGTAGTATCAGGAAAAAATCAGCCGCTGTTTTAGCCGCGGCAGCATTGCTGTTAGGCGGCAGCTCCACCTTATTAAGCGGCAATGCGTATGCCCAGACGACGGCCAAGCATACCGTTCACACCAAAAACGTTGCGCAAAATTATGCTCGATGGTCAACCGCTCAACTGGTTGCCAACTCCGCTTCCGTTTTAAAAACAGACGAAAAAACGATCTACGCCGAATTAGCCAAACACGTTACGTTGGCCAAAATTGCTAAAGAGAAAGGCGTTTCGGAACAAACGTTCGAACAAAAGCTCATCGACATTGCCGACAACGAAATTGACGCGGCAGCCAAGAAGGGCACGATCAAAGCGGCTGACACGGCCAAAACCAAACAAAAAATCGGGAAATTCATCAAAAACCAAATTTTCAACAACAAGCTGTACACCGTCAAACATACTGCCACGACCAAAAAATCCAAAACTTCCTGATACGCCCGGGGCCGCTCTCAAGCAGCCCCTTTTGTTATGTTACGGGGACGTTTTTTTATTTCAATAGATGAAAAAAATTGCAATTTTGTTTATTTTCAAACAGAATTCATTTTGAAAATCTGCTAATATTCGAATAAAAGGGGGGACATTTATGATACAAATCATTTGTTTGCTGATAGCCGTATTATTTATAATTGGTATTTCTATTGGTGATGACAACGAGCAAAATGAACCTCCGGACCGGTTTATTTCAAATACAGCTGACTCCTAGCTACGCCTACATCGAAACTACGAATTGAGCTTACATAAGAAACAAATAAGCTGAGCTGCAAAACATGCCTTCTGACTTCCGGGTCAGGAGGTTTTATTTTGTGCTGCTGTTGTTTGGAACAGTTGAATCTACCGCTAGTAATGTTATTTTTTGGTAAACATATTGTAATATAATCCCTTATTTTATATGCTTTTATTGTATTACAAACCAAACATATATTGTGGAGGGATTATTTATGAAAAATGTAAAATCATTCGTACTATCCGTTGCTGTCGCCGCTTCGCTGTTCACAGTCGCTTCGGCCGCCTCTGCTCACCCGCTGGTTAATTTGCACAACTACAGCACATTCAACACATATAAAGCAGCATTGGAGAAGCAATATGCAATTGATGGAAACAATGCCCACGATCAATGGGAGCTTGACGAGCAATATAGACATTACAGAGCCGATATTGCGATTGCGACCCCTTATTACAACGGCTTGGGAACCGGAACCCCCCGCTTGGATCTTTTAAACTATTCCAGCTATCAAGCTTATAAAACCGAATTGGATAGAGTAGTTATCGAAGATTGGAATCATGCTTATGACCAATGGGAGCTTGACCGGATCTATTCCCAATATCAAGCCGACAGCGAATCCGCAAAAATTTATTTCGGAGTGTAATCCGGCATATCTAAAAGCAGACAAAGCCGAAAGCCCTTAGAAATCAAGGGTTTCGGCTTTTAAGGCTGTACGATAATGGATGGGATGCTGAACAATAAGTTTACAAGCAGAGTTTTGCCATGTTATGTTATATTTAAATTACTAACAGGAGGCTAAACGGATGAAGGACAACCAATTAAACCGCATGGAAGAAATGCTGGGAACACTAATCAAAATGGTTGGGGAAAATAACAACAGGCTGAAGACGCTTGAGGACAAAACTGATCGGTTCGAGAGCAAAGCCGATACGCTGGGGTCGGATATGCAAGAAGTCAAAAGCATTGTCAAAGAACTGATGCAAGGACAAGAAAGGCAAGATCGCATTCTTGAAATGCTCTCCGTAAAATCCATTGAAACGGACTCATATATTCGGGATTTTAAACGAAAAATGTAGTGAAGCTCACTCATCCAATATCGAGTGAGCTTTTATTTTGGCCGAAAAGAGCATTCTTGACCAAATCTTGACCATGGAACCGATTTTTGCAATCATTTACAAGTAGACAAAGTCTCAGAAATGCAAAAAACCCTTGATAATCAAGGGTTTTTCTATATGACCTGTAGTGGGCTCGAACCACTGACCCCCACCCTGTCAAGATGGTGCTCTCCCAGCTGAGCTAACAAGTCGTTTCAGTGACAAGTAGTAATATATCAAGAATTTATCTAATTGTCAACAACTTTTCTAAACTTTTTTTATTCATTCATTTTAGCTGCATGTCAGGCTGAAATATCCATCCCCCTCTTCACCCTCCAATTGCTCTTTGCGAGGGACCACGTCCATGTGCACAAGGGCAGCGTCCACAAAAACGGCGCATACGGGAGATAGCTTTCCGCCGGCACGCCAAGAATCGTACCGCATACGATGGCCAGCATGTTCCAAGGGATGATGGCGGCGAAAACGAGGCTTGAATCCGCGACGACACGGGCGAGCTGGCTGCGGGGAAACCGCAGCTCCCAAATCGGCAGCAGGCTGCGTCCGGTCATCATGATCGGCAACGTTTGCGTGCAGGATATGAGGCTAAGCACTAGTCCGAAAAGAGATGCCCGCAGCGTGGCAACGAAGAGTGAGGACGTGGTGCCGAGCAGCTTTTGCATGTATGGCTGCAGAGCTTGATTCGCTTCGAGGATGCCGTTGTACGCACCGGCAAGCGCAATAAGAATCATCAGCTCGATCATGCCTGACAGCCCTTTTGTTTGCAGGGAAGTAAACGCACCGGAATGGTATCCGTCCCACAAAACGCGAATCCATTCGTTCCACTGAATATGCTGAAAAATAGTACCGGCGGCAACTGCAGCCGCGATCGAACAAATAAAGGCATTCCTCGTTCGGATACGGAACAAAATGGATCCTAAAAGAATAAGCACAGGCAGCAGCAGCCACAAGCTATAGGCAAATCCGCCGCGAAACTGCTCCTGCAAGGCGGATACGCCGCTTTTGTGCCAGCCTCCGTTCAAATCATGCGCCACGAAAAAGACGGCCGACAATCCAATCGCACCGACTGTGGTCGGGAGCAATGCTTTGAATTGCCTTTTCACAGCCACGCCTGTGGAAGCCGCCGTCAGCTGATGGGCGCTGGAAAACGGCGACGTCCTGTCGCCCACGAACGCTCCGGATACGAGCGCGCCGGCGATGAGAGGAAGCGGAATTTGCAGCACGGCGCCCAACCCCATGAGCGGGATTCCGACGGAGCTTAGCGTTCCTGTAGACGTTCCCAGGAGCATAGAGATAATCAAGGAAACCACAAACGCAAATGTGACGAAAAAAGCCGGATCGATGAGCGAAATCCCCCCGTCGATCATAAACGGAATCGTACCGCTGGCAGTCCAGGCAGGGATAATCAAACCGACTAAAGCAAGAATCCATATCACTTCTCTGGTATGCTGTATCCCTTTCAACATTTGGGATGCGGTAGATCGAACGGTATTGCCTGCCCGCAGGCTATAAAAAATCAAAGTAAAAAGCCCCAACATAAATCCAAGGGCTAGAGGAATTTGAAGCGCATAGGCAGCTGCTAATCCGATGATCGTCACACTTACAGTAAATACCAGCCGGCCCGCAGTCAGCATCGCCCTGCCCCCCCTACTCCTTATTCTTTTTGGCCCAGTATGCTGCGAACTGCCTTTTTGGTCTCGGCTATAGCCAGCCGAAGCGGCGCAGTCTCACCCTGAAAAGGATGGACGGCCCCGAAGGTATGATCGCCATCCGGCACCTTTATCCATTGAACGCCGGGATTTCGCTCCACAAGCCGGGCGGAGCCGCCGATTCGTTTATCCCCGTCTTCAGTGCCCTGGATCAAAAAGATCGGAATCGCCGCGCCGCCAATTCGGCCAACCAGATCGTACCGTTCCTTTTCCCGCTCCATATCCTCCAAAATTTCCAGATCAAGCGGCATAAGCTGCTTCGTTCGGCCATTCATCGTATATGTACGGCCATTTGCCCGCATTTCCGCTATATTTTCCTCGGTCAACAAGTTGACGTCCGTAATGCCGTTCCAACTGATCACACCCGCAACAAAACTCGAATGATCCAATCCATAGATAAGACATTCCCCGCCTCCCCGGCTGTGCCCGAGCAAAATAATCGGACGCGCCGCACGCGCACCGGAGAATGTTTCGATTTCATGCCTGTCAAACAAGACGGTTTCCGCTCTGTTTTCGTTCATTGTCTGCAAAAATACGCTGGAACCGATCAAACGGACCATCGCATCAAGATCTTCAAGATTTTTTGAATACGTGGCTTTTGCGAATTTTTCAAGCTCTGTGAACTCAAGCAGATCGGCTCCGACTCCGTTATGGGAATAATTCATCGATACAACGTCCACTTGCTCCGCCAGCTCGGCTGCCGCAAACGGAAACATCCCCCAATCCTTGAAGCCTTTGTATCCGTGGCAGATCACAAGGGTCGCCTTGGCCGGCTGCACGGTTGCAGGATAAAAATCCGCGCGAATCGTCCGATTTTCTCCCATATTCAATTGAAAAGGCTGCTTTGCCGTCATTCTCATCTTCCTTTCGATAGGGTTCCAAAGAACGCCTTCAACACTCCATGTTTTCGTATATTTTACCACAATCTGTTCAGGAGAGAATATGTCCGGGCGCAAAATGGATTTGCTTTTGAGTTCATATTTTCGGCGTATCCAGCAAAAACTTCATTGTAGAGTATGAGCAGTCACTTTTCCTCAAGAGGAGGCCCCTATCCATGCACCGAAAGGCATTATGCCGCCGGTTTTTCAGGCTAACAAGCGTTTTTGCGATGATTCAGCTGTTGTCGTGCCTGCATGTTTCGCTCCTTGCAGCCGAACCGGATGGAGCCGTCCAGGCCGCGGAACCGGCAAACGCCGGACAAATTCATCTCAGCGTTAAAGCTGCGCCGCAAGCGAGGTATGAAACAACTGCGGATTTTAAAGATAAAAAAATGATTCGTGAATTGGAAAAAGGGACAGCGGGGGCCGCCTATGAAGAAGCGCTGCCGCCCGATACCGTGCTAACTTATGTGCAAAAGGGGCAAACGAAAACGTTCGGTGTTACGCCTGAGGGAGAGGTCATTGAGCTTGCGGGTAAAATGAAGCTGGCCGTAAGCGGCCGCGTGCAAAAAGACTTGAAAAACCAGGTGCAGTCGCTAAGAGCCAAGCACTATGGCGAAATGCTCCCCTGGGAGGAGGCCAGCCGGGTGCTGCCCAAATACAGCAGCTTCACGATTACCGACGTGGAATCGGGTCTGAGCTTCCAGGGGCAGCGCCGCGCCGGAAGCAGCCACGCGGACGTGCAGCCGCTGACGAAGACCGACTCCGCGACGCTCAAACGCATCTACGGCGGCGCCTGGAGCTGGAACCGGAGGGCCGTTCTGGTGAAGCTGAACGGCCGCACGCTGGCCGCCTCCATGCACGGCATGCCGCACGGCGGCGACGGTATTCCCGGAAATGACTTCAAGGGTCATTTCTGCATCCATTTTCTCGGGAGCGTGACACACGGCTCCCGCTCCATTGATCCTGCGCACCAGGTCATGGTGCACAGAGCCGCCGGCTTGCTGACGGAGTACATCAGCAAGCTCTCGCCCTGGCAGCTGATCGACGTCTGGATCGCTGCCGCCAATCAAGGCGACCTGCAGCTGCTGCAGGCCGCCACAGGGCAAGAACAGGCGGTGCATGTGCGCAGCATGCACCGCCTGTCGAAATTCCCGGAGCTGGATACGTCCCAGCTCCTCGAACTTGAAACCGCGGTCGATGTTTCGGCTACGCCGGAACGCGCGACCGCGCCGAAAACGAGGCGAATTCTGTTTCGCCTCGAAAGAGCCTCCACCGATGCGCGTTGGTACATCCGCATCGCTAAAATCACTTGACGGCCGCCACTCAGCTTGCGCGGCCGAACACGAACGCCGGAGCGCGGCAATAAGCGCGCTCCGGCGTTCGAAAAAAAACAAAAAACCCTTGCTCTGCAAAGGGTTTCAGCTATGGGCCCAGAGGGACTCGAACCCCCGACCAATCGGTTATGAGCCGACCGCTCTAACCAACTGAGCTATAGGCCCGTATGAAAGATTTGGTTGCGGGGGCAGGATTTGAACCTGCGGCCTTCGGGTTATGAGCCCGACGAGCTACCGGGCTGCTCCACCCCGCGTCGTTATTGCCGCTAATAGCGACAAAATTAAATATACACTAAATGCAAATGGAAAGTCAAGGATTTTTTTACCGTACAGAACTGCTTTACAAAGTGCTGTACCTGACGCCGAAACGCCCTTTTTTCGATTTGTATACCTCGACTTCCTGAGGGCATTCGTATCCGTAAATCCACCAGTCTTCTTCCATACGCTTGGCCAAACAGCCGGCCTGGAATTTGGAATCGTACAATTTTGCCCAATACACCCAACGCATGTACAATCACTCCGTCTGTTAAGTATCAATAATCCTATCATAACCAAAACGGGCCATCCTTATGAGCGTCTTGTAATTTCATGGATACAGGTGTTAGAAGCGGCAGGAAAGCGGTATAATAGGTATATGCTAGTTCTTAGGAGGGGTGTTCATGAACTGTGGAATCGCCGTTTTTCCGTCCAAAGAAGTGCAAGACGCTGCGAACAGCTACAGGAAGCGCTACGATCCTCACTATAATTTGATTCAGCCCCATCTTACCCTCCGCGACAAAGAGGTGTGGGATGAGCAAAAGCTTGCCGCCGCCGCGGCGCATCTTGAGGAGAAGACGAAAGCGGCAGCTCCCTTTGAGCTGCATTTCAACCGGTTCTCTTCTTTTTATCCCGTCAACCATGTCATTTATTTAGCGCTTGCCGATACGCAGCCGATGATCGACTTGCGGAATGCCATTTGTACGGAGCTGCTCGCCGAACCCGACAAACCTTATTTGTACAACCCTCATTTGACGATCGGGCAAATGCTGGGCGCCGACGAGCTGCACGATGTCCTGTCCAGTTTGAGACATACCCCCGTCGATTTGCGCTCCAAAGTGGATCGCATTCACCTCCTGTTTCAAACGGAGAACGAAGCCTGGACCGTTTATCAAACATTTTTGCTTCGCGGATGACTAGAAACTGTCGAGGGGCAACCCTTTCTTCAATTGTCAGATCAAAACAAGTCGGGCAGCGGGTTAAATTGATCCCTTTGCTCGACTTGTTTGCTTTAGCGCTGCCTCTTCAAGTTAAATTTGACCAAGTCAAACACTCTCTCCACTCCATCATCAACTCACACCCTTCCTCCTTTGCACACAGTCTCTCACGAGCCTGCCCGCTTAGAGATACTTAACAGCGACCAATATTCCCCAGCCCTCTATGATGGAACGGTATGGCTTAGCCCGAAAAATCTGAGAGAGTGAGAATGTTAAAAATTGCCCTCCACCAGAGCAGTACATCAACCTGAATGCACGGGGAAAACCTGCAAAAGTGCAGTTTTTTGCTCGTTGGTGCGCTGATAGTGAAAAATTCCTGCAATTGTGCAGGAATTTCGCCGCGAACATGGGCTCGGAATCAAACTCGTCGAAAATTCCTGTACAATCGCAGGCTTTTCTCTAAAACGGGCCGGTTTCCCGGAAAAAGCCTGCACTTTTGCAGGCTTTCCAAGCGCAGCGAAGCCATTGGTGCCATTGATGTCAACCATGCGCCAGCGCCCGATTGTTGGCCCCGTCCATCCAACTCAAAAAAAAGAAGAGACCGCCCCTCCGGCAGCCTAAAAGCCGCTTGAGGGACAGCCCCATTGTATGAGTACGTATTATTGCTTGAAAACAGTGAGCAAACGTTTGGCGGTGCGGTTCGTTTCTGTAGTGAATACTTCGTAAACTTTGACCGTCAGCGGGAAATCGAGCTGTCCAGAGTTGACGTTCAGGGCAATCGTGTTCATTCCGTTATACAATCGGCCCGAGCCTGCCAGTGGTTTTACCGCGCTTCCTACCGGATTGCCGACATTATCGTAAAGATCGAACTGAAGGCTGGAACTGCTTTCGTCTACGGTAACCTGTTTATTTTGTTCAATACCCAGATCAAGCTTCAGCTTGTAGTTGTAAATATTGGCAGAACCTTGGAAAAGAGCTGTTATCGACCAGTCTCTGATTTTCAAGTCATAAGGATACACCTTCAGCTCATTGTCTGAAGATTCTTTTTGAACAGGCACTTTAGCCGTTGCAAGCAGCGATTTGTAGACGGTATCCCCGTTCGTTTGCCCGCTGTACAGATTCATTCTAAGCCCCTCGCCTGTTTCGGAAGCCGGCAGCGCGAATGCGTAACTGACGACATAGGACGCTTTGGGAACAACAGTCTGTGCGGTATTTTTTTGTCTGCTGCCCGCATAGGAGAAGCCGTCTTTGCTGACCAACTCCGCTTGAATTGCCGGAATCGGGATCGGCCGGTCGCTGTTGTTGGTCAGTTTGAATTTAGCCACAGCCGTGTTAAATCCGTCGTCTTCATTGCTTGTCACATGCAGTTCTTCCAGCGAAACATCGACATTGGAAGGAACATATTTGTTCGTAGAGTCCAGCTTCACGGGCGTTCCCAGCGTATAGTTAGGAGCCGGGATCAAGTTTTGCGCGGCAGCCCCGGTTGGAAGCAAAATGTTGATGCGGCCTACGCGGTACGATTCCTCTCCCGCAGCGGTCGTGTATTTCTCCGGCGTTACTACATTCAGGCTTGTAAATTCGGTATCCAGATCCGTCGGAATAACGACGTGGACATATTTTTTCTCTCCCGCTTCCAGAGAAACGGACGTTTCCGCTCTGTTGCCGGAATAAACGCTTTTCTCGGTTTTGCCGTCCAGCGCGAACACCGGAACGTTTTGACGCTCGGAAGTCGGGTTCGACGCTTCGATTTGAACGACGGCGGTAACCCCTTTGGCCGTTACCTCTTTATGGATATCGATCGGCCGGAAGACGACAGGAGAACGCAATGACGGCAAAGTGAACGTTTCTCCCCATTTCAGAACCGCCGTTTGATTCGTAATTTTGCTGTCGATTCCGTTCCAAACCATCGAAGTGTCGAGCGGTACGCTCAGCAGCGTCGTTTCTTTTTTCGGATACACTTCCATATCCACGTCCACCCAGCTGATATTGGTCAGTGCCGCGTCGTCGCTCCGTTCGACAACCGACATAAAACTAAGCTCCTGGTCGCTTTTGCCCGGGATCGATTTCGGGTTTTTCGCGCTCGGCTCCAGCGTATATTCCACGCCGTCAGCCATGCGGACACGCAGCTCAAAGTCCGGCACGCGGGTTACTTTGGCACCCGTATTTTTCAAGCGGATGACGGCGCCAAGCTTCGTCGTGTCGGACGTATGTTCATTCAGCAAGCTCTTGATCTCCACTTCGACGGAGGCGGCCAGCGGGTAGCTCGCGATCGCAGCCGTATAGGGCGCGCTTGCGGCACCGGCGGCATCCGCGCCTTCTGCGGCCCATGCCGGATAAGATGCTGTCGAAAGAAGCGCAGCCGAAAGTACGAGTGTTGCCAATGTTTTTTTCATAGACTTATTCACGTTGGTTTCCTCCTGAGAGTATTAGTTAGCGACCTGCACTTTATCTTGATCCTTCAGTTGATGTTGGCCCGAGGTCACGAGAATTTCGTTTTCTTTGACACCGGACAAGATCTCCTGATTCGTTTCATTCAAGCGACCAAGCTCCACTTTCCGCTTTTGCACGGTATCGCCGTTCAAAATATAAACGAAGTTGTCTCCGCCTTCCCGAACGATGCTCAGCGTCGGCACGACAGTCACCACTTGCTCGTCATCTTTGGTCAGCTCCACCTGGGCTTTGGCCCCGGGCTTCAACTTGCCGTCAGGGTTAGGAACTTCCAGCTCCAGATCGTAAGCTTTGGTTTGGCCGTTAATGACATCGGACAAATACGCGATTTTGGCGCTCGCTTTCTCGGTTACGCCCGGTACATAATAGATAAGCTCCGTTTTGCCTCTTACCAGATTTGCCGACGCTTCGGTCAGCTGGGATTTGATTTTAACCGGGTCTGTTTGCTGCACTTCTCCGCCCCGGTATCCGACCGTTACGCTCTGGCCTACGACCACGGTCAAATCCGTCAATACGCCGGATACCGGAGCCTTGACGTCCATATTTTCGATCGTTCTTTCCAAAGTTCTGCTGTTGATTTCCGCTGAGTCCAGCTGCCTTTGGGCCGTTTCCAAAGCGTCCGTATCCTGCAGTGTCTTCAATTGTCTGCGCAAGCTTTCCAGGGCACGTTTAGCCTTGTCAAGCGCGCTTTCGGCAGCGTCCAACTGCGATTTGGTAGCTTGGCCCAGGTCGTATTCGTTGCGTGTCTTGTTATAAGCCTTCTCGGCGTCGCTGACGCCCGTTTCGCTTGTCGCGATATTGTCTTTCATATCCGCGATGGCGTTGGAACTCGTTTTTTGTGCCGAGGAAACACCCTGCTGCGCTCCTTTGAGGGTTATGGCGTTCAAATCTTTTTGAAGCAGCGTGTCCGTCGGATCAAGCCGGAACAGGATGTCGCCCTTTTCGACTTTGTCTCCGCGTTTCTTCAAAACTTCAATGACTTCGCCCGATCCTTTCGTCACGACATCCAACTGGACGGAGGAAACGATATCCCCGACTTGTTCGACCGGATCGCCGATTTTTTGCTTTGTAATTTTCGCTGTTTTTACCGTCTTTATTTGCTGCTCCTGAGCGGTTTTATCGGCTGGGCCGGCAGCCGGAGCGGCTGAGCAGCCTGCGGCGATCGCCGCGCTAAGCGCGACGACCCCGAATAATTTGGTGCTTCGCTTCAAAGATAGGAACTGACGTTTCATGTTTAATTCTCCTTTTCCCCTGTTAGCTTAGTGCGCAGCCGATGCTGCTTGCTCCGCTTTGGCGGAATCCGATTTCGCTTTTTTGCCGAACAAACGGCCCATTCTTCCTTTGAATCCGTATATGACCTCATACACGATGGGCACGATGACAAGCGTCAGCAGTGTCGAGGTTGTCAGACCGCCGATTACAACTACTGCCAAACCTTTCGAAATAATCGTTCCTTTCGATAAACCGAGCGCTAACGGCAGCAAAGCGATAATCGTCGCTCCCGCCGTCATAATAATGGGGCGCAGCCGCGTCATGCCGGCTTCAATAAGCGCATCGCGCATCGAGTAATCTTGCTCCCTGAGCTGCTGGACCCGGTCTACTAACACGATAGCGTTCGTAACAACGATACCGATCAGCATCAGGAAACCGATGAGCGAAGTAATGTTGACGGATTCTCCCGTAAGCAGCAGCCCCAGCAGTCCCCCGATTGCGGCCAAAGGCAGTGAGAACAAAATGGCGAACGGCGCGCTCGCGTTCCCGAAGGCAAGCACCATGACGAGATACACGATAAAGATCGAAGCTCCCATGGCTACAAACATTTCCATAAAGCTCTTGTTGATATCGTTCGAGACGCCTTTCACCTCACGGCTTACGCCGGATGGCAGCTCAATTTTGGCCAGTTCAGCGGACACTTTATTGCTGACTCCGCCTTTATCGGTGCTGTCAATTTTGGCGGAAACATTGAGCACTTGTTCCTGGCCTTCGCGGCTGATGCCGATAGGCGCATCGATTTGTTTGATTTTTGCCACTTCATTCAATTCAATGGTTTGGCCGGAAGCCGTCTTCAGCAGGAACTCTCCCATTTTGTCGACCGAATTTTTGTAAATCGGATTCAACATCACTTTCGTCTCGTACGTGACGTTGTTAAATTTCATATCTCCCAGTTTCTCTTCGGCAATCCAACTATTGACAACCTGCAAAATTTGCGCGGCGGACAGACCGTACAAGCGGGCCTTGTTTTGGTCCACCGTAATTTCCACCTCGGTTTTGGAATCGCTCAGGCTGTCTTTAACGTCGGTAAGCTCCGGAAACTCTTTCATTTTCTGTTTAATCGATTCTGCGGCTTGCTTGAGATACAGCTGATCTTCGCCTTTGAGCGAGTAGGAGAAATCGGAACTGCTCCCGCCCCCGCCCCCCATCGAGATCAGTTCCATATTGACCTCGGAGCCCGCAGGTAGAAGCTTCATTATTTCCTGCTTGTATTTTTTCACGCCTTCTTTGGCATTGATCGTAGCGTTGAACTCCGTAAACATCGTAGCGCGGTATGCGTATTTATCATTGCTCATGTTGTAGCCGACGAGCGCTTCGTTATATTTGAAAACGGGATTGCCCTTGTCATCTTTGGCCGCTTTGAGCATCGTCTCGATTTCTTTGGACTTCTCGTTCATCATATCCAGCGACGTCTCGCGCGGCAGTTTCAATTGAATGTACGCCTGCCGGTCGCTTTCGCTCTCAGGCATGAACGACATCGCCAAATGCGGAGTGATCAGGACCATGGAAAGCACGAAGATTAATCCGGCGATCAGCAGCGTTTTGATGCGGTTGTTCAGCGACCAAACCAGCGCATTTTTGTAGCGCAGCGTTATGCCGCCGACCTTGCTCTCGTCGTGATGCGGAATCTTTTTGCTTTTGAGCACCATCAGCTTGGCGAGCATCGGGATCACGGTCAGCGCGACGAGCAGCGACGACATTAATGCGCAGACCAGCGTGATCGCAAACGGGCGGAACACTTCGCCCACAACGCCGCTGACGAAAGCGATCGGGCCGAATACGCCGACGGTCGTGATGGTGGAGGAAGTAATCGCAGCGGACACTTGCTGGGTGGCCAGCCTGATGACCGACTCGTTGCGCTCGTGCGCCTTTTGCAGCTGGCTGTATATGTTTTCAATAACGACGATGCTGTCGTCCACGACCCGGCCAACGGCAATCGCCATGCCCCCCAGCGTCATAATGTTAAGGGAGATGCCGAGCGGGGCCATCAACAGCAAAGTGACGAGAATGGACAGCGGAATGGAGACAAGTACGATCAGCGTCATGCGAATATTACGCAAGAAGAGCAAAATCATAAGCGATGCCAGAACGGCACCCATGCCGCCTTCCTGCACCATGCCGTGAACGGATTCCTTAATGGATGTGGCGCCGTTCAAAACAACGTGGAATTTGACGCCGGGGATCGACTTCTCCCAGCCTTTCATCAGCTTATCCGCGCTGTCTGCAAACTCAACGGCATTTGCCGCTTTCGTTTTGTACAACAGAACGCCGATCGCCGGTTTATCGTCCAGGCGGGCGATAAATTTGGACTCGCTGATCGCCTCGACTTTGGCAAGCTGCTTCAGCAAAAGCGTGTCGCCCGATTTCGTCGTAATTTTCAGATTGTCCAGGTTGTAGATCGTATCCAGCTCGCCTTTGACGCGAACCATCTGCGTGTTTCCGTTAAAATCGACCGTGCCCGCAGGACTCGACACGAGCGACGCTTTCACCAAGGCGGATACATCCGACGGTGACATCCCGTAGTTGTTGATCGCCGCCGCATCCAGCTTGATTGTCAGGACGGCGTCCTGGTTGCCGACGGAATCGACGTGGTCGATGCCTTTCAGGCTGTTAAAACCGGGCAGGATCGTATCTTTGTAGGCTTTATCCAGCTCGGTTTGATTCATCCCGTTTTCGCCGTAGACGGCCATATAATAGACCGGTTCGGAAGCGAATCCCGCCGTCTGCACCTTCGGCTTTTCCGCGCTTTGCGGCAGCTGTACGTTGGAGATTAAACTTTCGATATCCTGCTTGACTTTCTCCGGATCTTTGTTTTGTTCAAGCTCCAGCACGACTTGCGAATAATTGTCCTGGGAACTGGAGGTCAAAGTTTTCAATCCGTCGACGCCCGCGACCGCTTTTTCGATCGGTTTGGTAATTTCTTCGAGCACATCTTTAGGAGGCGCCGTGTATGTAGTACTTACAAAGACGACCGGGAATGTGATGTCCGGCATGCTTTCGACCTTGAGCGTTGTGGTAGCGTAAGTGCCTCCCACAAGCAATAACAGCATAATAATAAATACCGCCGCTACATTTTTCATCGAAAAATCTGTTAATTTGATCATCCCTCACTACTCCTCCGTTACTTGCTTATGACGCAGCAGCTTAAATACACATGACTTCATCATAAACGGTAAATCTTAACAAAAAATAAAACAAGATTGAAATTTTTTGTGATTTTTTCCCGGCATTTGCCTCCTCTCCACCCGCATCCCTCTTTATCTGCATGAAAACGCGAATATTTTCCAATTCACATGGCTTCATTATATATTCGTTTTTTGTTGAAAAAAAGGTGAATTAAGTCATATGTATGGTCATAAATTCGGTCATATGACGAACGCGGTCTCTATGACTTTATGTGACTGCTTCTTACGTCTTTCGAATCCGTTTCGGCAAAAAAGCGAAGCTCGTAAGCTTCGCTTTCATCTGTCAAACAGCATGTTTGTATTATTCCGATACGACAAACCAGTCGATATCCTGACTGCCGAGAAGCCTCCGCTGCCCGTCAATCTCGTCAAACAGACTCAGTTTGTACTTTTTCAAGAAAGTAGATTTATAGATGAGATCCTTGTCGGTCATGCTGATTTCAAAGTTCATGTGCTTGCCGAGCTTTAATTTCGTATTGGCCGTATCGGGCGTGTCCCCGTCAACCGGGTCGATTTCCTTCGCTTCGAACGATTTTTCAAAGCCTTTTCTGTCGCTGCCATCCTCGAATACGAGGACAAGCTTATGTCCCTCCATATTCGTCTCCATCAATAAATCCTTAGTTATTTCGTAATTGAAAGTCATTTTAAACGTGCTCTCGTTGACTTGCGTGCCGATATGGTCCAAAGTAATCGTATACGGATATAAGCTCATGCCCTTAAGCGTCGTTTTCGCATCCTTCAGCTCGTCCGGAAGCCAGAATGATACCGGATTGACGTAGGAGTCAGGCTTTTTGTCCCCTTCCGTCAATTGGCCTTCCGTGATCGAATCCCCGATGACCAGGTTCATGTTGGCGATCTGGAAGCCTTTGGGAATTTGTGCGGATACATTGATCAGCGCTTTTCCGTTCGGGCTTATTTTATTTTTGATCTCCGAAACTTTCGCCGGGAAAACGGTGCCGTCCTGCGCTTTAAAATGAGCGACAAGCTTGGAAACGTTCGTGTATCGCTTCTCGGCGTTCGAAGCCTCCAATTGAGCCGTATACAGAAAGCCCGTATTGCCGCTGTAAGTTTGAATGCTGCGGATTTTATAGTTGGTTTTGCGGCCCGCGGCGCTAACCGCATAAGATTCTCCCAAGCCAATGTGCGGAATAGCCTGAAGTTCCGCCTGCGTCGAAAATTCCAGCACATCCGTCAAATCGCCGCTGCTGCCGCTGTCCGTGTTCGTCGTAGTGGTCGATGAAGTCGTTGTCGTACCGCTGTCTTTCTCCTGCAGCACCAGCTTGATTTTCGAAAACTCGTACGTATAAGGCACTTTGCCGGCAATCTGGAGATTGACCTTCGCGCCTGCGCCGAGCCCGATTACTTTGGCTGTCTGGACAAGCTTGGCCTCTACTTTGACCGCATCGTCCAGCTTGAAGTAGCCGGATAAATTCGGGATCGGCAATGATTCGTCGCCCTTATTGCTCAGCGTCAAATCCGCCGTCAAAATATCCTGGTCTTCCCAGGGGAGCCGGTACAGTCCGTTCAATTGCGCCGCATAAACGCCGGATTTGCTCGTGAACGAATACTCTTTGCCGACCGAGCCGCCGTCCTGCTTCGACACAGCCGGAAGCTGGAATGCCGCTACGGAAACGTTCAGCTTCAAATCGGCATTCGTTTCCGCGATGGCAAGCTGCCAGCCGTCCGTGGATACGGCGATCGGGATGGACCCGGACAGCTGCACTTCTTTAATCTCCTTGGGGTTGATTTTAAGATCTTTGACGCCCTTGGCCTCAAGCGGGTAAAGAAGCCCGTCCGCGGTACGGATCGAAAATAAGTAGGCGGGAAGAGTAACCGAGTGACTCCCTACATTTTCCAAATTGAGATATACCGTCGGAACGTAATATTTCTCGTTTTTATTGCTGACGAATTTCTTGATCGAGCCCTTCACATCGTTGCCGCCCACGGAAATGACCGCAGACCCGTCAGCGGGAGTCACGTCGGTATAATGATCCGGAACGGCAACTTCGCCCAGCACTCTTTCAAAATTCGGCTGGCTGAAATCCCATTTGATGAACTGCACGATCAAATCCTGCAGCTTGGTAGTGGCGTTCACATTCGCATAAAACGTAAGGTCGACCGTAGATCCGGCAGCGACGCGGTTTTTGTCCTTGTCGGCGGGAAGCAGCCGGGCCGAGAACTGGTTGCCGGATTTGCTTTTCAAGCGAACCCAATAATCGATAAACTGCAGCTCGCTGCTGCCGTCATTATGAATCGTCACCGTAAAGGTAGCCAATTTACCGCTTTGATCCGGAAGTACATGAATTTGTTTTAATTCGAAGTAGCTGCTTCCGGTAATCGCTACCGTTCCGATCGCTGAAACGGCCGGCGCGGGCTCGCTGTCGGCCCACGCCGGATTCACCGGTCCAAGAACAAGTGTTGCGGAAAGTGCTATTGCTGCGAATCGGGTGTAGCGTAATCTGCTGCTCATCGTCCTGTTATCCTCCCTGCGTTTTGCGCCCGCAAAACATTCTTCGTTAGCTTTAGCTCAAGCATCGATTTTTTGCGCCAGTGTTAACCGATAGGTACGGCTTGGGCCCCCGACGCACCCGGCGTGATTGGAGCGTTCGGGTTGTCTTTCATTTTTTGCAGCATCGCATCCCCTTGCGTCTGCCATTCTTTGAGCGCCTCGCGCGCGGTCGTCTTGCCTTGCAGCACGTTCATGAATTGCTGGCGGCCGATATCCCGCACCATGTAAATGTTCGGTTTTTCCTGGTAAATTTTCGACGTATTTTCCATAGGAGCCGGAGTCACTTTATAGAATGCTTCCATATGGAAGTCTTCTCCGTCCTTCGGTTTCAAATATTTGCTCCGGGATACAAGCTGATACGAGCTGTGCGATTTCAGCTTCGCCCAATCGTCGCCGTTAATAAACTGGATGAATTTCCAGGCATCTTCCGGATTTTGCGCTTTGGCGTTGATCCCCATAATGCCGTTCATATAGATGGAACCCCCTACGCCTTTCGCCTCAGGGTGCGAAGGAACCGTCACCACATCCCAATCGACCGGAGTGAAGTTTTTGTAACTTGCCGCATTTTTCTTCGCATTGACCAACTGCTGAACTTGACCGTAGTTAATAATGCCCATGGCAAGCCGTCCCGACATGAAGTCGTCGTAAGAGAACGGATTTTCCTGGTCGAACTGGCGGTTCATCGGTTTTTGCGGATCAAAAATTTCCGGGAATACGTTGTCCTTTTGCAGCTGCGCCATCTTCGTCCATACTTTTTCCCACTGATCCGTATCTACGGTCATTTTTTCGCCCTTGTCGTCAAACATTTTCAGCTGCAGCGGAGCTGTGTAAACATCGAGGCCGTAAAACAGGTCCATCTGCGATTGGGTATAGAATGAGAAGCCATCAATCCGTTTATCTCCGTCTACTTTGTGTACCCGCTTCGCCGTATCGAACACTTCATCCCAAGTCATGTCGTCCTTCGGAAAATCGACGCCCGCGTCCCCGAAAATTTTCTTGTTATAAATGAGAGCGGAGGAGCTGAAATTCGGAGACAAGGCGTACAGCTTGCCGCCGCCCGCGCTTTTAATGCCCTCGATAACAGCGGGAACAATGCCCGTCGTATCGAATTTGTCCTTCGTGATCAGCGGATCGAGCTGCGTCAGCAGGTTGCTTTCGATCACTTCGGGAAGCTGCTCGTACCCGAGCATGACCAGATCAGGCGGATTGTCTCCCTGCATGACCTCCTTCAGCTTTTCCAGCGGGTCCGGCATTTTCTCGCCTGCCTCCGGGCCTCTCATGCGGTATTTCTCGTCCATCGTCGGGATAATTTCGATTTTGATATTCGGGTTCGCAAACTCGAAAATTTCCGTAAACTGCTGGCGGAAATATTCTTCGTCGTATCCGTAGCTGGTTGCGATTTTCAGCACCCGCTCTGTTTTCGTATCGCCTGTATTGCCTTTGCTGCACGCTACCGCGAGCGGAGCAACCATAGCAAGAGTTAACGTAAGGGACAGCATCTTGCGATTAATGCTTTTCATTTGAATTTACCTCCAACAATTGTTTGTGTTCGGCGTCGTTCCCGGCGCCTTCGGAATTGCTTTGCTTAGCAGATTGCTCTGCGCCTGCCTCTTCCGTCAAGCTTCTCGGAGCTTTGATCATAATTTTCTCACCGTCAAACTCCATAGTCGCCTTGCCGGCGATTTGCAGCGCCTCCAGGTACTGTTTGGGCACCTGAAGCCGACCGACCCGGTCGAGCACGACATACTCCTCGTGCGCTTGCCGGTTAAGCGCGGAATGGCCGGGAGCCGCACCTTCCCACGAGGCAATAAGCGGATTGCGGGCAATGAACTCCGTGCTGGTCATCCCGTCCCGGATCGCGACGACTCTTCCGACTTTTCCGGCTACGGACATGTCGTGAGTGACGATGACAATTGTAACTCCCAGTTCTTCATTCATCTTTTGAAAAATCGACAGAATCATATCCGCCGTCTTCGTATCGACCGAGCCTGTCGGTTCATCCGCAAGCAGCAGCTTCGGCTTGTTGGCCAGCGATATCGCGATCGCTACGCGCTGCTGCTCGCCGCCTGAAAGCTGCTGCAGCTTGTTGTCCATCCGGTGCCCGAGGCCGACCCATTCCAGCAGCTGTTTCGCATAAGCGCGATCGTACTTGCCGCTGAGCATCATCGGCATTTCGACATTTTCCAGCGCCGTCAGGTACGAAATCAGGTTTCGGGCATTGTTTTGCCAAATGAAGCCGACCGTGTTGCGCTTGTATTCGACGAGCTGTTTGTCGGTTATTTTCAGCAAATCCCAATCGCCGACTTTCACCTGGCCTGCGGAAGGGCGGTCCAGCCCGCCCAAGATGTTCAGCAGCGTGGATTTCCCGCTTCCGCTGTTGCCGATAATCGCCATCAACTCGCCGGTATCGATTTGGATATTAAGCCCCTGCAGAGCGACCACTTCGATATCGTCGGTTTTGTAAATTTTGACCAAGCCTTCGCATGTGATCATCTGCTATTTCTCCTCTCCGAGCTTCACGGCTTGATGGACGCGCAATCTGCGAATGTTCATGAAAAGCAGCGCTCCGCCGGTAAGCATCATAAAGGCTACGACAAAGTAAAGCTGGTAGGTGTCCTTGGAATCGAAAACGACCCGAAACGGAGGCACCTGCGTTTTGATATTTTCCGTTGTTTGCAAAAACGGCAGGAAGAAGTAGCTCGTCAGCTTGCCGATTCCGATGCCCAGGGCAATCGACAGCCCGGCCGTAAAGCCCTGCTCCAGCAGCAGCATGCCTGTCAGCTGCTTGCGCGATAGGCCCATAGCCCGCAAAACGCCGAACTGCACGACCCTGCTTGAGAGGTTGAAAAACCAGTATAAAATGTAACCGATCAGCGAAACCGTCACGGAAACGAGAAAGCCCAGACTCAGAATGCCGAACACACCGCCGCGGGCGGGATGTTTTTTTTGCGTGATCAGCTCGTTGCGGACGTCTTTGACGGAGGCGATCTCGATTTTTTTAGCCTGCAGCGCGTTCACAATCGGCGTCACTTTCGCATCCGGCTTCATCTTCAACCACACTTCATAAGGAACGATCGGCGCCTGATCATATAAATAGTCGAGATTCACAATAAAGAACGGCGTCTGATCCGGATATTGGCTCGGCCAGTAAGGCACGATGCCGACAACGACGAATTCGACCGGCTGCTGCTGAATCGAGATCGTAATCAGATCGCCTTCCTTCAGCGCGTATTTGCTCGCGTAGTTGGAAGGGATAATGACCGCTTGCTCATAGGTGCCCAGCAGGTTCAAATATGTGTTCGGATGCGCCGGGAACAAATCGGAGCGGAACCAGGCGACCTTGGCAAAATCGGTATTGTCGATGCCCATGACCATTCCCTGCCCGGTGGATTTGCCGGATACGACGACATTTGCTTTCGTTTGCAGCACCCGTGCGGCCGACTCTACCCCTTCCAGATCGCGGAAAATTTGAAAGGGCGGTTCGACGTAGCGAATTTTGGAAGGCGTCTGCTCGCCGGGATTGCCCGGCTGCCCTCCGCCTGAACCGCCGCCCTGGCCTCCTTGCCCGCCCTTATTGCCTTGGCCCTGGCCTGAACCGGAACCGCCGCCCGAGCCTTTGCCGCCGTTTTTATCGGCGTTCGGGTCCTTCGGGACATCGTCGGAGAAGCCTTCCCACACGGTTTGCAGCACGACGTCCGTGCCGTATTGGTACTGCGTCCGCTCCGTCGAGTTCAGATCGATCGTTCTGGCGGCCGAGGAGTTGTAGACGCCGAGGCCGAGCGTGAGAACGAGAAGCAGCATGAGCGGATAGTAAGCTTTGGCGGATCGGGACAACTGCGCGAGCGTCAAATAAAGCGGCACGGGCAGAAACCTTCTGCCAAGCCAGCCGAACAGACGCAGCAGCCACGGGAAAATCCGCAGGAAGAACAAGCCGAGCGAAAAGATCGAGAGCGCCGGCACGAAAAACAGCAGCGGATGCACCTGCAGCTGATCCGTCGTCAGCCCCGTCTGCGCTGTAAGCAGCTGCCGCTGATCGAACAAATAAAATCCGTAGCCGACAACACCCAGAAGCACAATATCGAGGAACCACCGCTGCCATAACGGCGCCCGGTCGGACCTTGCAAGCTGCTGTTTGTAATTCACGATGGAAGCGCGGGCAAACATGATCGCCGGAATGACGCTGGCCATAATCGCGATGACGACGGCAAGGCCGCCGTACAGCATCGCTTCAGTGGTGAATCCGACCGGAATCGATTTGCGGTCGACGAACGTCAGGAAGCCGCTGGACGATCCGATGCTTTTGGCCATAAACCAGCCGATCAGCGGTCCGACGATCAGGGCGATCACACCAAGCGCCAACCCTTCCAGCAAGTAGATGCCGATAATTTGCCTTGTCGATCCTCCCCGGCTGCGAAGCACCGCAATGACGCTGCGCTGCCGGTCGAGCGATTGTCTGGCGTTCATAACGATATAATAGAAAACCATCGCGATCATCGGGGCCGCCAGCGTAAACAGTAAAATTTGCATCTGCACGCTCTGCGCTTTAAATTCGGCCAAAATCGGCTGAAAAGACACGTCCACCTTCGTATTTTTCAGCTTTTGGTACAAATTGATATCGAGCCGTTCGAGCCGGTTGCCGAGCGGGGCCAGTTGGCTCGTTTGAATGTTGCTCAAATCGAACGCATAGTACCAGTTGGCCAGCTGCAGCGGAATTTTCTTTTCCGCAAGCAGCGTTTTTGCGAAATAGTCCTCGCTGACGATTAAGGAATTGACCATCCCTTCCAGCCCTTGAAACCAATAGGGGTCGTTCTCGTTTTTCGGCTTGAAGGAACCGACGATCTTCACCTTGAGCAGCGTACTTCCGCCGGCCCCGGATACGGAGTAATTGAATATATCTCCGACGTGCAGATCGTTGCGGTACATCGCTTCATCGAGCACGACGGCTTCCACAACCCCGCCTTCCGCCTTGTCCGCAGCCATCTGTCCGACCGCCCATTCGACATGGTCGTTCAGTCCGCCCAGCGTAGCGATCGACATTTGCCGGCGCTTGCTCGGGTCTACCTTCGACGGATCGGCGGGGGTCAAGGCCGAGCCTTTAATCGAATAGCTTCTTGCAAAAGCGTCGACCGGGAAGCCGATATCTTTCGGAATTTGATCCTGTATGTATGCATTGACGTCTTTCAGCTCATCGATCCCTGCACGGTCGGAGCCGACCGCCTGATAACGCATTAATAGCGAGCCTGCGGGAAGACCGCTGCTTTTCTCCTGCAGCGACTTGGCGACGACGCGTTTCAGCGAGCCGTCCGCATACATCGGAATGCTCGTCGTGAAAGCGACCGCCATCACGAGGCCGAGCCAGGTGCTGAGCGTCAGCCAGCGGGTATTCCACATTTTACGGAACAAAAATCGCAGCATCGGCATCACATCATCGACCTACTACTTTCTGTCCCGGCGTAAGGCCTTTTACAATCTCCACATCCGTCGAAGTTTGCTGGCCGATCTCTACGTCCACTTCCTTCTTGTTGCCCTGGCTGTCAACGACCTGCACATAGTTGCGTCCGGAATAGGAACGAAGCGCAGCCGGCGGAATCGTGACCACATTTTCTTTTCTTTGCGTAACAATGGTCACGCTCAGAGGCGTTCCGCGGTTCAGCCCTTGCGGAAATTCATCCAGCTCTACGACCAGATAGTTGTCGATCGTATCCTTCTGATTGCCTTCGCCGCCGGAAAAGCCGCCGCCGTTGTTATTATTGTTGTTTGCTTGCGGATTCGGAAGCTGCTTCACCTTGCCTTTGTGCTGGCCTGCGGAATTGATATCCACCAAAGCCTCCATACCGATGGCAACTTTCTTCGCGTCATCCGCGCTAATACTGGCTGCTACCGTCAATTGGCTTAAGTCGGCGATGGTCGCGACGGATTCGTCCGATTTGACCGTGTCGCCTTTCTTCGAAGTTACGCTGACGATCGTGCCGCTGAACGGAGCGAGCAGCTTCGCCTTGCTGACCTGCGTCTCCAGCTTGCTGAGATCCTCGCGTTTCAGTTCAAAATCGATCTTCGCCTGCTCGATCGCCTCCGGCGTCATTTCATCGGCCTTGCGCAGCGTTTCGATCATCGTTAGCTCATCGCGCCTCGTTTCGAGCCGTTTGCGCTTCAAGCTGCTGTCCAGCTCCGACACGTCCAGTTCGGCGATCGGCTGCCCCGCTTCAACGGAATCCCCGCTTTTCACGAGGACGGCGCTGATCCGTTTGGCGTTCATATCTTCCGAGAAAAATAATTTCTCCTCCTTCAATGCCATCATACGGCCGCTTCCCCGGACTTTCGTTTCGAGCGTAGTCGTCTTCACTTCGTACTCGGGCTTTTTGGAAAGCTTGGGAGGGTTGATCGTCGGCAGCGCCTCCTCTTCCTGCTCCTTGGGCAGGAGCGAACAGCCGGAAGTCAGAATCAATGTTGAACATAAAAGCATTGCAGCTATGGGCTTCATCTTCCGGTTACGAGACGAATTTCCCGTCAACCATTTCGTAAACATGATCGGCAACCTCCAAGATCGTAGGGTCATGAGTCGTCATACAAATCGTTACCTGCTCCGTCGCGATAATGCTGCGGAATACGGACATGATCTGCGCGCCCATTTGGGAATCCAGTTCTGCGGTCGGCTCATCCGCCAAAATGAGCGAGGGCCGGTGCGCAATCGCTTTGGCAATAGCGACGCGCTGCTGTTCGCCGCCGGACAGCTCGAACGGGCGGTGATGCATCCGTTTGCCGAGTCCGACCAGTTCCAGACAGTGCGTCACGCGCTGCTTCCATTGCGAACGGGGCACGCCCGCCATGCGCAGCGCCAGCTCCACATTTTCCCAAGCGGACAATAATGGCATCAGGGCAAACGACTGAAAAATGAAGCCGATTTCCTTGCGGCGGATCATCGTTCGCTCATCGTCGCGCAGGCTGTGAAAAGGCTGTCCCTGAAAAAGGATTTCGCCCTCATTCGGCTGATCCAGCCCGCCGATCAAATTCAGCAGCGTCGTTTTGCCCGACCCGGACCGTCCCTTCAGCATCACCAGCTGTGTGGGCAGAAGCTGCATTTCAATGCCTTTGAGCACATGCAGCTTCTGGTTCCCGACTTGAAAAGAACGCTCCACGCGATGAACGGTAAGCAGCGGTTCCCCCGATCGTTCGGGATTGGAAGGCGATTGTTCTGGAAGCGGACTATGTGCGGATTTGCTGCGAAACCAGCTTGCCAATGCTCAAACCTCCCTTTCATTTACAGACTGTATGATAAAATAGACGGCGCATCGTTTTAAAAAGTTTCACTGAAACTGAAAATTTACTGAAAGAATACAGAGTGCTTTGGAAAGGCCGTATTTTGCGGGAGCGCAGCTCTCTTATCTGCTAATCTCGAAAAATAGTTCCCAGAAAAAAAATTAAAATAATAATAGAAATAAAAGTGAACAAAAAGGAAACGACTACTCCTTTCAAAAACGAAAGGCCGTTTGAAGCGGCGCCGCGGCTCAGCTCTTTGACCCCGACGACGATTAATGACGCCAGCATGACTCTTGTAGCGAATCTCAACACTTTCAGCGCGTATTCGCCAAATGATAGAGTCGCTACCGTGTAGCCGCTCATGTACGTAACCGACTCCGTATTCGAAAAATAAGCGATGGCCAGCGACAAGCCCAATAAAAAGCTGTACAAAGCTGTTTTGAGCAGTTTTTTCTCTATGGTTGTTCCCCCCTTTTTGCGCGCATACGCTCAACAAACGGATTATACCATAATATGGTATCTCATGCACCTCTTTACTATTGAGAGATACGTGATAAAAAACCTCTACAATATAAAAAAACCTCCACAATATATGGCTTATATGGGATATGAGGCGGCTTGCAGCCCCAGGCTAGGGGAAAACCTGCAGAAGTGCAGGCTTTTTCCATAAAAATGGCCTTTTTGGCGAAAAACCCACTAGCTTTGCAAAGAAGCTAACATCAAATGGATTAAAATGGACAAATTTCTTTTCGAGTTATTAGATACTTATTTTTCCATTCGTTACTTCCGGCAAATGAGCTAAAAAGTCGATGGCCTCTTGAGCAAGGGGGTGTTACCATTTTCAGGGAATCTATCATTTATTGGTTGAATTCGTTAGTCAGCACGAACTTTTGCGCCACGTGCTTCTTTGGGGAGTTTCTTGAGCGTCCTCGCTTCGGCTTCTTCTGACGGCCTTTTGAAGGCTTCGTCGGTTTCCGGAACAAGGCGTCAAGCAGTTTCTCCCAACTCTTGGCCATGTACTGACGCATCAGCTTCAGCACTCTGCAGAGTCCATGCTTTGTTCCCGTTTGGAGCTTCACCAAGACACACAAGGCGTGGGCGATGAGTGCTATATAAATTTGGTTCCATACAGCAGAAGGCTTGTTGCTGTACAGTTTAGCGAGTCGCAAGTACTGCTTCATCCATTTGAAGAATAACTCCACGTCCCAGCGGGCGCGATAGATATCCGCGATCTCCTGTGCCGTTAGGTCCCAGCGGCTTGTGATCAAGCGGTACGTATGGTTTTTGTCGTCCTTGAACTCCACCAAACGCAGCCTCATGGTCTGATCAGGCTTGTTCGGAACAGTCATGAGGACATCCGCATCCAGCAGTAAATGAGCTTCCTCTGTCGGGAGTGCACGTTTCTCCAAGATCTGAGTTTTACTGTTCTTCTGAACGCGAGCGACAAAGAGGATACCTGCTTCGAGCCACTTCTTGTAGTGAGCGTAGTTGATGTATCCGCGATCCATCACGTACGTTGTTCCTTGCTCGGTAACCAGTTCGATCGCAACTTCTTTATCCGCCACGGCTCCCGTCGACAACACGACTTTACTCGGAATCGCCAGATCCGNCCTGCTTCGAGCCACTTCTTGTAGTGAGCGTAGTTGATGTATCCGCGATCCATCACGTACGTTGTTCCTTGCTCGGTAACCAGTTCGATCGCAACTTCTTTATCCGCCACGGCTCCCGTCGACAACACGACTTTACTCGGAATCGCCAGATCCGGCCATTGTGTGCTTAGGCTCAGGTGCAGCTTTACCTGATTCTTTTCTTGGTCGACAAACGCCCACTTGCCAAAATGACTCGAGAGTGTGATCGAAGAGGAATCGATGATGGATAGGGGG
>NZ_JBVYOL010000022.1:0-126407 GCF_056120505.1 Paenibacillus sp. sgz302164 | reverse complement strand
TTTGGTGATGATGGCGGAGGGGATCCACGCGTTCCCATCTCGAACACGACCGTTAAGCCCTCCAGCGTCGATGGTACTTGAACCGAAGGGTTCTGGGAGAGTAGATCGTTGCCAAGCACTGTTCCCTGATAGCTCAGTTGGTAGAGCACTCGACTGTTAATCGAGTTGTCACAGGTTCGAGTCCTGTTCGGGGAGTCTTTGCTTCCATAGCTCAGTCGGTAGAGTGCATCCATGGTAAGGATGAGGTCACCGGTTCGATTCCGGTTGGAAGCTTCATGAATTAAGGCCCGTTGGTCAAGGGGTTAAGACACCTCCCTTTCACGGAGGTAACAGGGGTTCGAATCCCCTACGGGTCATAAGATTTCACTTTGCTAAGGAATTTGCGAAGTGGATTCCGATATCCCACGGAGGCTTAGCTCAGCTGGGAGAGCATCTGCCTTACAAGCAGAGGGTCGGCGGTTCGATCCCGTCAGCCTCCACCATGAACAACCTAATATGCCGTTGTAGCTCAATTGGTAGAGCAACTGACTTGTAATCAGTAGGTTGGGGGTTCAAGTCCTCTCGACGGCATGTGAGTATTGGGGATTAGCCAAGCGGTAAGGCAACGGACTTTGACTCCGTCATGCCTAGGTTCGAATCCTAGATCCCCAGTATTACACCCCACAAAGTGAAGATAAGCTCNGGGGTTCAAGTCCTCTCGACGGCATGTGAGTATTGGGGATTAGCCAAGCGGTAAGGCAACGGACTTTGACTCCGTCATGCCTAGGTTCGAATCCTAGATCCCCAGTATTACACCCCACAAAGTGAAGATAAGCTCTGAAGCGAATTCCGATTACTTTGCGGGGACCCCATAATTATAGCTTGAGCCATTAGCTCAGTTGGTAGAGCACCTGACTTTTAATCAGGGTGTCGTAGGTTCGAGTCCTACATGGCTCACCATTTTAGTAACACCATGCGCGTATGGCGGAATTGGCAGACGCACTAGACTTAGGATCTAGCGGGCGACCGTGGGGGTTCAAGTCCCTCTACGCGCATCATGCGGAAGTGGCTCAGGGGTAGAGCATCGCCTTGCCAAGGCGAGGGTCGCGGGTTCGAATCCCGTCTTCCGCTCCATTAAGTGCCCATAGCTCAGCCGGATAGAGCGTTTGACTACGAATCAAAAGGTCGGGAGTTCGAATCTCTCTGGGCACGCCATTTCTTTACTAAGCTTCATACTATCGGGACGTAGCTCAGCTTGGTAGAGCACCTGCTTTGGGAGCAGGGGGTCGCATGTTCAAATCGTGTCGTCCCGATACGTGCGGGTGTAGTTCAATGGTAGAACTCCAGCCTTCCAAGCTGGTAGCGTGGGTTCGATTCCCATCACCCGCTTACAGTTTCAAAACAAACTCCTTATGCTGAGCATAGGGAGTTTGTTTTTTGTCATAACACAGTTTTTCCAAGGTGGAAATACGGGGCGGAAATAACCTGCAAATCTCCAGGAAGACGTTTGAGGCAAGATTGTTAGGGGATTAAAGCACAATTCAGAATCTTGAAAAGTCACGGCACTTTGGGTAGGGGCAGACAGAGCGGACCTTAATTGTTGGTGCAGCCACTCGTGAAGCGTGCTAGAGCTTGGTAACCCGAAAAGCCTGCGAAAGTGCAGGCTTTTTCTGCGTTTGTGGTCTATTTTTGGAAAAAGCCTGCAATTGCGCAGGAATTCCGACACAAATGGGTCTGAGCTCAAATATTCGCGAAAAAAACTGCACATTTGCAGGAATGTTTCGTTAACAAGCGTCTCAGCGACCTAAAAGCTGCACTTTTGCAGGTTTTTCCCCGCGCCTAAGCAAATGCGCTGCCTCCTGGCATGCCAGTGCTTCAAACGGTCTGGACGCTTTCGGTTTTTGTATCAGCTTTTAGCAAGTGGGCTGCGTGAGGCAGGGCACTCTCGATTGACTTGGCCGTTTGCACCTAGTATAGCGTCAGGTCTTGAATTGCGGATAATCGATCGATAGTTTTCAGAGTTTACTGCTAATCCGCCGATTTAAATCTGACTGCTTACTAGTCATACAAGCCCGCGGGGGCATATTCCTCGGGGCTTTTTTACGAAACTATCCGGTTTCGAATCGCGTATACAACCGCTTGTGTGCGGTCTTCGACGCCGAATTTTTGCAGGATTCGATGGACGTGGGTTTTTACCGTGCTTTCGCTGATATGGAGTTTGGCCGCGATTTCTTCGTTTCGCAATCCGTAGGCCATCTGCTGGAGAACCTCCATTTCCCGATCGGTAATGGTCTCAGTAATGTGGATATCCGCTGCACCGCTCGCATAAGAGGGTATGGCGGTTTGTACGGCTTGAGCGATGGCCTTGGCAGCTATCCCCGTACGAAATATAGCTTCTCCTCGATGAGCGGATCGAATGGTATCGATCAGTTCGGCCGGATCGGCGTCTTTTAACAAATACCCGACCGCTCCCGAGCGGATACTGTCGAATACATATTTCTCAAAATCAAATGTCGTAAGAATGACGACTTTGCAGTCGGGCTCTAAAGCTGCGATTTCGCGTGTTGCGTCGATTCCGCTGCATTCCGGCATCTGCACGTCCATTAGCAGAACGTGAGGTTTCGTACGGCTTGCCAGCGATACGGCTTCGCGTCCGCTGCCGGCGTCGCCGACTATACACATGTCTTCCTGAGCGTTGATGATATAGCTAAGACCTTGCCTGATTAAAGGCTGGTCGTCAGCAATCGCTACCCGAATCGTGGCTGAATTCATGGTTAACCTCCTAATTTGTCCGAGAAAGTCCTATCTGACTCCCCGATGTTTAGCTTTGTCGAACTTGAACACCACTACCTAGAGGAACGGCCACAATCAGTTCCAACCCGTGCGTTTTCCTCGGACGTATAAGAAAACTGCCCCCTGCTCTCTCGCACCGCGCTTGAATTCCCGAAAGACCGAATCCCGGCGAAGGCGGGTCAGGTCTGTCATAGTTCCCGTTGTCGCTGACGGTCATCGTGATTTCACCATGGTTCTCGTTCAGGTGAATATCAACATGAGAGGCTTTGGCATGGCGAATCACGTTGGTCAAAGCCTCCTGGAGAACGCGATAAAGCAATTCGGCGATTTCGACTCTCCATTGGTTGACCGGTTCATTAACGGAGAAGGCGATTTGAATACCGCTTTGATCCTGGACTTGTTTGACCAAGCTTTTCATTGCTACCAAACCGAGGTCCGCATCGTCGACGGCCATTTGGTGTACGACCGAACGCACTTCCTGCAAACAGCGGCGGGCTACTTCCAATACGGTTCGGACGGTATTGTCGGCTTCAGCGGAGTTCGATTTTAATACATAAGGAAGGGCCTGCAGTTGAACGATTACAGAAGTTAAGCCGTGCCCGATGCTGTCGTGTATATCTACGGCAATTCGATTCCTTTCCTCCAGGACCGCATAACGCAGCACGCGTGTGGTGGCTTCTTCCAAGTCTTGATGCGCTTGTTGAAGCTCCAAGTGGGCATCGGCCAATTGCGCATGGGCTTTTTTCAACTCTTCAAAATGGCGTGCGTTCATTTCTCTGGCAGCACGTTTCAATCGTGCTCCCCACAACAGTACATATAATCCTGCATGAATGACGGAGATGACAAGGATATCGTCAAAGCTCTTTTGCCGTACATAAAAGAAAATGAGGGCATCGGTTGCGATTATTCCAACAATTATCGCAGCGGACACCGAACCGGGTAAGGATAACGCCGTATAGCCTACAAGATAGCTAATTAACGTGACGGCTGACTGATCGGCATCAAAATAGAGCCAATCGACAACAGTCAATATCCAGAGAGCAATGAGAGCGATGACCATACTGCGGTTCGCTCGCAGCCGTTTCGGCAGCCACACTAAAGTTACGTAAGACAGGCACAAAACAATCCCCAGCACGATTGAAACGAGGGACGAGAGGTTAATGGTATGCACCAGCGTGTACAGGATAAGCAGGCTCAGCGCAATAGCACGAGGCCGGGAAAATACTTTTTGCTTACATATTTCGAGCAGAACGGAAGTCTTATCCATGCAGCGGTCCTTTCCGCAATTATCCGGGTTTACGCGGCAAGGCGGCCGGAGTATACATCGCTGTACAATCCGGTCGCCCGCTATTTATCGTCGGCCCAATATTTGCTTGTATTTCAAATAGATCACATACCGGCGGGCGCATATCGTGCCGAGCGGAATAAGGAGCAGCGCCGTGGTCAGCGAGATTAACGCATGCTCTTTGCCCCAGTAGCCGGCCAGCATTCTTAGCAGCATGATGCCCATAAAAACGGCGACTCCGGCGACTGATCCCTGAGAAGTAATTTTTCCGGATGCAGGGTTTACGCGTACTGTTTCCAGCTTGCCTCTCCAAAAGCCGACAATCACACCGAAAATCAAGCAGATCAGATAAAGCAGCAGCCGTAGCGGCGTCAACTCGGACTGCGCGATATTCGGGACGGTTTGCCATATGAAAAGGGCCGGCACAATCCACATTGTTGCAGGGCGCACTTCCTTTTCTCTCATCGATAGAAGTATAATAATAACGAGGATGATTAAGTAACTTGTCATCGTATTCATGGTTCGCTTCAGCCTCTCTTTGATTGTTATAGCACAAGTATATCGGCTCAGGCCACATATGAAGTCCTCCGAGAGGTTGATTTTCGCTATGCCGCGTACTTCTAAAGATGGATACAGGGTTCAGGTCAAGGATGTGCCAAAAGCTTGTAAAATGGCGTTATATTCCATATTACCTCTATGCGCAACGGAGCATACTATACATAAATTACCACCGCCTAAATTGGGTCTTTTTTTATTTTGGCACTATATGAAGCTAAAGGATTGTGGTAAAATATTCTGTAATGGTTTTTTATAGATTAAAGCTTTAGAGCAACATAGCAGATAGATGAGGTGGAGAGTATGACAGAGAGCGGTATGACCTTACAGAAGCAGTCGACCAACAATTTGCTGCGCAGAGATGTACGCTTCTTGGGGCATATTTTGGGTGAAGTATTGGTGCATCAGGGCGGACACGAACTGCTTGATGTTGTGGAGAAAATCCGGGAGATGAGCAAATCGTTGAGGGCTCATTTTGTGCCGGAAATTTTTCAGGAGTTCAAGCACACGATCGGCTCGTTAGCCCCGGAAATTCGCCATCAGGTGATTCGGGCGTTCGCCATTTATTTTCAACTGGTTAACATTGCGGAGCAAAACCATCGTATTCGCCGTAAACGGGATTACGAGCGTTCATCGGGCGATTCGGTTCAACCGGGTTCGATCGAAAGCATTGTACAAGAATTGAAAAACAATCACGTTCCTTACGACGAGGTTCAGGAAATTTTACAATCGATTTCTCTGGAGCTCGTGATGACTGCCCACCCTACCGAGGCGATGCGCAGAGCCGTGCTGGATATCAATCTTCGCATCTCCGACGACATGATGAAATTGGACGACCCGATGCTTACTTACCGTGAGCGCGAGCAGCTCCGCGAGAAGCTTTTGGGCGAGGTTCTGAACCTTTGGCAGACCGACGAGCTTCGCGACCGGAAGCCTACGGTTATCGATGAAGTGCGCAATGGCCTTTATTTCTTTGATGAGACGCTGTTCGACGTGCTGCCTGAAGTTTACTACGAGCTGGAGCGCTGCCTGGGCAAATATTATCAGGAGCAGACATGGCACGTGCCGTCTTTCCTGAAATTTGGTTCATGGATCGGCGGGGACCGCGACGGCAACCCGTCCGTAACTGCGGACGTGACCTGGGAGACGCTGGGGCTTCATCGCCAGCTGGCCCTGCAGAAGTACGCGGAAATGTTAAAAGAAACTTTGGAGCACATGAGCTTCAGCAAAAATATAGTGGGCGTCAGCGACGAGCTGATATCCTCCATCCAGGAGGACAAGGAAGCGCTCGGCGAGATTCAGGACGTGTGGCGCAATGAAAAAGAGCCGTACCGGATCAAAGTGACCTATATGCTTGAAAAAATCCAGCATGCCGGCATCGCGCACGTTCCGGCTTCTCATAAATACAATAATCCTGAAGAATTCATTCAGGACCTGAAGATTATTGACGCAAGCCTGAGAAATCATTTTGCCGTATACGTAGCGGACAAATACATCAAAAAAATCATCCGCCAGGTCGAGCTGTTCGGCTTCCATTTGGCTGCGCTCGATATCAGGCAGCACAGCAAAGAGCACGAATCGGCGATGAAGGAGATTTTGGCGAAAATGGGCATCGTCGCCGATTACTCCAAGCTTGACGAGGAAGCGAAAATCAAGCTGCTGAGCGATATTTTGAACGATCCTAGGCCGATCACTTCGAATTACCTTGACTATTCCGAAGGCACCGAAGAGTGTCTGAGCGTCTACAGGGCTGTTCAGCAGGCGCAAAAAGAGTTTGGCCGCAATTGCATTACCAGCTATTTGATCAGTATGACGCAAGGCGCCAGCGACCTTCTGGAAGTGCTTGTGTTTGCGAAAGAAGCCGGACTGTACCGGAAGGAAAGCGACGGTTCCGTCACTTGTACGCTGCAATCCGTGCCGCTGTTCGAGACGATCGACGATTTGCACGCCGCTCCGGACATTATGTCGACGCTTCTGGCGATTCCGGCGTATAAAGCGAGCCTGGACCCGGTTACCCAGCTTCATGAGATCATGCTCGGCTACTCGGACAGCAACAAAGACGGCGGTGTTATAACGGCGAACTGGGAGCTCCGCATGGCGCTGCAGGACATTACGGAAGCGGCGAAAAAATTCGGCGTGAAGCTGAAGTTTTTCCATGGCCGCGGCGGCGCGCTCGGGCGCGGAGGCATGCCGCTGAACCGCAGTATTTTGGCGCAGCCGGTCGAAACGCTGGGCGGTGGCATCAAAATTACCGAGCAAGGCGAGGTATTGTCTTCGCGCTACTCCTTGCAGGGCATCGCTTACCGCAGTTTGGAGCAGGCGACGTTTGCGTTGATTACGGCATCCAAATTGTCGCGTTCGCCGCAAAGGCACCCTCTGGAAGACAAGTGGGAAACGATCATGAAAGGTATTTCCGAGCGTTCGCAAACGAAATATCAGGATCTTATTTTCCGCGATGAAGATTTCCTGACATTCTTTAAAGAATCGACACCGCTGCCGGAAATTGGCGAGCTGAACATCGGTTCCCGTCCGTCGAAGCGCAAAAATAGCGACCGTTTTGAAGATTTGCGGGCGATTCCTTGGGTATTCGCTTGGACGCAAAGCCGTTACTTGCTGCCGGCATGGTATGCGGCGGGAACAGGTCTGCAAAGCTTTTATCAAGGAAAAGCCGAGAATTTGAATACGCTCAAGGAAATGTACGAAGAATGGTCATTCTTCCGTTCCATGATCGATAATTTGCAAATGGCATTGGCAAAAGCGGATCTGCTTATCGCCAAAGAGTACGGCAGCATGGTGAAAAAATCGGAGATCGCCGAGCGCATTTTCGGGCTGATCAAGGCGGAATACGAGCTGACCTCCTCCCTCATTTTGCAAATTACCGGGCAGGATGAAATTTTGGACAACGTTCCGGTTATTCAGGAATCGATCCGTCTGAGAAATCCGTACGTAGACCCGCTGAGCTATATGCAGGTTGAGCTGCTGACCGAGCTTCGCGCGCTGCAGGAAGGCAATGAAGACGATTCTGAACTTCTCAGAGAAGTGCTGCTTACGATTAACGGAATTGCCGCAGGGCTTAGAAATACGGGCTGATCGCGCCACATCATATACAGCGTGAGGTTAAAGCAGGAAAGGGAGTCGGGAGCCTTGACAGAATGGGCGTCTCGACTTTTCCTGTGCTTATCGCAAGCAGCCCGCGGATAAGGAGAATGCACAGCATGGGGCGATGGTTGGCTATAGTTCTGGTCATCATTGGAGCGTCCAGCTACGGACTGCTCTCCTCTTTTATCAAAATGGCGTACGAGCAAGGTTTTGGCGATTCGCAAATCACTCCCGCGCAGATGACGGTGGGAACGTTATTCGTATGGATTCTGGTGCTTTTTCATAAGCCGTCGTGGATGAATCCTTTTAAAGGCCCATGGGTAAAACTAAGCTTGATTGGAATATTCGGCCTGGCGTTAACGACTATTTGTTACAATATCGCGATTTCCGAACTCAACGCTTCTTTGTCGATCATTCTTCTGTTTCAGTTTACCTGGATAACCATAACCATGGATTGCCTGGTGAAGCGCAGATTTCCCAGAAAAGCAGAAGCGCTTGCAATCGTCTTAATCATCCTTGGCACTTTGCTCTCGGTCAATATTTTTGAAACGGATCTGCGGCAGTTTAGCGCGAAAGGGCTCGTTTTCGGACTGTTGTCGGCCTTAACGTACAGCGTATTCCTCTTTTTTACGGGCCAAGTCAAAAGTTCCCTTCCGCCGCTGATGAAATCCGCCGTGATGCTGACAGCAGCTATTCCAGTCATGTATATCATTTATCCGCCTACCGTATTTGCCGCAGCGAACGGAGGGAGCCTCATTCTTTGGGGGCTGCTGCTTGGTTTCCTGGGGCAAGTGGTGCCGACTATAGCTTTCAATATCGGAATTCCCCGTATCGGGAGCGCTCTCGCGGCTATGCTTGGGTCCATCGAGCTGCCTGTTGCCGTAATTGCCGCATTTTTGATTATTGGAGAGCACGTGTCGGGAATTCAATGGGTAGGTATGGTTCTTATCTTGGTTGGAATAGTCGTTTCTGAAAACAAATCCTGATTGCAGCGTTTTATTTCTTACGGGAAACGAATTGTGATGAAGCCGGAGGATGCCTAAAGTGAATTTTGTAGAAGCACGATTGGCCAAGATGGCCAGGAACGGAGATCGGGGGGCTTTTGCCGAGCTTGTAGACCTGTACAAAGACAAGATCTTTCACCTGGCTTACCGGATGCTGAACAACAAGCACGAAGCCGAGGATGCGGTGCAGGAAACGTTTCTGCGGGTATACACGAATTTGCATAAATACGATGAGAATCAAAAGTTTTCGACGTGGATTTTTCGGATTGGTACCAATCTTTGCATAGATAAGCTTCGGCGAAGGAAAAATACGTATTCCCTGGATGCGGAAATGCCTGAAGGGGAGGGCGCCGATTATTACTCGCTGCTTCCCGGTCATGAAGAAACGCCTGAAAAGCAGGTCATCGTTTCCGAGACGAAGGAGCAGGTCCGCAAAGCGATCGAAACGCTGCCGGAGAAATATAAATCGGTGGTGATCCTGAGGTATCTTCACGATATGTCGCTTCAGGAAATCGGAGATGTCCTGGACATGCCGGTTACGACGGTCAAAACCCGAGTGCACCGCGGCCGGGAATATTTGCGTAAAAAATTGGAACAGGATGAACAATTTTTCGCACGGAACGTGCTCAGATGGTGAAACAAATTCGGAGCTCAAACGTATGGTATACCACATTACGCAAACGCAAAGAAAGGGGTGGCTGATGATGAATTGCAAGGAAGCCCTCCCGCTCATGCATGAATATCTGGATGGTGATTTACAGGGATCGGAGGCACTGGAGCTAAAAGAGCATTTGATCTCTTGCACGGCTTGCCATGCGTTATTCAAAGAGCTGGAGAGGACGGACGCGATTGTCAAATCGCTGCCGGCACTGCATGCGCCGGATCACTTGACCGCACTGATTATGAACGGACTTCCGCCTGCGAAAAAAAGCAATCCTTGGGTGAAATGGATTCGCCGGCACCCGGCTGCGTCCGTTGCCGTCGTTTTTGTTGCCGTGATGTTCGGAAGCTTCATGTCGATGTGGAACGAAGACCAGCAAATGATGGTAAAAGGCAACGATCTGGAGGACGTTGTGATTCAGGGGGATACGGTGATCGTGCCCCAAGGCCATACCGTCAAAGGAAATCTTGTCGTACAGCGCGGGAAACTGCAGGTTGAAGGCGATGTCGCCGGCAATTTGACCGTGATTGACGGTACGCTGAATTTGGCTTCGACCGCACATATCGCCGGCCAGGTGACGACCGTAGATCAGGCTGTGAGCTGGGTCTGGTATAAGCTCGGAGAATTTGTAGACATGTTTTCCAAATGAAATAGAAGCGTCTTCTTTTCCGGCCGCGACCGGGATTGGAGGCGTTTTTTTCCATTTTCTGAACCTTTTCCGGATTTTGAACGTCAGGAAAGGAGAGGTCGATAGATCAATGGTTCATATTATGTTATGATCTATTTATAGAGAGAAAAAGTGCGCAGTTGTTGGGGGAATCATGGATGGATTTACTCACGGGCATCTCGATTAAGGATATTATCGATATCCTGATCGTCAGCTATGTGATTTATAAGCTCATACTGCTCGTTCGCGGGACAAGGGCCATACAGTTGATGAAGGGCATTCTGGTCATTGTTTTCACTTGGGCCATCAGCATCTGGTTCAAGCTAAGCACGCTGCAGTGGATGGTCAATCAAGCTTTTACGTTCGGGGTACTGGGCGTTATTATTATATTTCAGCCGGAGCTTCGCCGCGCCCTGGAGCAGCTTGGCCGGGGCAAGCTGTTCAGCCGCTCTTCGTCCGAAGAGGACGATGACGTCAACAAGCGAATCGGTGAAGTGATTCGGGCCGCCCAATATTTGGCCAAACGCAAGATCGGCGCCCTGATCGTATTCGAAAAGGAGACCGGACTCACGGACTACGTCGAATCCGGCATTGCCATAGAAAGCAAAATCAGCGCGGAGCTGCTGATTAATATATTTATACCGAACACGCCGCTTCACGACGGAGCAGTCATTTTGCGCCAGAATCAGCTGATGGCCGCGGGCTGTTATTTGCCGCTGTCCGAGAACCCTTTTATCAGCAAGGAGCTGGGAACGCGGCATCGGGCGGCGATCGGCATGAGCGAGGTTTCGGATGCCATGTGCATCGTCGTTTCGGAGGAAACCGGGCAAATTTCATTGACGATGAACGGCCATATCGTGAGGGATATTAAAGAGGAATCGCTCATCAGCAAATTGTTTGAGGAATTGAAGCCGAAGACGAAGGCAAAAGAGAAAAACCCTTTCTTGAAATGGAGGGGACGTTCGAATGGATAAGTGGCTGCGGAATACGAATGTGGTGCGCGTAGTCGCCCTCTTGATCGGGATTTTGCTATGGATCGTTGTACATACGGAAGAAACGAATGTTTCGGGTACGTCGCTTCTCAGAGATCGGGAGGAAACGATTAATAACGTCGCCATTACGACCAGATACGACGAAAGTCATTTTTATATTTCAAAAATGGATCCGGCCAACGTGCAGGTTGTGCTGCGCGGCAAAGATGCCGCCGTGAAGAAAGTGACGACAAGCAACAATTACAAGATCGAGCTTGATCTTACGCAGGTTGGCGACGGCGATCACAATCTTGCGCTCAAGCCGATAGGATTTCCTTCGGACGTCGATGTGGAAGTCATTCCGAAGACCGTAAACGTCGTCATAGAAGAGAAGCAAATGAAGGAAGTTCCTGTCGTCATCAATGTCAAAGGCACGCCGGCTTCGGGGCTCAAAGCGGGGCAGCCGATTGTGAAGCCCAACAAAGTCTACATTACCGCGCCGACGAGCAAGCTGGAGCAGATCGAGAATGTCCGCGGCGACGTTTCCGTGGATAAGGCCCAATCTGCGGTTACGAAGCAGGTCAGGTTGCAGGCTTTTGACAAGGAGGGCAAGGAAGCTGCGGTTGACATGAATCCGCCGGTCGTCGATGTGGAGATACCGATTACGAGCCCGTTCCAGACGGTTCCTCTGCAGTTGAAGGCAAGCGGAGAGCCTGCCAAAGGCTTCGCCATCGCCTCGATCACGCAGACGCCGGATAAGGTAACCATTTATGGCTCGCAGGACGTCGTCGACCACCTTGAGTTCTACCAGGGACCGCAATTCAGTGTGCAGGATATGAATGAGACCAAAGAATATTCACTTGATATCCCGCTCAGGAATAAAGTAACTCAGGTAGACCCGGCTAAAGTAACGGTGCATGTAGAGATTGTACCGTCGGTTACGAAACCGATATCGAACATACCGTTGACCATCATCGGCCAAAACGAGAATTACAATACGAAGGTGGTCGTACCGGAACCAGGGCAAATCGAATTGACGGTGGAAGGGGCTCCCGCCATTATCGATCTGATCAAGACCCAGGATATTCAGGCGATTGTCGATGTCAGCAATTTGCCGCCTGGAAAGCATGAGCTGAACGTATCGCTCAACCTTCCGACCTTTGTGAAGAAGGGTGCTCCGCAAGATATTAAGGCGACTGTCGAAATTAGTGAAAAAACGCCGCCTAAAACAACAACAAATCCATAATGCTCGCAGATGAAGAGGGGAAAACATTTCATGGGGAAATATTTTGGTACAGACGGTGTCCGCGGTGTAGCTAACCAGGAATTGACGCCGGAATTAGCTTATAAAATCGGCCGCTGCGGCGGCTATGTGCTGACGCGTCAAGCTCAGCATCCGAAGGTGGTCATCGGCAGAGACACCCGTATTTCGGGTCCGATGCTGGAAGCCGCGCTCGTCGCAGGGCTGCTTTCCATCGGCGTTCAAGTCATACGAATCGGCATTGTAAGCACCCCTGCGGTCGCTTATTTGACCAAGAAGCTGGGCGCGGATGCGGGCGTCATGATCTCCGCTTCGCATAATCCGGTTGAGGATAACGGAATCAAGTTTTTTGGCGGTGACGGCTTTAAGCTGTTGGATGAAACCGAGCAGGAGATCGAACAATTGATCGATGCCGGAACAGATGAGCTGCCAAGACCGGTAGGCGGAGAAATCGGAACGGTTACGGACGATATGGAAGCGAAATTTGCTTACCTGGAGTTTTTGAAATCGACGGTTTCCAGCACGTTCAAAGGGTTCAAAGTTGTATTGGATTGCGCGAACGGTTCTGCTTTTGAATTGGCTCCCAAAGTGTTCCGCGACCTCGGAGCGGAAGTTGTGACCATCGGCGCGGCTCCGAACGGCAAGAACATCAACGATCATTGCGGGTCCACGCACCCTGAGCAGTTGAAAGAGGAAGTTGTAAAACACGGCGCCGCCATCGGTTTGGCTTTCGACGGCGATGCGGATCGCCTGATCGCGATCGATGAAACGGGCGCCGAAGTGGACGGCGACTATATTCTCAGCATTTGCGGCGATGCGTTGAACCGCGCCGGCAAGCTGAACAACAGCACGATCGTTACGACGGTCATGGCGAACATCGGCTTTTTTAAAGGCGTTGAGAAGCTCGGTCTGACGGCGAAGCAGACTGCGGTCGGCGACAGATACGTGATGGAAGAGATGCGCAAAGGCGGGTACAATCTCGGCGGCGAGCAGTCCGGCCATGTAATTTTCCTTGATTATATTTCGACCGGTGACGGCATTCTTACTGCGCTTCAATTGATGGATACGATCGTGCAGTCGGGGCAAAAGCTTAGCGAATTGAAAACGATTATGCGCAAATATCCGCAAATTCTGGTTAACGTCCGGGTAGCGGATAAAAGCAAGCTGAAAAACAACGCGATCATCGATCAGGCGATCCGTAAAGTGGAAGACGAGCTGGGCGACAACGGCCGCGTGCTCGTTCGCCCATCCGGGACAGAGTCGTTGATCCGCGTTATGGCCGAAGGGCCGGATAAAGCGCAGGTTGAAGCTTACGTCAACGATATCGCCAAAGTCATTCAAGAGCAGTTAGTGTAGGTCTTGAGGAAGCTCCCCTTTTCGGAGCAGTTGCCGGGAAGGGGATTTTCATCATTTTTTCAAAACAGGTCTGCTTGTTTGTAAAAATCTGTTGCATTGAGACATGAAAATGAATAAGATGTAATTATGTTTTCTGAAAGTTTTTCATTACCTTTTACTCAAGAAGGAAAGGCAGGGCAGAGGTCGGCATAAAGATTTACAAGCGCCAGAACTCGGGAGCGGGACGGAAACAGGTTATAAAACTGCGCAAACGAGTTGACGAGGTGAAGGTGTTCGAAACATTCGGCGGGGACCTTCCGGTATTGTTGAGTACCGTAAAGTTGGAAGGCAAAAACGCTTGGGCGACCAGGCTGACAAGATTCCAACATCACCATAAAAGTTGAATTGAACTTATTCGATGATTGTATAGATTTTTTTGGTATGGGCAAAAAACGTCGTTCTTTGAAAAAAAAAAGTCCTTGATGAAGGGCTTATTAAACTATGGAGGTTTAACACACTATGTGCGGAATTGTTGGATATATCGGAAAGCGTAACTCTCAGGAAATATTGTTGGAAGGTCTCAAGAAACTTGAGTACCGCGGCTATGATTCGGCAGGAGTGGCTGTTTATACGACAAGCGGTCTTCAGATTCAGAAAGCAAAGGGGCGCATTGCGAACCTCGAGTCGAAGCTGGAGGAAGCTCCTTTGAACGGAAGCGTAGGAATCGGGCATACGCGTTGGGCAACGCACGGCAAACCGTCCGACATTAATTCTCACCCGCATACGGACAATTCTTTGAAATTTTCCGTTGTGCACAACGGCATTATTGAGAACTATCTTAGCTTGAAGGAAGAGTTGATCGCCAAAGGTCATGTGTTCGTTTCGGAAACCGATACGGAGGTTATTTCCCATTTGATCGCCGATTTGTACGAAGGCGACATCCTCAAAGCGGTGCAAAAGGCGGTCAAACGGATAACTGGAGCTTTTGCGCTGGGCGTTCTTACCGAGTATGAACCGGATCGGCTGGTAGCTGTTCGACAAGCCAGTCCTTTGATCATTGGAATTGGCGAAGGAGAAAACTTTATCGGTTCGGATATCCCGGCTATTTTGGAATATACGCGCAATGTGTTTATTTTGAATGATGGCGAAATGGCGCTTTTAACGCGTGATGGTGTCGAATTAATGACGTTGGAGGGGAATTTTATTTCCCGAGAAATGTTTCATGTCGATTGGGACATTATTACTGCGGAAAAAGCCGGATTTGATCACTTCATGCTGAAAGAAATCCACGAGCAGCCTAAAGCGTACCGTGATACTATGGGAAGCCGGATTGCATCGGATAACTCGCAAGTCGCTTTGAAGGAATTGACGATAACCGCTGAAGAAATTCGCAATATTAGCCGCGTTCATATTGTTGCCTGCGGAACGGCGTATCATGCAGGGATGGTCGGCAAATACGTGATCGAGAAGCTGGCGCGCATTCCGGTTGAAACGGATGTCGCTTCAGAGTATCGTTACCGCTCCCCGATCATTACGAAAGATACGCTAGTGATCGTTGTCAGCCAATCCGGCGAAACGGCGGATACGCTTGCCGCCCTTCGCGAAGCCAAACGCTGCGGAGCACACGTGCTTGCCATCACCAACGTTGTAGGCAGCTCGGTTGCCCGCGAAGCGGACGACGTTATCGTGACTTGGGCGGGGCCCGAGATTGCGGTAGCATCCACGAAGGCGTATACGTCGCAGTTGATCGCATTTTATTTGTTCGGCATGCATCTAGCTCAAACTTTGGGCACCCAAACGGCTGATGAAATCAAACAATTGATCGCGGCCATGAAGGAACTGCCTGAGCAAGTGGAAGCCATTTTGGGGCAATCCGAGGCGCTGAAAGCCGTTGCCGAAGATATGGCGAAGCACGATAATCTTTTCTTCATCGGAAGAGGATTGGATTATGCCGTTGCTCTGGAAGGTTCGTTGAAATTGAAGGAAATTTCTTACATTCACTCGGAAGCTTACGCTGCAGGCGAACTTAAACACGGCACGCTGGCGCTGATCGAAGAAGGCGTTCCGGTAATCGCGCTTGCCACCCAGCACGAACTGCTTGAGAAAACCGTGAGCAACATTAAAGAGGTCAAAGCTCGCGGAGCGAACGTGCTAGGCATCGCCGTGGAAGGCGAGGAAGAACTGCAAAAATCAGTCGACAGCACGTTCGTGATTCCTAAGACTTTGGATTTGCTCGCACCGGCCCTGGCAGTTGTGCCGCTGCAATTGCTGTCATACTACGCATCGCTCTCCCGCGGCAACGATGTTGACAAACCACGCAACTTGGCGAAAAGCGTGACGGTGGAGTAAGAGGCTTGTGTGGTTTTGGTGAAATGTCTGGTGATAAAAAAGTCGTGAACCAGTAAAAAAAGTCATGAACCAGTAAAGAATGTCGTGAACCAGTAAAAAATGTCGTGAACCGCTAAGTCAGTCCCGGTGACCTAAAATCATCGGGACTTTTTTATTAAGGGGTGATACATATCGAAACGATCGGCAGTTGAATTAGGACGATCAGGAAGCTAGATAAAATAAATCAAGTTGATTTCGCAAATCGAATTGGGATTTCGCAGGCGACACTTAGTGAATTGGAACAGGATAAGTATAAAACCATCAACTGATACCGTCCTCTCAATTGTCGAAGGATATGGAACAAATGTTGAATGGCTTCTTGTTGGAGAGAAAAGCTACGAAGAAGACAAAGCATTTGAGGTCAAAGGCGTAAATGAAAAAGAAGCTGATTTACTGATTCTTTTTGATAAATTAAAGGCATTCGATCAGGATGAAATAATTGAATTCATAAAACTGAAAATAAGGCGGTATTAACGTTTTCGATATCTACCTCGATCTCCCCATCGGTTTGTGATGGGTTTTTTTGGCGAAACAGGAGTTTTCATTTTGTTTATAGAATAAGTCTTATGTATTATACGACTTTACGTTTGAAATATGGAAGGCAGGGCTAAGTAGATGTTGACAGGAGAAGTACGGAATAAAGTTCAGAGACATTTAAGTTTGTGTCTGAACATTATAGTCGGTACCTGAACATTATAGTTAGTGCCTTGTCATTAAAGATAGTGACTGGTGAGTTGAATACCTCATTAAGAGCCCCGGAGATTTCGATTTCCGGGTGTATTATTTTTTTGGGGGGTTACAACACGAAATTTGGCCTATGAATAATGGAAATGGTATTTTGCTTGTTTCCTACGAGAACAGGATGAGCACGGAGAGAAGATCTATCCTTTGGGGGGAAGATGCCACCGGCTATCTCATGTATGCTGATGATGGACACATGTCCATTGTGCTTATGACTGCCTTTCGTCTTCACGCAGCACAGGTATTTGATCCTATGTCCAGGTGAATTGAGTTCACGAAGCGGGACGAACTGATGAACTGTGGAGATCAGAAGGGGGAACCACCAGAATATATTTTACAAAATAAGGAAAAATATAAGCATCATGATGTTACGCACTGAATCCGAAATAATCAATTATTTTGCGAATATAACGAGGATGATCTGTTTTTGGGAAAGCTTTTATACAAACAAAGATCGATCCTTTCTTTCACAAAGTTCGGAAAAAAGGAATTTCTTTGACTAACTATCCACCAATCAGACATACTGATGGTTTGAAGTACGAACGAAAGGTATACGTAGTTTATGGCCACATAGGGAAAAGCTAACGAACCCAATTGAATAAAGGAATGTGATTCATAGTGAAGCGAGACTATAACTTAAATAAAAATTTCCCCATACATATTTCGCGCTGGATGCCTAGTATCTTTCTTGAACCATTCCATTGGCACACTTCGTTTGAGGTCGGATACTGCATTGAGGGAAAAGGACTATTTTACTTTGAGGATAGGCGTTATGAGATTAATACAGGTGATGTATTCATTGTTAGCCATATGGAAAAGCATCGGGCGCAATCCGATCCTTTAAAACCGAGCCAATTTCACTTCTTAAAATTTGAAGGGTCTTTAATTGATGGAGGGGATAATGAGTTGTTAGCCCCGTTTTTTATGAAGTCAAAATATTTTATGAATAAAATTGATGGGAATCTGCAGATAGCTATACAGATTGGAAAGCTTCTTAGTGACATTTGGAATGAAACTAAGGAACAGGATCGAGCGTATACGAGCATGATTCGAGGATTGTTGATGCAGGTGTGTACACACCTTTTCCGCCATTATGCAAAAGAAATACCAACGGAAGAGTGGAACCGCTCGTTGCAGGCATATAAGAAACTGCAGCCGGCTCTGTGGCTGATTCATAATCAGTATCATGAAAATATACAGCTTAAGGACATAGCTGCAAGTTTATCTTTAAGCCCATCCCGGGCCTATCATTTATTTAAAGAAACGATGGGAGAAGGCTTTAAAGAATATCTAACAAAAATCCGTATTCACGAGTCCAAAAAAAAATTGAGCGACCCCAATGTATCGATTACCGAGATTTATTTGACTTGCGGCTTTCAAGGTCATGCCTCTTTCTACAGGTCCTTTAAGCAAATTGTTGGAATGACCCCTAAAGAATTCAGAAAATACATGATAACTTCATAGCCATAGCTATTTTTGAGAATAAATTAAACAAATTGAGGAGGACTCATTAAAGTGAATGGATTAAAATTTAATTGTAGAAATGTTGTACAACCATTCCTATAAACGCTTTCAAGTTGAAACGTTAAGGTAGTTTATCTTATTGAAATCAACTTAGAATTTACTAGACAAGAGGTGAGAATTTAAAAGTGTACACCAAAATGAAGCGATTGAGGGCGGATAAAACATTGTATTTCATGCTGTTGCCTTGCCTTGTATTTTTTATCCTTTTTCATGTATGGCCGATCATTGGTATGAAATTGGCTTTTTATGATTACCACATTCTAGGCGACAATGTGTACGTAGGGCTCAAATACTTCAAGCAGCTATTTAGCACTCCGGTTTTTTTTAATGTTTTACAAAACACACTAATTATTAGTGCGATGAAATTGTTTCTAATTTTCCCGCTTCCGATTACATTCGCATTGATGCTTAATGAATTTAATAACGGGAAGTTCCGGAAGGCAATACAAGTTGTGTCGTACTTGCCACACTTTTTGTCATGGGTCGTTATAGCGGGGATTTGGTTTGAATTTTTATCTCCATCTACGGGGGCCGTCAATGAATTTTTGAAAGCGCTTGGATTACCGGTTAAAGATTTTCTCTTAGATAATACTAGCATTCGCTGGGTACTGCTCGCAAGCGAGGCTTGGCGTAGTATCGGGTGGGATTCGATTATTTACTTAGCAGCGATTATAGGCATTAGCCCAAGTTTGTATGAAGCTGCTTATGTAGATGGAGCGAGCCGTTGGCATATCGTGACTCGAATCGTGTTGCCTCATTTGTATGTGCCAATGGTCACCATTTTCATTCTGAATGTAGGGTTTATTATGAATGCCGGATTGGATCAGGTGCTGAACTTTACCAACGCTTCTGTCGAGAGTCATATAGATATTATCGATACGTACGTCTATCGTGTCGGTCTGATTAACGGACAATATTCATTTGCGACAGCCGCTAATTTGTTCAAAAGCTTGATCGGTGTCATTCTTATACTTTCCACCCATTTTATCTCAAAGAAATTAACCTCTAAAGGGGCATGGTAAGGAGCTGATTGATCATGCCGGAAAAGCAAATCACTTTTTCTAAAGGGGTTATAGCGCTTATCCTTACGGCCATTACATTAACGATGTTCGTACCGGTTGTGAACTTGTTTGCCAGAGCATTATCGCATCCCGCCAAGGTTCATTTGTTACACGGGTATGAAATATGGCCAAGAGGCTTTTCGCTTATTAACTTTCAAGTGGTTCTGAGCAACCCGATTGTAGGGAAAGCGCTGTATAATTCCCTGTTTATTACGATTGTCGGTACTAGTTTGAGCATTTTCTTTACAACGCTCTCCGCGTACGTATTGACCAGGAAAAATTTTGCTGGAAAAACGCCGATCATGATTTTTCTCATTATTATTATGATCTTCGAGCCGGGGATCGTACAGGAATACATGGTCGTTAAAGATTTGCATTTGCTCGACAGCCTGTGGGCTATGGTCCTGTACCGGATGATTAACGTGTATTACTTGATCATCATGATGCGTTTCCTGGAGGAAATTCCCGACAGCTTGATGGAAGCTGCCAAAATTGACGGCGCGGGGCATATGACGTTATTTTTGAAAATCGTCTTGCCGCTGGCGCGTATTCCTCTTCTGACGATCGGAATGTTTTATGCGGTTGCAAGGTGGAACGAGTTTTTTAAATCGAGTATCTTCCTGCCCAGTCGCGATAAAACGGTACTGCAGGTTCTCCTTAAACAATTCATAGTGGATAGGGATTCGTCAACAATCATAGGTGTATCCGACATATTAAAGAACAACAATATAGCTCAGTTAGATTTCTCGTCATTGAAAGCGGCAACAATAATTATTGCGATGATTCCGATTCTTATGCTCTATCCAGTCATCCTCAAGTATTACACCAAAGGGGTCATGGATGGTGGCGTTAAAGAATAAAACCATTAAAAATTAGGGGGGTCCAAGAAATGAAAAAAATGTTTACCTTGATTGCAGCAATCTTAATCGTTACAACGACCGGTTGCAGCACTGGAAAATCAACTGCTCCGAACGATTCGCCGAAAGGTCAAGCCGATAAGCCAGTAACAATTTCAATTGTCGAAAAAGATTTACTGCCTGATGATAAACTGCTTAAAGGTATTGAAGATGGCATGAAGGCTGAAGGCAAAAATGTTAAATTGCAGCCCGTACAAGTGCAAAATGGCAGCTATGCACAAAGTCTGGGACTACAATTGCAAAGCGGAAACATACCCGATCTCATTTACTTCCAGGGTGGGGATTACCAATATGCCGTTACACAGAAAATTCTTGAGGACTTGACGCCTTATATCGAAAAATCAACATACGTGAAGGCTGCTATGAATCCGTTTAATAAGGAAAGAACGAAGAACTATCCGTACCTTGTCTGGTTATCTCCAACAGATAACGTGGTGCCGGTGATACGTCAAGACTGGCTAAACAAAACCGTTTCGGGTAAAGATTTGCTCGCCAACCCGACGATAGATAACTATTATAACTTCTTTAAGGAAGTTAAGGAAAAAAACAATGCGAAGTTCGCTTATACGACTGCCGGAAACTTGGATGAATTGGATGCGGTATTTGGCCAAGCATTTGGGTTAACATCTACGTGGATCAAAGGATCCGATGGCAAATATGCTTTCGGTAAAACGACATCTTTTGAAAAAAACAAATTGGAATTTTATGCGAAACTGTATAAAGAAGGATTGCTTGATCCCGAATTCCTTACAAAGAAATTTGATACGAAGGAAAAAGCATTTTATGACGGTCAGGCTGCTATTGTCGCAGGGAGACAAGGTGCTTCTATCAATATTATTAATAATAAGATGATTACTCAAAATGGCGACGGCTCAAAAATTATGCCGCTCCCGCCTGCCAAAGGAGTAAGTCAAGGTTACTCTCCAGTTGACGTAACTAAGGAAAACCGCGGTTTCGCGATCGCAAAAACGTCAAAAAATAAAGATGTGGCCTTCGCTGTATTGGAGTTTCTGGCAAGTCCTAAAGGGCAAATGCTTGATAAGTTCGGAGTTGAAGGCGATCAATATAATATTGTGAATAATAAAATTAAATTTACAGATAAAATTGCCGAATGGTTTCCACGCTTTGTAAACAATAATGTTAATTTCAAACCGGAGAAAGAGGTAGATCCATCCACACCCTATTTATCGGAAGCGGCAATCAAATCTTTGGATATGGTGTCTTCATTTGCTACTAATGACAACAGCTTCATTATCCCTGAAGATCTGGCTGCCAAATGGGATGCTTGCAACGCGTTGTATCGGGAATTTGCCGCGAACATGGTATTAGGAAAGAAAACGAGCGCCGACTTCGATGCGTTTGTGCAAGCTTGGAATGCGGCGGGCGGCAAGGAAATCACAGAATTCGCGAATAAAACGATCAAGTAAATAGCTAAGGCGGTGTATGAGGCTTTAGATTCATACACCGCCTTTAAAAATGGGAGTGTGAATCATGGTTTCGTTTGCGGATCGAGTAAAGGGAGTCATCTTCGGTACGGCCTTCGGTGATGCGATGGGGGCGGTAGTGGAGAAAATGACTTACAGCCAGATAAGGGAAACGTACGCTAGAGTCGAGACGACTAGAACAAAATGGTGGAAGGCTGATTGGCCGGACAGCGCCAGGCTTGGTAGAATGCGAGGCCATGGCATCGTTACGGACGATACACTGATGACGCTTGCATTAATGAATGTTTACTGTACAGAGCGCCGACATCTGGATGCCTACGATATGGCTAACGAATTTGTCAAAGAAATAGGGTTTCGTCCACGGTATATTCCGGAATTCGGCAGGGAAGCTCTCATCTTGGATCGATTGTTTTATCCGGAGAAACATATTTATAACCGGCATTTGCTCGCGAATTGCGAGCCTCGTGAAGGCGGTCACGGCAATATGGTCAATTGCGGTGCTGCCATGTATATCTCTCCAATTGGAATTGTGAACGCGTGCAATCCGAAGGCTGCGTATGATGAAGCGATACTCTTCGCCTCCGGTCACCAGATCAGCTATGGGCTGGAAGCGGCAGGAGTTATGGCCTGCTGCGTTGCCAAGGCGTTTGAACCAGGTGCGACCGTTCAGGATATCGTAAATACGGCATTGCATTATGCGAAGGATGGCACGAAGCGGGCCATTCGAGACATTTGTGAGAAAGCGCTGGAACTTCGGTCTGTGAAGAAAGACCGCGACTACGTCGTACGGGCATTTCATGAAATAATCGCACGCTACTCTCCGATGGGAGACGATGTGAATCGCAGCATCGATAAGGTAGGCACTATATCAAATCATTATACTCCTAGCAGATTGCTCTCGATTGAGGAGTTACCTCTGGCACTTGGTTTCATTGTTTTGCACGAAGGAGATTTCCTGGAAGCCGTCAAAGACGGCGTAAGCTCGGGGCGCGACACGGACTCCATCGGCGTCATGATCGGCGCTATTCTCGGAGCGATGCAGGGCGTGCAGGCGATGCCAGGCGACGAAATCAATGCGCTGGAGGAAGCGAGTAAGCAGGATTTCAAGACGCAGTGCGACCGATTCATCGAAGCGGCTTCGGCCATCATTCAAGAAGACATAGAGCTAAGTGAGCGCAGGCAAGAGCAGCTTCGTTCAATACAATAAAGGCGGTGGACTTATTATGATTCCTACTAATTATTTGGAAAAAGTATACTCTGGCTACCTCGGTATGAATATCGGCATCCGATTGGGTGCCCCGGTCGAGCCGACCATCTGGACTTATGAACGTATTCAAAATACTTACGGTGAAATTACCGATTACGTCAAGGAATTTAAAAACTTCGCGGCCGACGACGATGCGAACGGCCCCTATTACTTCCTTCGTGCACTCTATGACGATGCCGTAGATCGGGATGTGACCCCGAACGATGTCGCTCGCGCTTGGCTGAACTATGCCCGTGAAGGCGTCGGCATGTTCTGGTGGGGCGGCTATGGCGTCAGCACCGAGCATACCGCCTTCATTAACTTGAAGAACGGTATCCCGGCTCCGCAAGCCGGTTCTATCGAACAGAATGGACTCATCATCGCCGAACAGATCGGCGGACAAATTTTTATCGACACGTGGGGGCTTGTGAACCCTGGCAACCCTAAGAAAGCCGCTGACTTCGGCGAAGCCGCAGCCCATGTATCTCATGATGGCGAAGGCGTGCTGGGCGCGAGATTCTTCTGCGCGGCGATTGCCCAAGCGTTCCTGACCTCGGATATTAACGAGATTATTGAAGCAGGGCTCGCACAAATTCCTGCGGAGTCACTCTACGCGCAGGTAGCTAGAGCAGTGATGGCGTTCCACGCCGAGCATCCGGGCGACTTCCGCGCCTGCCGGGATATGCTGGAAAGAGACTGGGGCTACGATAAATACAAAGGCGTCTGCCACATCATCCCGAACGCAGGCGTCTGCGTCCTCGCGATGATCTACGGCCAAGGCGATTTCAACCGCACCGTCGAGATTGCAACCATGTGCGGCTGGGATACCGACTGCAACGCAGGCAACGTTGGCACCGTGCTCGGCGTAGCCGTCGGACTGGAAGGCATCGCGGACAAATACCGCGAGCCGATCAACGACTCTATCGTCATGTCGGGTATTTCCGGATATCTCAACATTCTGGACATTCCGAGCTATGCCAAGGAGTTGACGATTCTCGGCTACCGTCTGGCGAAAGAACCTTGCCCGCAGGAGCTTCTGGACAGCTTCAAGGAGAACGAAGTCTACTTCGACTTCGATCTGCCGGGCTCGACCCATAACATCCGCGTGTCCGATCCGTTCTTCTGCCAAGCGCGTCATTCTACGGAAAGAGCGTTCAAGGGAACCGGCTCCCTCGAAGTGGTTTTCGATCGCATGGTCCGCGGGGAGAAATCCAAAGTGTTCTATAAGCCGTTCTATACCCGCGACGATTTCAGCGACGAGCGCTACTCGCCGACCTTTGCGCCGCGTGCATATTCCGGCCAGAAAGTGTCGATGAATATCTACCTCGATCAATGGAGCGGCAACGAAACGATGGGCATCGCCCCTTACGTCCGCTTGGCCAAGAGCAAGAAGGAGCTCGTTCAAGGCTACATCAAGCTCGTTAATCAAGAATGGATTCATGTCGAGTTCGAAATCCCGGATTCCGAAGGCGAGCTAATCGACGAAGTCGGCATCGTGCTTGAGGCTTATTCGAAAATCAAACCGAAAAGTCTAGGGCGCATCTTCATCGACGAATTCTGGATTTATGGCAAAGCAAATTACAGCATCGATTTCAGCAAGCAATCGATGGACTTCGGCTGCGTGACACCATTTGCCCACAACCACGGTGCTTGGAGCCTTGTAGACGGTACGATGTACCTGATGACCGCCGAGCCTAGCGAGGCGTATACAGGCAGCTACTTCGCACGGGATTACTCCGTGTCGGTGAAGATCAACCCGCAGATCGGCGACTCGCATCTCGTAGCCATCCGTGCCCAGGGCACTATGCGCGGTTACCACGCAGGCTTCGACGGGAAGGACCAAGTCGCGATCTATATCAACGACTTCGGATACAAGAAGCTCGTGTCAGCCAGCTATGCTTGGCAGCTCAATCAGGAGTATGATTTGAAGGTAACAGCGCAAGGGAATACGATTACGCTCAGCATTAACGGCGAGCAAGTGCTGACGCATACGGACGATACATGGGGATATGGCATGTATGGGGTAAGTACGCTAGGTGTTGCGAGAGCTTATTATAGCGATATCAGAGTGACGGAGATATAGGCCAATGGGGAATATTATTGTCCTGGGTAGCGCCAATATGGATATGGTGATGCGCACGAGCCGCATCCCCGAAATTGGGGAGACGATGCAGGGAGAGGGCTTCTTCCTCTCCCCCGGCGGCAAGGGAGCCAATCAAGCCGTCGCCTGCGCCAAAATGGGCGCCGACACCTGGTTCATGGGCAAAGTCGGCGATGACCTCTTCGGCCAGTCTTTGCTCGATGGCCTCTCGGGCTATGGCGTTCACACCGACTACCTGATGCGTGAGCCGAACGTCACTACAGGCGTCGCTGCTATTACGGTGTTGAACGGCAACAACAGCATTATCCTGGACGGCGGTGCTAACCATCGCGTCACCCCGGATTACATCCACGGCTACAAGCAGGAACTGCTCTACGCTGCCGCCGTCATGCTTCAGCTGGAGATTCCGATGGAGACGGTATATGAAGCGGTTCGTATGCTGAAAGGCAAGGTGCCGATCTTCCTGAATCCGGCTCCTGCTGTCCCGATAGATGACGAGATTTTATGTGGAGTGGATTATTTCATACCAAATGAAATTGAGTGTCGATTATACACGAATATCGATATTCGAAGCATCAAAGATGCATTCGAGGCTTTGAAAATCTTATGTGACAAAGGAGTTCGGTTCCCTCTTATTACACTCGGAGAAAAGGGAATCGTATACTTTAACGGGACTGAAAATGTTTACAAAGATGCCCTGAAGGTAGTGGCAATTGATACAACCGCAGCCGGTGATACTTTCTCGGGTACGCTGGCTGCGATGATCACAGCAGGTAAAAGCATGGATGAAGCGGTAAATCTGGCACAGAAGGCTGCGGCTATCGCTGTGACTCGTTTAGGAGCGGCAGGAGCAATTCCCAAGCTTGAGGAGATTATAAGTTGAAAGTGCTGCGAAGGGAGGGTTCTGTATAATTTTAGGGAGCATTATGACTAAACGGACACTAAGGGTGATGCGAAATGACATTAACGAATGCTACAATAACCGAAGTTTTTCAACTTCCCAAGCTTGTGCCCAAACCTCGCTCGATGCGTCAGATCTGGCTAAAGGACGTGGGTTTTGACGAGGCACCGCAATATAACGAGCGAATGGGTTTGGTCGAGTTAGCTGACTTCCTTGAAGTAGCAGGTGAGCGGCTGGATTTTGTCAAGATTGCTACAAAACAGGTTCTTGAATCCCCTGTGGACTGGCTTCGACGTAAGATCGAGACATACCAAAAGAACGGGGTTGAGCCCTATCTAGACCATACTTACTTCCTTTATGCCTATAAACATGGCGTTGTTGAGCAAGCGATCGAAATAGGGCGGTCGCTGGGATTTCGAGCCATTGAATTCATGAACACCTTTGGAGATATCTCGCATGAACAGTGGAAAAAGTGGCGACAGCTCGCTTTGGACAATGAGATGAAGATCATCTATGAACATCATCCGGAAAAGAATTGGAACAGCACAAGTGATGATGTACCATCCACGGGGGAAGAAATTATTCGTAATGCAATGCCGTTCTTCGAGCATGGCGCGTTCGCACTTCTGATAGATCACGAGGAGCTTGAGTTACAAGGGAACAGAGCGACGACGGAAATAGGCAAAGTCATCGATGAGTTTGGTCTTGATAAGCTCATTTTTGAGGTCACATCGCCCAAGGAGGGGCCGATGAGGTGGCATGACGATTTGAATAGATATGTCAGCACTTTTGGACCGGACATCAACGTGGCTAACATTATGCCTAGCCAGGCCCTCTATGTGGAACGCATCCGTCAAACAACATCGGCGAGGTAAATGCGGTGACCGCGAGGTCGAATCTGAATGAAGTCGGCAGGGTATAGCCTAAGCCCGGTTCCGTCAAGGGAGATCCCTTGACAAAAATATACTTAGGTTATGCGTAGTCATTAAGCAAGCGTGGATATAAAATAGGCTGGGTCAAAAAACATAAATGGCCCGGCTTAACTTTCTATTTCTACATTATTACTGGGGAACTGAATTCAAGGGACTTGCAAGTTTTCAAAGGAGAGAGGTCGGGCTTTGCCGCCCCCTCCTACTCTATTTTATTTCCGAGCTTCTTTAACTGGGGAAGGTGTTCTATTCTGATATTTATCAAGTTTTCAGTTTGACTATTTCATAATCACTAGTAAGAAGGAGCAACTGTTGTGGAGAGCATTCTATTGATAGGCTTAGTAAAAATCATACTCATAAATATTGTATTAAGTGGAGATAACGTCCTTGTCATTTCTTTGGCGTGCCGCAATCTTAGAGCAGATCAACAAAAAAGGGCTATCTTTTGGGGGAGCTTCGGTGCAATTGCTATTAGAATCTTATTAACCGTTGCTGCTGTTTGGGTATTGCAAATCCCGTTTTTACAAATCGCTGGCGGGATGTTGCTTGTTTATATAGCCATAAAGCTTCTAAAAAACGACGAAAACGAAGATGAATTACATTCAAGCGACCATTTATGGAAAGCAATTAAAACCATTATTTTTGCAGATTTGATTATGAGTCTGGATAACGTTCTGGCAGTGGCGGGAGCAGCCGGAGGGAGTTTCTTGCTAATTGGATTGGGACTTGCTATCAGCGTTCCTTTAATCATATGGGGCAGCCAATTGCTAATGCACTTCATGCAGCGCTTCTCGATTATTGTAGTCCTTGGCACAGGATTGTTAGGTTATACGGCGGGAGAGATGATCGTTGACGACAAGGGAATCAACCAATGGTTTGTATCCATGTTCCCTCAAATGCATTATTTTTTGCCAGCAGTATTAGCGGTAATTGTGATAGTTGTCGGAAAGCTTCAAGCAAAAAAAAAGAAATCACAAAAGAGAACATTGAACAGTCTGCATAATTCAATATAAATATATTGGTCATGAGTGAGTAGTGTCCCGGAGTGCTAAAGGAGTCTGATTAAGGCATCATCTAATGGAAGAGTAACGGTAGTAGTGACATTAAAGGACCCAAGAAGGTAGGTGGACTCTTAGAACAGCTCCATAAAGTGCTTGGAATAAGAAACGAAAGAAGATTAAGCGAGGTATATTACGTAATTCTATTACTACCCCATTCATCGATTGTTAAAAAATTTATTCCCATTGAACATATCGATAAGGTGAATGATGGTAAGCAATATAACATTTATGCTATCTTAACTAAACCTAGAGTTTACATAAAGCAAGGAAGCATAGAAAAACTCGGAGATACCCTAAACTTTGAATTATATATGTTCAAAAATGGAAAAAGGGAACAGATAGTAATTAAGAATTTCTATCTTGGCCGTGACACAGAAGAGATTGAATTTGAAATCTCAGATAATGAAGAACAAATTAATATTACAATTAACGGTAAGAATGAGATTCCTTTTCGTGCTGAATGGTTCTATCAGCAGTACTGCTATCAAAACAATATTATTTATGAATTGGAAGTTCTATATGTTGGTCAAGCTTTTGGGAAGAATGGAGAAAAGACTGCTCAAGAAAGGTTAAAAAATCACTCTACATTACAAAAAATACTAACTGACTACTTTGTAAATAATAGGGATAAAACTTTATTTGCACTTTTAATGGAAATGACTGACCAACATCATCTTTCAATGGACGGCATAACGGACACCTATCAAAAGAGTGATGAAGAAGACTTGGCGCATATGGAGCAGGTCTTGAAAGCCCAACATACATACAGGCAGATTGTTAATATCACAGAAGCTGCGATAATAAACTATTTCAAGCCGGAGTATAATACTAATTTCATTGATAAATTCCCTTCAGATACACATACAGGGTACAAGACATACTTTGACTTAGATTATAATATTCTCGTTGTAGAGCTTGATATGGAACTTAACAATTTTCCGCAAATTGTTTTATATACAAAGTACAATAAAATAAATAATCCATGGGATTTTATTGAGTATAAGCTATATAATGATCCAAATAGAACTGTTATGTATGATATATTTAGTGACTCAAACGAAGTTGAGTAGTAATTTTCCAAGACTTTGAAAAGTAAGTATCCGTTCTGCTTGGAAACGATGACTAATCCTTAATTGTACTATGAAGGATAAGTTGGTTTTCAAAAAACGATAACTAATTCATCATTAGAAAAAAGGAAAATATACTAGTGGAAACTTACTGTTCTTCTCCAATAAATCATTGGTGTTACTTAGTTTTGACTATCACTTGGTTCACAACTTTCTTTACAAGGTAATTCCTGGTGGTTCACGACTTTCTTTTTTTTGCTTTTATCACATGCCGTGGCAAACCCAGTAAAATCAACAAAATTAGTTCACGACTTTTATATCACCTGACATGAAAATTGTCCCGTTATAAAAAACTCGGAAAGTAGTAAAGAAACTCAAAAAAGTCTCGATGATAAATACCTTCATCGGGACTTTTTTCTTTATGAAAGGTAGATGGGGATGGCATCTACATTAAGCGATGTTCTTCAGCGGATCGTTGGTTATAATTGGTACGTATGATCAATTTGAAATTTTGAGAATATTATTTAAACCACGCTGTCTGCTTGCTTCACTTGTTTCATTTGATTCATTTGATTCAACAAGCCCGATTTCTGTCTTTTATGATAATAAACGTAGGAGCCTGCGATTATAATATAGCCGATAATGAAACCCAATCCGCTTGAAAGGCCGTCCACAGCGATGGTTGAATACATAGCGCCCGTCAAATCGAAAACCAATCCGGCATACGCCCATTCCTTGATTCGTGGAAAGCCTGGGACAAGAAGCGCTACGACCCCTAATAATTTGGCAATTCCGAGAAATGGAAGGAGATAAGCAGGGTAACCTAAATGCTTGAAGAGTTCAACCGCATCAGTTGAAGATATAGTATCGGCAATCGCGCCCATACCCATAAATACCACTACCAGCCCGGTAAAAATCCAGTAGGGAATCATAATTTTTTTCATTGAATTTCAGCCTCCTTAGTTTACATCAATCATTTCTCAGAGACGGTCAAGCGTCGATTCGGCCTCCTCGATTGCGCCGTACTCCTTAACCACTTTTTACAGTTCCTCTTGGACTAAACACTTGGCAGGATTACTGCTTAACGGCATCGTTCACTTCCTTTCTTTGTAATCCCGCGATAAGCTTCCAATCGGTCGAATCTCTCCTCCCAGAGGGGGCGATAGGACTCAACCCAGCTCGGCTACTTCCCCTGCAGAAAAGGAGCCTTGACGCAGCAGTTCAACAATACGCAGCCGATTTGGCTCAGCCAGAGCACTCCATGTCGTATTCATGTGTCGAATATACTCTTAAAGGAATATGTCTGTCAAGGAATATTTGAGTAATAATTTTTGCTCCCTTCATTGCTCACCCAAGAAGCAGGTTGTATTACGGCTCCTCGATGAAACGCTTGGCGCTGAATCATGAGCCGGATACAATGTCACCTTTAAATTTTTAAGAGGAGTTCATTTTGAATATTCCTTGACAGGTATATTCCTTGTTGGTTATATTTGAATTGCAGGATGAAAGTTACCCTGAATAACGGAGAAGATTAAACAAGAAACTGTTAACTACAGAGGTGAGCAGCATGTCATGAATAAGTCCGCAATGGACATCACGACACTGAGTGCTTTAGCTGAACCGAATCGTATGAATATCGTTCAATTGCTGCGCGACGGTCCTCTGACCGTTGGCGAAATCACCGATCGGCTGGGGCTTCACCAACCACAAGCGTCGAAGCATTTAAAAGTGCTTAGCGATAGCGGGATTGTGGAAGTACGAATCGATGCGAACCGCCGGATCTACAAGCTCCGGTCTGAGCCCTTCCAAGCGATGGATTTTTGGCTGCAGTCCTTCCAGCCTATTATGGAAGATCGATTTGATAACTTGGACAATTACTTGCATGAACTGCAGAATAAGGAAAAACCATAACATCATTTGATTAGGAGGAGCAGTACCATGTCAAAAAATGAAATGGTCTCGAGCGTAGAGAACGATCGCGTCCTGGTGTTGGAGCTCGTATTCGATGCGCCGCGCGATCTCGTATTCCGGATGTTTAAGGAAGCTTGGGCGAGCTGTTAGAGTCGCTTAAATAAAGTTTAGTTAGAAAGAAAATGTGGGCTTGACCCGTAAATTATTCCATAAGAGGAGTGTTTAAATTATGATTAACAAAATTGGCCAAGTTATGTTGTATGTGAATAACCAAGACGCATCCAGAGATTTTTGGACAGAAAAACTTGGTTTCGAGGTCATCGCGGAAGTAACCAATGGTCCGATGAGATGGATCGAAGTCGCCCCTAAGGGTGCAGCAACGAGCATTGTTCTTCATAGTAAAGAGTTCGTTGCCAAAATGAACCCTGAAATGAATCTTGGAACGCCATCTATCATGTATTTCACAGACAATTTTGATGAGTTGTATAGCGATCTGAAAAACAAAAATATCAACATTGGACAAATTGTGGAACTTCCCTCCGGCAGAGTTTTTAACTTCGCAGATAATGAAGAAAATTACTTTGCTGTATCGGAAAAGAAATAAAATAGTTGAATAAGTTACGACAGCAGCTAATCAAAACGATCAGCTGCTTTTTTCATTGCCGTATCAGGCAAAATGGGTGTTTTAAGAATGGAAATTTACCGCTGGAATAAGTTTCATGGCGGTTCTTGACCATTACGTTACGTAATGGTTTATAGTGAAGATACCGGTGATAAGCTAGCAACCAGGAAAGGGGATGATCATGCAGCGACATTGGAAAGTCGGAGAACTTGCGAAAATGGCGGGAGTAACGATTCGAACTTTGCGTTTTTACGATCAGATCGGCTTGTTTTCACCATCCGGCTATTCGCAATCCGGATACAGGCTCTACACCGAAAAGGACATTTCGCGCCTGCAGCAAATCTTGTCCTTGAAAGAGATGGGGTTGTCACTGGAGCAGATTAAAGCCGCTATGACCGGAGATCAACTTAGTTTTTTAGACATTGTCACTCTTCAAATGGACCGCCTGAAAGAAAATATCCGCTCGCAGCAGAAGCTCTTGCACGAGCTTGAGAACGTATCGAGCCGGATACAGCGGAACGAACCGTTTACCATCGATCATTTCACTGCCATCATGCGGACGATGCGAATAAATCATGAGAAGTTTTTCGCCGAGAGGAAGTCGAACATGAATCATCACCTCGACCGGCTTAGCGAATATTTAGACAAACATCCGGAAGAACCCGGATAAGGAGGATATGACTATGAACGAGCGATCTGCCAAGCATTCCACTTTCGTTATCGAAAAGAACTACAAACATTCCCCATCCCGAGTATTCGCCGCATGGGCCGGCCAGGCCGCCAAAGAATCGTGGTTTCCGCCGGCTAACGAGTTCGACTTCCGCGTCGGAGGACGCGAATTCAACCGCGGAGGTCCGCCCGGGGGCCCGGTTTACACATTCGACGCCTGCTATCAGGAGATCGTTCCGGACAGACGCATTGTCTACTCGTACACTCTCGACATGGAAGACAGGCGAATGTCCGTCTCCGTGACGACGGTAGAATTTGAGTTCACGGACGGCGGCACACGATTGATCTATACCGAACAGGGCGTATTCCTGGACGGTCTCGATACACCTGAACAGCGCGAGCACGGAACGAAGGAGTTGTTGGATCGTCTTGGTCAGGCGCTAGACGGCCAATGAACAATGCTGCGATCGAATCGAATAGTAAGGCCGGACTGAAGGAATGGATCGGACTTGCCGTGCTGCCGTTGCCCGCCTTGCTCGTCTCGATTGACGTGTCCGTGAACGAAAAGCATGCATTGAAAAATAAGATTATGAATCTGGTTAACAGCCAGTGACAGAGAAACCGGTAGTGCGAATTATTGCATTACCGGTTTTTTGCAAGGAAATTCTTAAGTGTATCACCTTCTGGTATTCGCGATTGGGGAGGAAACTTTTTGGATTTATGCAGCGCGCCTACTCCACAACGTACTTGCTGGATACCAGCGGCAGGATCCGGGAAATATATGTCGGTGCCATTAATACTCTTTTTCGCTGAGTTTACTCCTCCCGTTGTATGATTTAGGGAATACCTATCGGGAATACTTGAATTTTAATACATAGCATCTTATAATTCAAATATTCAGTTGAATAAGGAAGGACGGTGGGTTTTATGGAAGACGCTCAATTGGCCGAATTATATAAAGAACAATTATTTTTACAGTACGCCAGAATCGGGAAATGCTTGTCCAGTGAGAGAAGACTTGAAGTGTTGAGTTTGCTGTCAAACGGTCCTAAAGCTGTAGAAACTATAGCCCTTCAGACTGGGATGAGTGTTGCCAACGTGTCGCGTCATCTTCAAATATTATTGGATGCTAATCTGGTGAGATTCACAAAAAAGGGAACCTACGTCATTTACTCATTAGCAAATCCGGTGGTCGCAGAGTTTTTGAAATCCTTATGGAAAGTCTCTGAACATCAGCTTTCTGATGTACCGCGTATCAAGCAAGATATGTTGCAACACTACAAAAATGTTCGTACCATATCCAAGAAGGAAGTATTGGATCGGATGAAAACGGGCACGATTCTTGTATTGGATATTCGGCCTAAAGACGAGTACGAGACGGAGCATATTGATGGAGCGTTATCTGTTCCAATGGAAGAACTTGATGACTATCTTCAAGATTTGCCGCAGGATACCGAAATTGCAGCTTACTGTCGTGGACCATACTGCGTGTTCACCACGCAAGCCGTTGAACAGATGCAGAAAAAAGGTTTCAAAGCCTATCGCATCGAAGAAGGCATCCAGGAATGGCGGACCAGTTAAGGCGGTTCTTCTTAATCAAAAAACGCAGCCAAGATGCTGCGTTTTTGTATGCTCAAAAACTACAATCAGGACTAATAGCAGAAACCGTCTTAGAGAAAGCGACGGATCTATTCGCAGGCAGAGGTTGGATCTTGACGAAAAAAAAGAATTATTATTATAATTCAATTATTCAATTGAATTAATTTGAAAAGAGGTAATTGAAATGGAATGGAGAGAAGTTACAACATTAGAAGATTGGGAGAACATCTTAGAGAAGTCAGCCGAGCGCGGTCAAATCATTTTGAAGCATAGTACAACATGCCCCGTTAGCGCCAATGCGCTTAAGGAGTATGAAGAGTATTTGAAGAAGACACCAAACGGTAATTTGGATTACACGCTTGTTAAGGTAATCGAGTCGCGTCCGGTGTCCAATAAAATTGCGGAAGATTTAAGCGTGAAGCATGAATCCCCCCAAATCATCTTCATAAAGGACAAAGCGAAATACTGGTCTGCTTCACACTGGTCGATCACAACTGAGCATATTACGGCGGTATTGGATTAAAGCACAATGATATGTCAAACACTATGAAAGCGCCACATGCTTATACGATTGGTGTCGCCAGGTGTTTGTCTCTGCTGACATGGTGTTTGTGGACAGCATTAGACTAACAACTACATTATTCAACTATATAATTATATAATTGAATACATTTTTATTTTGTCATATACTAAAATCGTTCCACAACCGAACTGTAGGAGGTAAGATACAATGAAAATGATGAAAGCTATACAAATTCCGTCCAAGGGCGAAAAAATGAAGCTGGTCGAAATCCCGGTGCCTCAACCTGGAGAAGGGCAAGTGCTTCTTCGTGTAGAAGCATGCGGGGTATGTAACGGGGACTCGGTGGCCATTGGAGGGAATGCCCCTGAGTATCCGCGGATTCCGGGTCATGAAGTAGTCGGTATCGTGGAGGAGCTTGGGGCAGGTTCGACGAAATGGAAAATTGGGCAGCGGGTAGGCATTGGATGGCATGGGGGCCACAACCATGTGACGGGTCTAACCATGGACGGCGGCTACGCGGAATACATGGTTGCTTTTGAAGATGGGCTGACTAGCATTCCAAATGAAGTATCCTCCAAAGAAGCAGCTCCGCTGATGTGTGCAGGCGAAACTACGTTTAGCGCACTGCGAAACAGCAAGGCTCGACCAGGTGATCTTGTAGCCATTTCCGGTATTGGAGGACTCGGGCACCTTGCGGTACAGTACGCAAAGAAAGCAGGCTTTCAAACCGTTGCCATCTCTCGTGGCGGGGATAAAGAGAAGTTGGCACGAGAGCTTGGAGCGCATTTTTACATTGATTCCGAAAAAGAAGATCCGGCCCAAGCGCTAAAAGCCTTAGGCGGAGCCAAAGTCATTCTCGCTACTGCGCCAAATGCTAAAGTTATTTCTTCCTTAATCAATGGGCTTGGTACAGATGGCGAACTCATTATTGTAGCGGGTTCTGGGGAACCTTTGGAATTGTCTGCCATGGACTTTTTAAAAGGTCCTAATACAGTGCGGGGTTCGTTTACCGGACAGGCTAAAGAAGTTGAAGCGGCGGTTCGCTTCAGTGTGCTGACTGATGTACGGCCTATGATTGAAGTCTTCCCCTTGGAACGCGCTAGCGAAGCGTATGATAAAATGATGTCGGCAAAGACACGATTTCGAGCCGTGCTGAGCATTTCTGAATGATTCTAAACGAAGGGAATGTGACTTTAGAAACGCGAGAGCTACTGGATATATGGGGTGCTGTCGACCTGATGTACAACTTCGTGGACAAACGAGTCTACTATCCGCGCAATAGCGCATCACTGCGTAATGATTTCGCACGTCCGGGTGTGAAAATTATCTGCCACAGCATGTAGAACTTGCAGCTTATTGTAGAGGACCCTTTTGTGTGAATACAACGGAGGCCGTGGAACATATGCAGAATAAGGGATTTACTGCCTATCGAATCGATGAAGGGGTGCAGGAATGGAATTGGAAATGAATGTGAATGACCCGGTGATCATTATCGGCGCAGGTTTAAGCGGCCTACGTACGGCATCATTGCTCACAGCACGAGGCATCAAGTGCAGCGTGCTAGAAGCACGAGGACGTATCGGTGGAAGAGTCTTAAGCAAAGAGGTTGCAGACAGGCCTGACCTCGGCAGGTTCGATCTAGGCCCGACATGGTTCTGGCCACAGTATGAGCGAACGATTACCAAGCTCGTTAAAGAACTCGGTTTAGGGACATTTGAGCAGTACAATGAAGGATTCATGCTTTCTGAGCGATCTCGAAATAAACCCGCACAACAATATGTGTTGCCGGAAGGAGCTGTTGAAAGATCGGTTCGGTTCATTGGAGGTGTTCAGTCCCTCATCGACGCCGTAGCAGCCACACTTCCTCCAGGGACGATCCAGCTTAACACGCGAGTGACTTCGATCCGTCAGGAAGGAAACGGAACCATCACACTTGAAGCAGATGACAAGAGGGACAGTATCCGTGCAAGTGCAGTCATTATCACCTTACCGCCCCGGATCGTAGCACGAACCATCACCTTTTGGCCTGGGCTCTCTCCCGAACTAATGGCTAGCTTAGTCAACAAACCCACGTGGATGGCAGCACAGGCTAAAGCAGTTGCGATTTACGATCGTCCATTTTGGCGCGAAAAAGGGCTTTCTGGTCTCGTATCCAGTTGGGTAGGACCTTTGCAGGAAATCCATGATGCATCGCCTGATACAGGCGCAGGTGCACTTTTTGGTTTCTTTGGGATGCCGGCGAAGTCGCGGCAAGAGCTAGGGGAGGAAAAAGTCCTCAAACTCGTCGTGGAACAGTTGACCCGGCTCTTCGGGCCGTCCGCTGAAAACATGAGTGCCCTTCTTTATAAGGATTGGTCCATTGACCCGGAGACGGCGGTTGATGAAGACGCCGAACCACTTCGCGACTACCCAAGCTATGGTCCGCCTGTAGGCACGCAGAATTGGGGAAAGAAGATCATTTTTGCAGGCACAGAAACTGCTTATGAACAGGGCGGACACCTTGAAGGCGCGCTTCAATCAGCCGAGCGAGCGGTATCTGAACTCATTGAGCTGTACAAAACGAATCGATGACATGCTCGATCCAACGAATTCAAGGTGGAAAGTTTACGCTTGACGAAAGGGATGTTTGATACTATAATTCAATTAATCAATTGAATAAGAGATGATTTCTACAACGAATGGAGGAATGAAACATGTATAGATCGGTTATCGTAGGAACAGGCCCTGCAGGATTGACAGCAGCCATTTACCTGGCTCGTGCCAATATGAACCCACTTGTCATTGAAGGGCCAGAACCTGGCGGGCAATTAACCACAACGACGGAAATTGAAAATTACCCCGGATTTTCGGAGGGGATTCTGGGTCCTGAATTGATGGACAACATGCGAAAACAGGCCGAACGATTTGGGGCCGAATTTTATACAGGTTGGGTAAATAAAGCGGATCTGTCCGAACGTCCGTTTAAATTGCAAGTGGAAGGAAAAGGTGAGATTGTAACCGAAACACTCATTATTTCTACCGGTGCGAGTGCCAAGTACCTTGGAATTCCAAATGAACAAGAGAATGTCGGTCGTGGTGTCAGCACATGTGCCACATGTGACGGGTTCTTTTTTCGGAACAAAGAATTGATTGTTGTCGGTGGTGGTGACACCGCGCTGGAAGAAGCGAACTTCTTGACACGCTTCGCTTCTAAAGTCATTTTGGTACATCGGCGTGACGAACTGAGAGCTTCTAAGATCATGCAAGACCGTGCGCATGCCAACGAAAAAATCGAATGGGCACTTAACAAGACGCCAGTTGAAGTCATCGCCGGCGACCGTGGGGTAACCGGATTGAAAGTCCGAAATAACGCAACGGGTGAAGAAGAAGTGATTCATGCCAACGGGGTGTTTGTGGCTATTGGGCATCATCCGAATACCGGCTTTCTGGATGGGCAGATTACAACGGATGCGAATGGCTACATTATCACTGCTCCAGGTACGACGGAGACCAATATACCCGGCGTATTCGCTTGTGGGGACGTACAGGATAGCCGCTATCGTCAAGCCATCACTGCGGCCGGCAGCGGCGCTATGGCAGCCATCGACAGCGAAAAATTCGTTGAATCCCACGGATACTAAGAGCAGTGAATATTATGGTCACTCTATATATCCTGCTTGCGGTTGTTCTCATATGGATTATTCGTCAAGTTGGGCCGGTTCATTACCTGTCGTGTCTAAAAACGAATCTAAGGGATAGCTTAAACAAATTACCCTCCTCAATTAAGCTGCTTGATGTAAGGGATGTTACGGATTTCGATAAGGCGCATATTCCGAACTCAATCAATATTTCATTAGGCCGGCTGCCCTTTGTATGGCAAAAAGAATTATCCCTTGAGGATGAGGTTATGGTCTTGGCTGATGGTTGTTTCGAAAGCAAGAAGGCCGCCCGGCTTCTTCAACGAAAAGGGTTCCGCAAATTATATACGGTGCATGGGCCGGTTTTGAATCAGCTTAAGTTGTTTCAACTTGAAGATTAATATACGCGCTTGGTTGAAACTCCAATTCGGGGGTGGACGAACATGGGGGTGACAACATGAAAGAGCTTCATGAATTAACTTCGCTGGATATGGTAGAAGCGTTTCTGGAGCAGCATAAGTTGAGTTTCCTATACGTATCCAGGCCGGAGTGTAATGTGTGTCACGCCATTTTGCCTAAGCTAAGGGAGCTGCTCGAGCATTATCCGCAGATACACCTGGGCCATATTAACGCCAATCAGGTCGAGGAGGTAGCGGCAAGATTTTTGATTTTTGCAGTCCCTGCAATGCTTTTGATGATCGAACAAAAAGAATATGCAAGAGCGGATCGGTTTGTTCGCTTTGACCATTTAAATGAACAAATTGAACAAATTTATGAAATAGTTACTCAAGATGATAAAGTGAAGTAATTTTCAAGCAACAGCAGCAACCTTGGAATTAAAACTTTGGCTGCTGCTGTTTTTTTACTCGTACCCGCTAAATGAGTGTTTTGGTCATTATAAAATCTATTTGTTCTTCATCACCCATATAGAAAGAGTGGGCTCCTGTTTGAACAAACTCCATTTTTTTATAAAAGGCAATCGCGCTCTCATTTTTTTCCCAAACCCCTAGCCAGATCTTCTCTTTATTCCGTTCTATCGCTACTTCTATAGCTTTATTTATTAGATATTTCCCAAGCCCCTGTTTATGGAATTTTCCCCTTATATAAATCCTCTCGATTTCAAGCGAATCATTGCCCATTATTTCGGATTGAGCATCATTGGCGTTTATCTTTAAATACCCGGCAATTTCCTCATTAGAATAAATAAAATAGAATTCCGAAGAAATATTTGATAATTCTTTTTCTAATTGGTTTAAGTTAAATGCTCTTTCCAAGTAGGCTTTCATATTTTCTGGTGAATTTTGATTCTTGAATGTCTCATCAAATGTTTCTACACTAATTTCTTGAAGTAAGCCCAGATCTTTAAACGTGCACTTTTTTATAGTTACAGTCATTTTATTTGGCCTCCTTTTAAAAAATCAATAATTTCTCTTGTTTCCCTTTTTTACAAACTCCCAGTCTTTTTCTACATTTTTTCTGACTCTTTGCAGCAGGTTAAAAATGGTTTCTACTTCGCTTTCGGAGAATCCGGATAGTGCGACCGTATTGGAATAATCGTTTTCCCTTTTTATTGCAGGGTAAACAGCCTTCCCTTTCTCCGTAGGAAACAGTTTTTTTATCTTTTGGTTATAGGGATCATCATTCTTTTCAATAAATCCAGTAATCTCAAGTTTCTTTATAGCACGAGCGGCTGTCGTTCGATCTACCTTTATCATTTCGGCTACCTTTTCTTGAATAATTCCCGGATTTTCACATATTCGCACGAGGTACAAGTACTGTCCTTTTGTAAGGTCATATTGTTTAAATTCAATATTACTTATAGAATCCAATGACCTGGCAATCATTCCAACCTCACGTAGAATTTCCTTCATAATTTGCAACTCCACTACAATTGTATTTTTCAAATGACGTAAGAAAATAGTACATCATTTTTGTTGTATTTACAACAAAAAAATAGTCGCAGAGTACCGGCGTCATGCCGATGCCCTGCGACTTTTCGGTGTGTCTTAGTTCAGTTGGCTGCCTCGTCGGCCGAGGGACCGTAGAGGCCCGGCACCGGAATATCGAGAAGCCGCAAATAAACCCCGAGCTGCGCCCGGTGGTGGACCATGTGGCTTAATCCGAAGGTGCGAAGCGCGATCGCCCGCGGTTGGCGCAGGATGATATGATCGCCGTTCCGCAAGGTCCATTCCTCGCCGAGCGTTTTCTCGTCGCACTCGGCTAACAGCTTTTCAAGCTTGACGACGTTCGCGTCGAATTCCTCCAGCACGTCTTCGCGTCTTTCCAAAGGTTCCCGCCGAAGCGGCACGGTCGAAAGATCGAATTCCGGGTACTGAAAAATCGCGACTTGCCAGTTCAGCAGGTTGATCAGGTGCGTAGTCAGCCCGCCTAACGTCATCGATTTCACGTGCGGCTTCCACGTCATATGCTCCTCGGGCAAGCGTTCCAGAATGCGGCGCGTAATGGCCAGCTCATGCATAGCATCTCCGATGATTAGTTGTTTCACCATAGATTCCCTCTCCTCCCTTATATGACTAGCATACTATAAACCCGGTCGAGTGGAAAGGCTTGTCTCGGTCGAACCGAAATGCATGTTACATTCGTTCGTCCCGTGTATCCGTTTATTTTCTGAATTCATCTTCATTGGTGCCGGCTGTCCTATCGGGTCTTTTCATTTCGGCGGGCGGGGCCATAGGAACGTTTTTACAAACAGACGTTTTGTTTCGGATATCATATCTTTTTTCCAGGTATAGAAAAAGTAAATAGGGGGAAAAGCCTTTGAAGAGTTTAGGAGGATATCCATAGTATTCCTCGAATAATTAAATCATTGACCTTTGGGTTGTTGAGAATCAGCCATTATAAGTATTTTCGGGAGGTGCTAGGGAAATGAGCCAATTACAGCGATTGACTCCGCTGCTTAAGAGCTTCATGGAGAAAGGCGGACCGGCCGGGTGTGCCTGCACCATCGTACGACGCGGGGAAGTTTTATATCAGGAGAGGTTCGGATATGCTGATTTGGAGAAGAACATAAGGATACAGCCGGATACAATTTACCGGATCTATTCGATGACCAAAGTGGTTACTTGTGTCGCTGCTCTTATGCTATATGAGAAGGGACTGTACTTGCTGAACGATCCGCTGGATGAATATCTGCCAGAATTCAAAAATCCACAAGTGTACCGGTATAATGAACTCGGTACTGTGTCCGTCTCTCCCGCAGCGGCCCCGATACGGGTCAAGGATTTGTTCACTATGTCGTCCGGGCTTACTTATGGCGGCGACGGTACGGAAACTGAAAGGCAGACCCGAAAAATCTTTGAGAACAATGTAGCGACTTTGGACCCCCGGGCGCTGTCCAAAGCACTGGCGGCCATTCCATTGGCTTTCGATCCCGGCACGAGCTGGAAATACGGTACAAGCCACGATGTCTTGGCTGCATTGATTGAAGTGCTGTCCGGTCAAACGTTCGGAGAGTTTCTGCAGAAGGAAATTTTCGAGCCGCTGGGAATGGCAGACACCTCATTCCGGATACAGGAAGAGAAGCGGGAACGCTTATGTGTGATGTACGATCGTTCCGAAGATGGGACGCTGACTCCAAATACCCGCATGGACACTCCTTATCAGCCAGGCTGCCGCCATGAAAGCGGTGGAAGCGGGCTGTTGTCAACGATCGGCGACTATAGCAGGTTTGCGCAAGCGTTGGCAAGAGGGGGCGAACTGGACGGGATTCGGATTGTTAGCCCGAATACGGTTCGATTGATGGGGACCAATCATTTAAGTCCGCGGCAGCTTACAGATTTCAATTGGTCGCATATGAGCGGTTACGGCTATGGTTTAGGGGTCCGTGTCATGATCGATCGGGCAGCCGGCGGCAGCAACGGCTCGATCGGCGAATACGGCTGGGCCGGTTTGGCTGGTTCGTGGTTATTGATCGATCCGGCAGAGGAGTTGTCCGTCGTGTACATGCAACAGATGCTGCCGAGCCTCGAACCCTACATTGTTAACCGGATGCGGGCCGTTGTTTACGGGGCTCTGGAGTAGAGTTACTAAACATTGTTGACTTTTAATCGAATAAACGTTTATCATAAATTTATGAGACATAAAGATATGAATAAGAGCGAAGCGATATTTCAAGCAACGATACAACTTCTGAATGAGATTGGCTTTTCCGATATATCCATGTCAAAGATCGCGAAGCGAGCCAACGTATCCCCGTCGACTATTTATGTTTATTTCGAAAACAAGGAGGACATGCTCGCTAAGCTGTATTTGAATGTTAAACAAAGAATGAGCTCGTGTATGTTTGCGGGAATAGATGAATCTATGCCTGTCAAAGCTGGATTCGAACTAGTGATTCGGAATTATATTAAGTTTATTACTGATCGTACAGAAGATTTTCTATTCCTCGAGCAGTTTAGCAATTCACCGCTTGTTGAGAATTTGAACCTTGAAGATACCAGTCAGATGTTCCAGCCGTACGATAAATTAGTTGAGAAAGGCAGGGAACAGCAGCTGCTCAAAGACTGCGATAACAAGCTGTTGTACGTACATCTTCAACATCCGATAGCAGCATTGGCGAAGCAGCATTTCAAGGGAGAGTTTGAATTTACTGAGAAAAATATGAAGGACTTGGTTCAAATGAGTTGGGATGCGATTAAATCTTAAGCGCGTCCCATTTTATTTTGCCTCATAATGAACGAACATTCTATTATTTTAATAAAAATTGAAAAAGAAGAAATGCTACTGACATACAGTTGTCATTAGCGTGTTTGTATAGTTAGATTAAAATAAACGAAGGCGGATAAGAGCAAAGGGGAGAGGGGGAGCAGCGCTTGAAAAAAACAGAACGTTTGTTAGCGATTGTGTTGGAACTGCAGCGGAGCAATGTGCGGAGAGCGGAGGATTTGGCTGAAACATTTGAGACCAGTGTTAGAACGATCTATCGTGATATTCAGGCGCTTTGTGAGGCCGGCGTACCTATCGTAGGGTCACCCGGAATAGGCTATTCCTTAATCGAGGGCTACTTTCTACCGCCTGTCAGTTTTACTTTGGATGAAGCAGTCACCTTGTTGATCGGCGCTGATTTTATCGAACAGCGCTTTGATCATCATTACATCAGAAATGCTCGGTCTTCGCGGAGGAAAATTGAAGCGATTTTGCCTGGGCCAATCAAGGAGGAAACTGAACGGGTCCGCAGCGGTATCCGCCTTCTCAATACGAAGGAACGGAATGTGGGGCGTGAGAAATTAAACATTGAAACGATCCGCTCCGCCATATTAGATGGAAAAAAAATCCATTTCGGATACCATAAAAGATTGACTGATACCGATGGGAGCCGTGAAACTGCTCGAACAGTTGCACCTTATGGTTTGATACTCGTTGACGGGTCTTGGATGTTAATAGCTCATTGTGACTTGCGCCAGGACCTACGTCATTTCCGAGTCTCGCGGATAAAAGATCCTGTCATCACGGATGAAAGGTTTCAGCTCCCAAGCAGCTTTAATTTGCACGATTATCGGCAAACGGATGACCGCAACGTCAAGATTCGTGTGCTCTTTGATGCAAGCATCGCGGATAAAGTGCAGAACACGGACAACTACTATATGGAGGATGGCGAACTTCATGCGGATGGATACTATGTGAATTATCGCGTACGTCACCCCGAGGAACTGCTGCATTGGATACTCGGATGGGGGGCAGGTGTCGTAGTTATTGAGCCGGAATCGTTCAAAAATCGAGTGAGAGAAGAAATTGAAAAAATGACAAAACGCTACTGACATGATGTTGTCAGTAGCGTTGTTGTATGCTTGGATATATCAAAACGAAAGGAGGTTGCAAGAAATTGATCGATAGAGCAACTGATTTTGTGTTTGATGAGAGCGACATGACTTGTTCCAAGCGGAGTCGTTATTGGATCGGTATAGTCTCTGCATCGCATGTCAACTATGGGGTAGAAGAAGGGATCGCGCAGACTTGCAACGGGAAGGCTGGTTCGCTCGGAAGAATGCGGTCGGGGGATTGGCTCATCTACTACTCCCCGCGAACGGATATGAAGGGAGGAGAATTCCTGCAGGCATTTACGGCTATTGGCCGGGTCGCTGACGATATCGTATATCAATTTAAAATGAGCGACGACTTTATTCCATATCGTCGGAATATGGGTTATTTGCCTTGCCGCACTGTTAAAATCGCCGGTTTGTTGGACAAGCTGACGTTCACCAGAGGGAGACGCAACTGGGGATACTCATTTCGCTTCGGGCAATTCGAAATTAATCGGGAAGATTTCATGACCATAGCGAATGAGATGCTGGGGGCCGGCTGGGAAGAAACAACTTCGGAAGAATCAACGAACTTATTACTTGGAGGGAAACCATAATGAAAACCGTATTGTATATTACTGCTCACCCGCTCGATCAACATGCTTCGTACAGCCTGGCTGTCGGTAAGGAGTTTATCGATACTTATCGCGAAGCGCACCCCGAGGACGAAGTCATCCATCTCGACTTATTTCAAATGGACATCCCGCCCTTGGACGCCGATATCCTAAATGCAAAAGCGAAATTATTTGAATGGAGAAAGTCCGGCTCCGGCACCCCGTTCGATCAGTTGCTGTCTGATGCTGAACGAACAAAGCTCGCCCGGCTTGATGAACTCTGTGATCAATTCATCGCAGCGGATAAATACGTCTTCGTCTCGCCGATGTGGAACCTTACGATCCCGTATGTGCTGAACCATTATATCAATTGTTTTGTTATTCCCGGAAAGACATACCGTTACACCGAGACCGGCCCTGTCGGACTTATAACCGGCAAGAAGGCGATTCACATCCAGGCCAGCGGCGGAGTCTACTCGGAAGGCCCTGCCACATTCATGGAGTTTGGACATAGTTACTTGCGAACAATCTTGCAGTTCGTCGGAGTCACTGATACTCAAAGCATTTTTGTCGAGGGAATGGCAGAAATGCCGGATCGAGCCGGAGTCATCAAGGAAGAGGCTATCGTGAAAGCCCGGGAAGCTGCGAAGAGCTTCTAATACGTTGCAAGAAGCACCACAAAAATAGCTGCAATCCCGGGTTTCTGGGGATATGCAGCTTTTTTTATTCTAAGCCGCTGTCAGCATTTAAATCCCGAGACTTTCTTTCAAGATCTCCAAGCCTTTTTTCAATTTCTCCAAAGAATTTGTAGACGAAAGCGCTATTCTCAAATAATGATCATGCGTACCGGCCCCACTTAAAAAGCGATCGGATTGAAAAACCTGAATTCCTTTGTTCATAAAGTAACTCTCCGTGTGTGTTGCACGAATATGGTTCGATAAGGGAAGCCACCTATAGAAGCTTAATGGATGGCCGGTGTGAAGAGACTGAGGGAAAAACTCTGTAAATATATCGTTAGCACACTGCGCCAGCTCCTTCTTTTTCGCGACAATTGCATTTGCTTTTCCGGATAAAATAAGTTCGGTTATGATCTCGGCATCTAACGAAGAGGTCTTGACATTAATGTTAAAAATCGCCTTCATTATCTTCTCTTTGTATGCATCGCTAAACACCATATATGCCACTCGGAGGCCGGAACAGATGGACTTGGAGGTACTACAAATATAAACGGTTTGTTCTTGGAGAAGTTGAAACATAGGCTGACCATAATCATCCATAACACCGGCTGTCAAAAAGGCATGAATATCGTCTTCAATTAAAATTAAATTATGCTTTCGAATAATGGCAGCTAATTCTTTTTTACGGTTTTCCGGAATCATTACAGTCGTGGGATTAGAACAAGAAGGCATCAAAAATACGCCGTGGACATTCAGTTGAAGGCATTGATTTTCAAGCTCGTCAGGGAGCATTCCGTGCTCGTCACCGGGAACCGGAACTAGCTTAATACGAAACATTTTCGAAATCTCAATAAAGTTTGAATAGGTATAAATATCGACTGCGATCCGTTTTCCCGGTTCAAATAGAGCTAACAACGTAATTGCCAGCGCATTCTGTGCTCCAGAAACGATGGCCATATTTTCTGTGTCCGCATGGATGCCAAAAGCTTTCATCCAATTTTGAGCCGCTACTTTTTGATGTGGAATTCCTGTAGGATCATTGTAATTAAAGAGCAGCTCCAAATAACGTTTCTCCATCACTTTTTTTGCAGCTTCAGCGACAGTCGTATTCGTTTGCTCAAATGATTCGACAAAACCAAGATCAATACATTCATTTGAAATTTTACCTTTTGAAATTGTGATGGAGCGTGCCGCGTTGGGCGAAACAAATGTACCGCTCCCTGTAACAGCATAAATTAAGCCTTTAAGTTCGCATAATTTGTAAGCGCGTGTAATGGTCGTAAAATTTACATCTAAAAAATCGGCCAACTCCCTTTGCGGCGGTAATTTTGTACCGGGAGCTAAAAATCCGTTTGTAATGTCATGTTCCAGTAATAAGGCCAGCGAAAGATAGATCGGACGGTTCAATGCGCCTTTGTCGGGTTTCCACGACATTGGGTAATCAGTAAAGGAGTTTATCGGCATACTGTACCTCGCAAAATTGTAATTCATACAATTATACTATTGATTATGAGCCTGCTTATTTTTGCCGGTTCGATGGAATTCGTTGCTGTCAATCTGCTGCTTGGGGCCTTTCATCCGTTAGGTGCACTGTTCCTCACTTTAGCGGTAAACGCGCGCCATCTTTTTTATGGGATATCCATGCTTGAAAAGTACAGGGGGACCGGGCTGAAAAAGCTCTATCTGATTTTTGGTTTATGCGATGAAACGTTCTCCATCAATTACACAGCAAATATAGCGCAAGAAGTGAATAAAGGATGGTATATGTTCTTCGTCACCGTGCTTAATCATAGCTATTGGGTCCTTGGGGCTACAATTGGCGGGCTGTTTGGTTCGCTAGTGCAAGTAAATATGGAAGGGCTTGAGTTTGTTATGACGGCTCTATTTGTTGTCATCTTTATCGAACAATGGATGAAAGAGACAGCGCATCGCAGCGCGTTATTGGGTCTGGGATTATCGCTTTTATGCCTTTTTATTTTTAATAGCGGCAGCTTTGTCATTCCTTCCATGATCATCATTCTCTTCGTACTTACTTTGATGAGGAAGCAACTGGAGAAGAAACCAGGTGAACGTACATGTCAATGACTTTATTAGAGCAAATGATTACGATTGGAATGGTTGTTTTGGGAACGATGATGACGAGATTTATTCCGTTTATTATTTTTCCTTCAGGCAAGCCTACTCCAAGCTATGTGCAGTATCTCGGCAAAGTATTGCCCTCGGCAGCTTTGGGGCTGCTGGTTGTCTATAGCATTAAAGATGTCAAATTTTTATCCGGCAATTATGGAGCGCCCGAATTGATTTCAATTGCTGTCGTTGTTTTTCTCCATATTTGGAAAAAGAATATGTTTTTATCCATTGCAAGCGGCACTCTATTCTATATGATTTTGGTTCAATTTTTATTTTAGCTGGCTGCTATAGTTAAAAGAGACAAGGAGCAGTTTGCCGCGGCAAGCTGCTTTTTATTTTGTATGCGAAAAATCAGACGGAATTGTGCAAAAGGGGCTGGAATAGGCCGTCTCATGCCAATTGAATTCATAAAATGTACACATTTTGTTCATGATTTGGAATAATATGTTTGAAATAAGTGATTTTATTTTTTTGAAACGTGTCTACATATAGGAGGGGGGAATTTATGAAGGAGAGTGTTTTATGAAAGACGAGGAAGAAATATTTAAAACAATCCAACCTTTTTTCGTCGAGAGATCCATATTCCCGAACCTGTCGAAAAGAGAAAAAGAAATTTTGCTTTACTGGATTTCCGACTATAACTACAAACAAATTAGCAAAATGCTTTATATCAGCGAAAGTACGGTACGCACTCATATTCAAAATATCAATAACAAGCTAAATGCAAACTCCAAGGCTTCAATTACGATCAGTATACTGCTGGAAATAATAAATAATTTCCTTTAGCGATAGTGCCGCAGCTCGATAATACTGCATGTGTAGTATACCGAATTGGCTTTGAAACAGTTATTCTTTAGATAGTCCTTTTCAAATAGACGAAGTTAGGATCGGATACAGAGAGGAATTGATTCCCTGGTTGCCCAGGCGCTTAATTCCTATTTTTCTTATGCACTTTTAAGAGTATTTTCGTCCATCTCTTGATTGATAACAGTATATTTTATGTTAAAAAACATTACATTGAATTCATTCGGGAGCATGAATTCAAAAGCATTCATGTCAGGATTTCTCGAAAAAAATCCAGGGGAATTGCTCTAAAAAACGAATATTAAAAGCTGGATATCATTGAAATATCCGCTTATTTAACGGGTTTTGTTGTAAACACCAACGAGATCGTTATTTTCTTGTTGAAAAATACAGCCCTATGGGTTACATTATTTATATGTTAGATTAATTTACGTAATTTCGAGATCGGAAGTGTTTTTGCTAAATATAAAGAAAAACATAACATCATAAGTGATGTTATAGTCGGAACAGGAGCGTGAATTTCAATGAAGAAGAAAATTGTCTTGGTAGGAAACGGGATGGCTGGAGTCAGCTGTATCGAGCAATTGCTGAAGCTGGCGCCCAGTCAATATCAAATTACTGTTTTTGGGAAAGAGCCGTATCCGAACTATAACCGCATCCTGCTCTCTTCTGTGCTGGCCGGCGACGCAGGTATGAAAGATATCGTCATCAACGACTGGTCCTGGTACGAAGAAAATAACATTACGCTGCATACAGGCCATACCGTTAGTCATATCGATGCGAACCGCAAGCTCGTCAGCACGGACGGCGGAATAACGGTTCCCTACGATGAACTGATTCTTGCGACCGGATCGCTGCCTTTCATGCTTCCGCTCCCCGGCGCGGATAAAGAAGGCGTTATTGCTTTCCGGGATATTAAAGATTGCGAAGCGATGATTGCAGCCGCCAAGCAATACAAGAAAGCGGTCGTCATCGGTGGCGGTTTGCTCGGTCTGGAGGCGGCTCGGGGTTTGCTGAACCTGGGCATGGAAGTGTCGGTCGTTCATATTAATGAATACCTGATGAATCTCCAGCTTGACCGGACCGCTTCACTCTTGCTGCAGCAGGAGCTGGAACGCCAGGGTATGAAGTTCCTGCTTAAGAAAAACAGCGAATCGATCCTTGGGAAAAAGCGCGCGACAGGCCTTCGTTTTACCGACGGGTCGGAAATCGAAACCGATCTGATCGTGATGGCGGTAGGCATTCGTCCGAATACTGCGCTGGCGAAAAACAGCGGTATCGAGATTAACCGGGGCATCGTCGTCAACGATTTCATGGAGACGAACGTCCCTCATATTTACTCCGTCGGCGAATGCGCTGAACATCGCGGGGTCGCTTACGGGCTGGTCGCTCCGCTTTACGAGCAGGGCGCTGTGCTGGCCAAGCGGCTTGCAGGCGTTGAGACAGCCGGCTATCAAGGCTCCGTCGTATCGACGAAGCTGAAGGTGTCGGGCGTGGACGTATTTTCGGCCGGAGAATATGCCGACAAACCGGGTACGCGCGCCGTTCGCGTTCAGGACGATTTCGAAGGGATATATAAGAAAGCCGTCATTCGGGACGGCAAAGTGATCGGCGCCGTCCTGTTCGGCGACATCAGCGACAGCTCCCGCCTGTTTGCCATGATCCGCAACGGCGAGGATGTAACCGGCAAGGAAAAGACGGTGCTTCTTGGCGAAGGAGGCGGCAAGGCGAAATCCGGCGCGGATTTGATTGCGGGGATGAATGACGAGGAGATCGTATGCGGCTGCAACGGCGTATCCAAAGGCGCCATCGTGAAGGCGATCCGGGAGAAGGGCTGTTCCAGCGTCAATGAGATCAAAGCATGCACCAAAGCGTCCGCTTCCTGCGGCGGCTGCAAACCGCTTGTGGCCGATGTGCTCACCTATGTGCTCGGAGCGGACGGCGTAAAGACGGTAAAGGAAGGCATTTGCGGCTGTACGCCGCTGGGGCGCGACGAGGTCGTGGAGGCGATTCGCAGCATGAGATTGACAACCTCGAAAGAAGTCATGAACGTGCTGGAATGGTCGAACGCGGAGGGGTGCTCCAAATGCCGTCCGGCGCTTAACTATTACCTCGGCATGGTATGGCCGGAAGAGCATGAGGATGAAAGAGAGTCCCGGTTCGTGAATGAACGCAATCATGCGAATATTCAGAAGGACGGCACGTACTCGGTTGTGCCGAGAATGTATGGCGGCGTAACGACGCCGAAGGATTTGAAGAAAATCGCGGAAATCGCGGAAAAATACGAAGTGCCGCTCGTTAAAATGACAGGCGGACAGCGAATCGACTTGCTTGGCGTGAAGAAGGAAGACTTGCCCGCCATGTGGGCCGAGCTGGATATGCCTTCAGGCTACGCTTACGGCAAATCGCTTCGCACTGTGAAAACGTGCGTAGGCTCGACATTTTGCCGGTTCGGCACGCAGGATGCCATCGGCATGGGCATACAGCTTGAGAAAAAATACGAGCGGCTGTACACGCCGGCCAAAGTGAAAATGGCTGTCTCGGGTTGCCCGCGCAACTGTGCGGAAGCGACGATCAAGGACTTCGGCGTTGTCGCGATCGACGGCGGTTGGGAACTGCATGTCGGTGGAAACGGCGGGACGAAGCTTCGCGGAACCGACCTGCTGTGCAAAGTCAAGACCGAAGAGGAAGTGCTGGAATGGTCGGGTGCTTACCTGCAGTACTACCGTGAAACCGGGAAGTACAACGAACGGACTTCCGAGTGGGTGGAACGCGTAGGCCTGGATACGATCAAGGCGGCGTTGGAAACGAAAGAAGACCGCGCTAAGCTAGTGGAGCGAATCGAGAAGACGCTGAAATTGATGAAAGATCCATGGAAAGAAATCATTGAGGAGCAATCGCTGCACAAGACGTTCGTACCGCTGGAGGAGCAATCGGCAGAGTCGATTTTGAAATAGAGGAGATGATGGGGATGAAGCGGATCCATATTGGAAATATATCGGAAATCGTTGAAAAAAGGTCGAGAATTGTCCGCATCGGGACGTTGGAAATCGCCGTGTTCAAGCTTTCGGACGGCACTGTCAAGGCTATTGAAAACCGTTGTCCGCACAAAGCGGGCAAGCTGTCCGAAGGCATAGTGTGCGATCACCACGTATTTTGTCCGCTCCATGACTGGAAAATCGATCTGCACGACGGGCTCGTTCAAGCACCCGACGAAGGCTGCGTAACGACCTTCCGGGTGGAGATCGACGCTGCCGGCGGCGAGTTGTATCTTCACATTGCGGAAGAAAGTATCCTGGCCTCCTAGCCTGGAAAAAGGTGCCGAATCATGCGACGAAACGAATCTGCCCTTGCCCTGGGACTTTCGACAATGGCGATGATGGCCTCGTTCGTCATCTGGAGCGTATTTTCTCCGATTGCCGGACAAATTCAAGAAATGTTTCATCTTAGTACGGTTCAAAAAAGCGTATTGATCGCTGCGCCGGTGCTGCTCGGATCGATTCTGCGAATTCCGATGGGGGTTTATACGGATCGTTTTGGAGGCAAACGGGTATTTGCGGCAACGATGCTGTTTCTTGTTATTCCGCTGCTGGCAGCCGGATGGGCGCAATCCTACCTGCTGCTGCTGATCTGCGCGCTGTTTGTCGGGATGGCCGGAACGACGTTCGCCATTTCGCTGACTTATGTTTCGAGGTGGTTTCCCGCCGAGAGGCAAGGTCTAGTGCTCGGATTGGCCGGGCTCGGCAACCTGGGCGGAGCGGCGGCAAGTTATGCGCTGCCTTTTGTGTTTAACAGCTTCGGCTTGCCCTGGGTATTTTGGAGCCTGGCGATCATGATTATAATCGTAACCGCAGTCTTTTGGAGCGGGACGAAGGACTTGCCGGCTCCGGCCCGCGCGAAGACGTTCAAACAATCGATGGCGGTGCTTAAGGAACAATCGACATGGTATTTATCCGTATTTTATTTTTTGACATTCGGCGGTTTTGTAGCTTTCGGGGCGTACTTACCCACGCTGCTTCAAGATTTGTTTCAATTGTCGGCAACAAGCGCCGGTATGAAAACAGCGGGATTCGTCGTCATTGCCACGCTGATCCGCCCGTTGGGCGGATATGCGGCGGACCGCGTCGGGTCGCGTAAAGTTCTGGCGGTTGTGTTTGCGGGAATTATGCTAACCTCGCTTGCTATGGCGGCGACCTTGCAGCAATTTGCCGGGTTCAGCGCCAGCTGCCTGATTGCAGCCGCTTTGCTTGGTATAGGGAATGGTGCCGTGTTTAAAATGGTGCCGGAGGCAGCGCCTTTCAATACGGGGGCGGTAACCGGAATCGTCGGCGCAGCGGGAGGTATAGGCGGATTTTTCCCGCCGATCGCCCTCGGTTTCATTAAAGATTGGTCCGGCTCCTACACGCTGGGGTTTGTGCTGCTTATGCTCTTTGCCTTAGGTTGCCTTTGGATGAACCGTGCGACGATTCGCATGAATACGGCCAAACCGGGTGCGGCGGCTTGAGCGGGGCGAAAAGCGGCGATGGGAATGAGTCGTCTTCAGTCTGGGATGTGGAGGTCAAGCAGACATGGGGAAACAAAAGCTTGTTGTAATAGGCAATGGCATGGCCGGCGTGCGCTGCGTGGAAGAAATTCTGGGGCTCGCTCCGGAGCGGTTCGAGATCGTCATCTTCGGCGGCGAGCCGCATCCGAATTATAACCGGATTATGCTGTCCAAGGTGCTTCAAGGCGACACGACCGTGAAGGACATTACCATCAATGACTGGCAGTGGTACCTGGATAACGGCATAACGCTTTATGCGGGCGACCCCGTTATTCACATCGATAAAGCGAAACGCGTCGTGATCAGCCGGGAAGGGCGTACGGTTCCGTACGATCAATTGATTCTGGCTACGGGCTCTTCGCCGTTCATGCTTCCGCTGCCTGGAGCCGACAAACCGGGAGTTACCGCTTTTCGGGATATTAACGATTGCAACACGATGATGGAAACCGCCAAGTCGTATAAAAAGGCTGTCGTCATCGGCGGCGGTTTGCTCGGCCTGGAAGCGGCCCGCGGATTGTTGAACCTGGGCATGGACGTTCACGTCGTGCACCTTAACGGTTTTTTGATGGAACGGCAGCTGGACGCTGCGGCGGCGAACATGTTAAAAAAAGATCTGGAAAAGCAGGGGATGCGGTTTCTGCTTGAAAAACAGACGGAGAGAATTATCGGGAAAAAACGGGTGGAAGGTCTCCAATTCAAGGACGGAAGCAAAGTAGAAGCGGATCTGGTCGTTATCGCGGTCGGCGTGCGCCCGAACATCAGGCTGGCGGCAGACAGCGGAATAGAGACGAACCGTGCGATCGTCGTCAACGATTATATGGAAACGAATGTGCCGGGTATTTATGCGGTCGGAGAATGCGCGGAGCATCGCGGGACGGTCTACGGTCTCGTAGCGCCGTTATACGAGCAGGGCAAAGTTCTGGCTAGAACAATCTGCGGCATCGGCGGCGAAGGCTACCACGGTTCGATCCTGTATTCGCAGTTGAAAGTATCCGGCGTGGAGGTATTTTCTGCGGGAGATATCCGTGATTCGGACATCGATACTTCCCTGAAAGTGTATGACGGCATTCGGCATACGTACAAAAAGGTTTCAGTCCGCAACAACAAAATTGTCGGCGCTGTATTGTACGGCGACGCCAGCGAGGGCAACAAGCTGCTAGGCTATATCAAGCAGCAGGCGGATGTGTCCGTGCTGGACGAAGAAGAGGCGAAGGGAAGCGGCGCGGATGAGGCATATGCAGCTTCGCTGGCGCTGAACGCGACCGTGTGCTCCTGCAACGGCGTATCGAAGGGCGCGATTCTGGAGGCGGTCCGCGAGCAAGGCTGCGAAAGTGTCGAAGACGTTCGCGCTTGTACACGGGCATCGAGCACATGCGGCGGCTGCAAGCCGCTTGTGTCCGCGATGCTCGGGCTTGCGCTGCAGAGCAAGGCAGCGCCGAAGGAAACGGTGTGCGGCTGCACCGGCTGCACCCATGACGAACTGCGCGAGGCTGTCCGCGCAGGCGGGTTTGCGACAGCGCGGGAAGCGATGACCGCGCTGGGCTGGAGCAAGCCGGCCGGCTGCGCAGTTTGCCGGCCGGCCTTGCGGTATTATGTCGGCCAGGCACTGGCGGCCGACATCGAAGCCGGAGCGGCCGCGGCGGCTCCGGGGGCGGGCTTGCTCGCCGACGGCACGTACGGCGTCACGCCGCGCATGTACGGCGGCGTCACGACCGCCGAACAGCTAAGGCGGATTGCGGATGTGATCGACAAGTACAACATCCCGTTAGTGAAGCTGAGCGGCGGCGCGCATCTGGACCTGCTGGGCATCGACGCCGGGTATATCGGTTCGGTTGGCATGGAGCTCGGTCAGCCGCTTGAGGCAGCTCCTGTCTACGGCAAAACGATCGCCTCTGTGGCCACATGCGCCGGTATCGGCTACGATCCCGGCGCGCTGCAGGACTCCGTCCGGCTGGGGGCCCGTCTCGAACGCCGATTGGAGCATCTGCAAATGCCGGCGCAAGCAGCTGTGGCCGTCTCGGCAAGCCCATTGCACCGGGCGGGGACGCTTGGCAAAGATCTGGGTATTGTCGGCGTGCCGGGAGGCTGGGAGATCTACGTTGGCGGCAGTTCCGGCGCGAAGTTCCGTAAGGGAGAGCTGCTGACGGTGGAATCTTCGGAGGATACGGTGCTGGAAATATCGGCCGCATTTTTGCAGTGGTACCGCGAAGAGGCGAAGTACGGCGAAACGACAGGACAATGGGTGGAACGCCTCGGCATCACGAAGCTGCGGGAAGGTTTGTTTCATCTGCTATTCCGGGCGGAATTGATAGCGAGAATGAACGCAGAGCGGCAACGGACGGAGCAACGGCAAGTAAATCTGCAGCCGACGGCTGCTTTGATAAGGTGAGCTGAGTGCATATGAGTCAGTTGGCAGAGCAAGAACAAGCCGGGAACGGTTTTCTCCATGTGATGGATACACAATGCCCTTTTTGCAGCGTTCAATGCAAGATGCAGGTGATCGAGGAAAGGGGCCGGGCGGAGGGGCGTCCGACCTATACAGTCGTTCCGAAGCCGAATCTAGCTTCGGAAGGACGGCTCTGCATCAAAGGCATGAACGCGTACCAGCACGTGCTGACCGGCGAACGCATCCTGCATCCGCTGATGAAGAAGGATGGCCGGTTCGTCCGCGTATCGTGGGAAGAAGCTTATGAACGGATAGCGGCAACGTTCGAGGAGCTTCGCGGACAATACGGGAACCATACTGTCGGCCTTTACGGCGGTGGCTCGTTAACGAATGAAACCGCCTATTTGCTGGGCAAGTTCGCACGCGTGGCTCTGCAGACGAAGTACATCGACTATAACGGCAGATTTTGCATGTCGTCGGCTGCTTCCGCGGGCGTTAAGGTGTTCGGGATTGATCGCGGCTTAACGAACCAACTGTCGGATATCGAGCTTGCCGATTGCATCATCCTGGCCGGGACGAATATCGCGGAGTGCCAGCCGACGCTCATGCCCTATTTTACAAGGGCTAAAGAGAAGAAAGCCTACATCATTGCGATCGATCCAAGGGAAACCGGCACGACCCGTATCGCCGATCTGCATTTGCGGGTGAAGCCGGGGATGGATGCGGCGTTGGCTAACGGTATGCTGAAGGTTGTAATGGAAGAGGGGCTGGTCGATTCGGCATTCGTCCGGCAGCGCACGAAAGGATTTGCCGAGCTGCAAGCGCATCTGGATTCGCTCGATATGGCGGAGATTGCCGGGTTAACCGGAGTTCCGGCCGAACTGATCCGCAAAGCGGCGCTGGCTTACGGCAAGGCGGCGACAGGCATGGTTTTCACGGCAAGAGGGGTGGAACAGCAGACGGACGGGCATATGGCGGTTCGCAACTTTCTTAATCTCGTGCTGTTGACCGGCAAAATCGGCAAGCCGGGCTGCGGCTACGGCGCCGTCACCGGCCAAGGGAACGGGCAGGGCGGCAGGGAGCACGGGCAAAAGGCCGACCAGCTTCCGGGCTACCGGCTGATCGAGAACCCCGAAGATCGCGCCTATGTCGCGGGCGTATGGGGGATTGACCCGGACGAACTTCCAGGCAAGGGTGTCTCCGCTTACGAAATGATGGAGAAGGTGTACGAGCAGGAGATTCGCGCTTTGTTCGTGATGGGCTCCAATCCGATCGTATCCAGCCCAAATGCCAATTTCGTAGAAGAAGGACTGAAGAAACTCGATTTCCTTGTCGTTGCCGACTTCCTCATGTCCGAGACGGCACAGTTGGCCGATCTGGTCTTGCCGGTATCCGCGTATTTGGAAAATGCGGGAACGTTGACCAACCTCGAAGGACGCGTACTGCTCAGGGAAGCCGGCCGTGAGACGCCGGGCGAAGTCAAGCATGACTGGCAGGTCCTTTGCGATTTGGCGGAAAGGTTCGGGCGAGGCCGGTATTTCGGCTTTGCCGGGGTTGAGGATATTTTTAACGAGCTTCGTTTGGCCAGCCGTGGCGGTACGGCGGACTACTACGGCATCACGTACGAACGCTTGCGGAAGGAAGAGGGTGTGTACTGGCCTTGTCCGGAGCCGGGCCATCCGGGGGCAAGACGGTTGTTTGAAGCGTCATTCCCGCTGCCGGACGGCAGGGCGCTGCTGACTGCTGTGGACAATCATTTGCCGAAGGAGCAGGTCAGCGAAGAGTTCCCGCTGTATTTGACGACCGGCCGTGTCGTTGCTCACTATTTGACCGGCGTGCAAACGAGAAAAAGCCATTCCCTGGCTGCGCAGGATGTGGAATCTTTCGTGGCAATTCATCCGAAAACCGCGAAGAAACACCGGATCGAAGACGCATCGCTTGTGAAGCTGGAGTCCAAACGCGGAGCTATCTATGTGCGAAGCCGGTACAGCAGCGATATCCGCGAAGACACGGTATTCGTGCCGATGCATTGGAGCGGTACGCAGAACGTCAACAAAATTACGCATGATGAGCTCGATCCGACCTGCAAAATGCCGGGATTTAAGGTATGTGCGGTAAAGGTGAGCCCGTTGGTTGCGGAATACGGGTAATCATATTGAAACCTGCAGCCTCTCTCAAGGATTGGTAATCAGTCAAGTTATCTTGACGATTTCCGATCCTTTTTTGCATGGACGGCAAGTATCGGTTTACAGGAAGGCCATGATAGTTTATTTTTGGGCATATACGCGAAAGAATCTCATTTGCTACGATAATTATGATAAGTGAAGCAGAATGAGAGAGAGGGGAAGTATATGAAGAGACACAAGTTGGCTTCGATGATGACGAGTCTTATCCTGGCAAGCGCGGTTGCAGCGGGCTGCGGCTCAAATACGGGAAGTCAGCCATCACCGACTCCGCAAGGACAAGAAACTGCCCCAAGAGCGGCGAACGGCAAGTTTGAACCGCCCGTTACAATCACAACGGCCCGTGTCGTTGGATCGGACTACGTATTTATCAATGGCGAGACAATCGCGAATAATGTTCATAACAAGTGGGCTAAAGAGAAATTAGGCATTGAGATCAAGGACCTGTGGGATACGCCGGATAATGCGGCATACCATACGAAAATCAGGCTTTCGCTGACTTCGCAAAATCAGCTTCCCGACGTGTTCATCGTGCAGGATCCGAATCTGATTGCCGATCTTATGCAATCCGGAAAAGTGATGGACATCCAGCAGGCTTTTGACCAATATGCATCGGAGCGGATTAAGAAGCTTTATTCGGATAACAAAACTGCGCTAAATCAGGTGAAAGAAAAAGGCAAGCTGCTCGGATTGCCGATTTTCTCCGCAGGCGACGGAACGAATCCCGTGATGTGGGTCCGGCAGGATTGGCTGGATCGCCTGAATTTGAAAGCGCCTACGACGATCGAAGAGTTTGAAAAGGTGATGGACGCTTTTACGAACCAAGACCCTGACGGTAACGGCAAGAAGGATACCTTCGGGTTCAGTTTTTCGTCCAAGAACGCATTCGCGAACTGGATGTCGGATGCCAGCTTCGTTTTCGGCGCCTACACGGGGAAATTCCTTCCTGGAGCCTGGCAGAAAGCGAGCGACGGGACGCTCAAATACGGCTCGGTTCAACCGGGTATCAAAGACGCTTTGGGGAAACTGCGGTCGTGGTATGAAAAAGGATATCTCGATCCGGAATTAGCTGCTCTTGATGAAATGAAAGCGACCGAAAGCTTTATTCAAGGTAAATCGGGGATCATCGCAGCGCCGTTTTGGGCGAATGGCTGGCCGCTCGGCGATGTCGCCAAGAGCAATCCGGGCGCGGTTGTCAGAGCCTATCCTCTGCCTGTCGGACCGAACGGCCTGACGGCGCGCTTCACCGGTGCGATCAACGAAAATAAAGTCATGATGTTCAACAAAGACTTTAAGCACATGGACGCCTTTTTCCTGTATATGGACGAAATTTATGACAGCCAATTTGGAACCGGCGACTTTAAAAACGGTTTCTTTGAGGGATACGACTATGCGATCGTAAACGGGGAACCTGTGTATGATCCGAAAAAGTTTCCAAAGCCGCTCGAAAAAGCCGCAACTTCAAGCAAGTATAATTTGTTCTGGAACGTGCCGAGGATTCCTTTCATGGAATCGAAGGATTGGGACTATATTTTCCAGGGGAACAAGCCGGAGACCGCAGCGCAAAAGGGAATTGCCGTGGCGGACAAGGAGCAGATTCGCGCCGGGTCGCTCAACTACCAGATGAGAAACAGCAATGCGCCGGGAGAATTCCTGGGAGCTCCGACGGAAACGCAGCGAAGCAAAGGCGAGAACTTGAAAACGATGGAGCTGGAGACTTTCGCCAAAATCATTTACGGCAAAGAGCCGCTGGATAAATTCGATACGTTCGTCGCGGATTGGAAAAGTAAAGGCGGGACTCAAATCGAAAAAGAAGTCAACGATTGGTACAAAAGCGTGAATCAATGAGAACGAGGGGCCTCGGGTATGAGGCTCTCTTCTTTTTTAGCGAATATGTTACTGATTCCGATATCCTTGCGGGGTGTGATGGTAGTACTCTTTAAACAAGCGGATGAAGTACTGCGTTTTCAGGTATCCGACTTCCTGGGCGATATCCGACACTTTTTTATTCGTTTGGGTCAGCAATCGGGCTGCTTTCTCCATTCTGATACGGGTAATATAGGCGGAAATGCTTTCGCCGGTTTCCTTTTTGTACAAACGAGACAAATATACCGGATGCAGATAAACGTGCTGGCCTATTTTGGTCAGGCTGACATCCTCATGCAGATACGTTTGAATAAATTCCTGAATTTGACGGATGATATGGCTTCGGCCGGTTATGGAATCGTTGAGCGTTCGTCTGAACTGTTCGATTAACGGGAGCGCCCAATCCCTGATCTGTTCGACAGAGTGAAAATAATAGGGGTTGGAAATCAAGGAGAGGCTGCCGATCATGTCGTTCAAAGGGTCCCCTTGCTTATTTGCCATGTAAGTGAAGCAGGCGTACAAGTAGTTAACGGCCTCGACGATGTGATATTGTGTCCGAAAAGGCGGTTCGTTCAGTTCTTGCAGAATGCTGTGAAACTTCTCCATCACTTCATCCCACCGGTTCGTTTCCATCCCTAGCAGGAGAGTCGGTGCTTCATAAAGCTTCGTTAACGGTTTATACTCCGGTTTGCCGCTTAACGCGCCATTATGTAAAATAACGCCTTCCTGAAATCCGATCCGCCACCCAAAATCGTTCACAGCTTGCAAATACGAACTGTTTATGTGAGTCCTAAGGGGAAACGGCTCCGTGAACAGCACGGAAATATGTCTCTTTAAAAAAGTCCGGACAGCTTGATACAGCTCGGCGATCCGCTCCTCCCGCATGTCCCGTTCGCCCAAGGCAGCCGCGGAAAGGACAATGGAAATAAACTGATACGAGTCTTTGCACCACCAGAGGGAGGAGCCCGCTTGAATGTCCCGGAACAAAATTTCCTCCGCTATGTTCAGCAGCGCGTAAGAAAAAAGCTCGATATCCTCCCGCGATTCGTTAGGATACGTTTGCAGACGAATGAGGAGCAGCGTACAGTCATCGTTTGGATGCAAGGGCAAATCCAAGGCTTTCATTTGCTGTCTCAGCTCTTCTTCTGCATATTGTTTGCCAAGCAGCAGGTCAAGCAGTAGATGCTCCTTCATCCGGGTGTTCCCCAGTCTGATGACCGCTTCGGCTTTGTTCACCTCCTGTGTCCGCTTGTTTTCCGCCTGGATTTGCGCCATCACTTTGCGAACGGCTGCGGCAACCTCGTCGCCTGTGACCGGTTTTAGCAAATAGTCGGCGGCACCGTTTTGCAGCGCTCTTTTGGCATAATCAAACTCCGAATATCCGGACAGCAGAATGACTTTCGTATCGGGGTGCCGGTTGTGAATCGTTTCCAGCAAATCCAGGCCGCTTTTTTCGGGCATCCGGATATCCGTAACGAGCAGCGGGATCTGATATTTCATGACAATGTCGAGCGCTTCATCCGTCGAGCTTGCCCGGTATACATCCGCAATCCCGCACTGTGCCCATTCCACACTTTCCTGCAAGTAATCAAGCACATATTCCTCATCATCCACCAACAATACGTTCATAAGGGATAACCTCCTGTCTCATCGAGGGGATCTTAATGGTAACGCTGAAGCCTCCCCATGAATTGTTAGCAAAATGCAAGCCCGATTTCGGACCGAACTTGTTCGTAAGCCGATGATGAATGTTCCATAAACCGCAGCCGATCTCTTCCGAATTGCGCTGATGATATACCTGTACCGCCAGTTCGCGAATGGCTTGTTCCGACATGCCTGCGCCGTCGTCTTCGACGGTAATGGTGTAGTCGTCATGACTCCAGGAGCCGCGAATGCGAATGATTCCGGATTCTCTTTTGCTCTCCAGTCCATGTACGACGGCATTCTCGACCAGCGGTTGAAGCAGAAGGGTCGGAACGGATAACTCCAGCATCGACGGCAAAATGTCGATTTCGTAAGTCAGCCGCTTGTTTCTGAGCGATTGGACTTGCAGATAGCTATCGACAAGACTTATTTCGTCTGCCAGCGTAGAATCCGTTCCGGCTTTGCGGGTAATGAAGCGATAAAACTGGGCCAGGTTTTTGGCCATGGAAGTGACGGCTTCCGGAGATTTATGCGCCATACTCACAATATAAAACATGCAGTTGTAAAGAAAATGAGGATTGATTTGCGACTGCAAATGCTTGTATTCCGCTTCGCGCGTTCGAACCCGCTCCTCATACACATTTTCGATCAGAGCTTGAATCCGCGATGCCATTTCGTTAAATTTGGCAAATAAATAATCAAATTCGTTGTTTGTTTTGACGGCCGCTCTGCTGTTATAATCGCCTGAACCCAGGCTCTCGATTTTGCGGACCATGTAGCCGAACGGAATCCGAAAGTGCCGGTAAAGCAAATAGGACATGACTACGCCGGAAACAAAGAGCAGGAGCAGGCTAGTATTCACGAGCTGCTTTACCTTCTTGAGAGGATTCAAAAATTCGTTCAACTGAATGCAGCTGACAAGCATACCGTCCAAAGAAGGAATACGGATCGTTTGCACCATGTATTCCGTACCGTCTATCTTGAGAATGGAGAACTGCGGCCTTGCGGCGGAAGCATCGTCATGGAGCGCATCTACCTGATTCAACAGCGATAAGAACTTCCCGTTAATCGTCTGATTGGCAATTGTCGTGGAATCGGACAAATAGATGAAAGACGTTCCGTTACCCGACGCATCAAGACCCTTGAGAACCGACTTCAAATAGTCGCCTGGAATGGAAGTTTCAACAATGGAGGTTACATGGCTCAAATCCGAATTTGAAGTATACGGATTCGTGAACAGCAAATGGAACGAAGCCGTTCCTTGCTCATCTTTGCGGATGAACCACTTGTTTTTCGGCGCGGAGACCAGTTGGGCGTCATCGTAGGCAAACTTCCCTTGGGTGGAAAGCGCTTCCTTAATATGCGGCCAGTAAACGCTTATATCGTGATTGAGCGAACCCGCCTGGCTTTGGAGAATCAGCTTTTCCTCGACATATTTCCGCATCAGCAAATGGTCGACATACTCGGGGAAATCCCACGAGCTCGAATATGCCTTGATGCTGGAATCGTTCACGAGCAGCTGCGTCTGCGTTTCGAGCTGTCTTATGGACTGCTCGAGCTGAAGCATCGTGAACTCCAGCTGTTTGGCAGCCGAATTTTCAAGCGTTTCCCGGACCAAGTCCTCGCCGGCTTTGTTGGAATAATAGAAAAGCAAGGTAGCCGGAAGGAGCAGGACGACCAGCATGATCAGCATGTTGCGGAATATTTTATATTTTACCATGTGTTCACCGCCTGGAGAATAATCGTGGGCAAGAGGTTATGGCAAGGGACATAGAAGTTAAGAACGTGCCATAGGTAGCGAAAGATCGCGTTGATATAATAGTAGCAGAAGCAGTCGAAAGTGCAATGACTTGGTTGCGGGAAGGGGAAAACATATGAAAAGCACTCAGGATGCTATTGTTCTAGGCAAAATATCCTCAAGTTCAACGAAGAGCAAATGGATCCGCGGATTGAAAAAAACATGGCCGCTTCACCTGTTGATATTTCCGGCGTTAGTGATCGCCGTCATCTTTCACTACATTCCAATCGGCGGGCTTGTGATGGCATTTCAGAACTATAAGCCTTGGCTCGGTTTTTTTAAATCCGAATGGGTCGGCTTCAAGCATTTTCATTCTTTGTTTATGTTTGAAGAATCTGCTCAAGTCATATGGAATACGCTAATTATTTCCGTATTGAAAATTGGTTTCGGAACGCTCGTGCCGATCGTATTTGCTTTACTGCTGAATGAGGTGCGAAAAAGCGGGCTCAAACGGAGTATTCAAACTTTGGTCTATTTGCCCCACTTTTTGTCATGGGTCATTCTCGGAGGGATTTTGCTCGACCTGCTGTCGGTCAAAGGCGGGCTTGTGAACCGGATGCTGTCGGCCGTATTCGGCACGAAGCCTGTTTTCTTTTTGGGTGACGGGGATTGGTTCCGCTTTGTCGTGGTTGTAAGCGATATTTGGAAGGAATTCGGGTTCGGTATGATCATTTACTTGGCTGCTATAACGGCAGTGAATCCCTCTTTGTATGAAGCTGCTGAAGTGGACGGTGCGACGAGGCTGCAGCAGACCTTGCATGTGACACTGCCTGCCATGATGCCGATTATTGTCGTTGTCGCTACGCTGCAGCTCGGGAACGTGTTGAATGCGGGGTTTGATCAAATTTTCAACTTGTACAACCCGCTCGTGTATAACAAAGGGGACGTGATCGATACCTTCGTTTACAGGTCGGCTATGCTCAAGGGGGATTTCAGTTTCGCGACGGCAGTCGGGTTGTTCAAATCGGTAACCAGTCTCGTTCTGATTGTCATCTCGTACAGGCTGGCCTATAAATTTGCCAATTATCGGATTTTTTAGTTGAAAAAAGGGGGTGTCGCGACAGATGTACCATAAAACGACAGCTTATCGATGGTTTAATGCCGTGAACCAACTGTTTCTCATCGGTATATCGCTGCTGTGCATACTGCCGCTTATACATGTACTGGCTGTTTCTTTTAGCGGCAAAGCTGCGGCAACCGCCAATATGATCAACCTATGGCCGGTCGACTTTACGCTGGAGTCCTATATGAAGACGTTGAACAACCCGAATTTTGTCCAATCGCTGCTTTATTCGGTGTACCGGGCCGTCCTGGGTACCGGGATCGGCATGGCCGTTACTGTATTGGCAGGCTGCGCATTATCGAAAACGTATACGGAATTTAAAAGCCGGAATGCTTATATGTGGTTTTTCGTATTTACGATGCTGTTTTCCGGCGGGCTGGTTCCCAGCTACATTCTTATAACGAATCTTGGCTTGATCAATACGATATGGGCGCTTGTCTTGCCTTCGGCGCTAAGCGTTTATAATATGATTCTGCTGATGAATTTTTTTCGAACGATACCTGCCGAACTGGAGGAAGCCGCGCTCATGGACGGGGCGGGGATCATCCGAATTTTGTTCAAGATCCATTTGCCGATCTCGACACCGGCGCTTGCGACGATTACGCTGTTCACGCTGGTGTTTCATTGGAACTCCTGGTTCGACGGGTTAATTTATATGATGGACACGGATAAATATCCGCTGGCGACCTTCCTTCAAACGATCGTCGTACAGCAGGATTTCAGCAAGATAAGCATTGATCCCAAGGATTTGGAAAATTTATCCCAGCGCACCGTGAAATCGGCGCAAATCTTTATCGGGGCGCTGCCCATTCTGCTTATTTATCCGTTTTTGCAAAAGTTTTTTATAAAAGGCATCGTGGTCGGAGCTGTGAAAGAGTGACGTTAGCATAATAAAAAAGCGGCAGTCCGGGATTGTATCCTACGTCCCTCTCTGCCGCTATTTTTTGCAACCGGGAAATCTTCCGGCTATGGGGTATCGTTTCAAGCCCGCGGTCCAACCTTCTCGCGATCAAGCAGGGGGCCGGGGGCTCTGACCGAGCAGATTAAGTTCTTTGGCTTGTGCGATTGCTTTTGTGCGCCGATTAACCTTTAATTTGGCGAAAATATTTTTGACATGAACTTTCACTGTACCTATGGCAATAATCAGGTGATCGGCAATTTCCTTATTGGACAGCCCTGCCGATAATAACGCAAGCACCTCCAGCTCACGTTCGGTGAGCGGTTCCTCTATCATGCCGGGCGACGGCTGCGCCTCTTCTTCCATGCCTGGTTCTGCATATGATGGTTCCGTCGAGCTTTGCAGCACGCACATCAATATGCCATGCGACGCCATAGCGAGAAGAACAGCCATGCGATCGTGCGCGAACACGCCGCTTGCAAGCTTGTTTTCAAGGTAAAGTACGCCGAGCAGAGCGCCATGGACAGTTACGGGGATGCACAGGGCCGATTGAGGCCGGTGCTTCGCTATATACGGGTTATGGATCAGCCAGCTTTCCTCTCCCCCGGTATAATGAACCTCCTCCTGTGTACGAAAGACATATCTGACGATCCCTTCCGGCAAGAGGGCGCTGTCATTCATTTCTAAAGGAGAAGGGATAGCTTGCGCCTCCGAATCCGCATATACCTGAATAAAAAGCGCGTCATTGCTGCCCGTCAGCAGAGCGCCTTTGCTTGCGCCCGCATATTTCATGATGGTATTCATGATTTCCGCAAGCATGGCATCCATGTCCATCTGATTCGATATCGCCTGAGTTGTTTTAAGGATCGCCGCGAGATCGACGCTGTCCAAGGAATTGTGCTCATTCCGAAAGCCGGATGTTCCGGCCGCTTGCTCCGCATCGTTCCGGCGTATCGGGCTCTGTGCGCTTTCAGACGTTGGACCGGTTTCCTCTTGCCGCTGCCAATGCGCCAGCAGCTCCTCCAATTGTATTACCTTCACATGCACTTCCCATTGCTTGTACCCCTCAATAGCCAATTGCAAATAAAATATAGCTGACTTTCTTTTGTCCTGCCGCCAATAGTGGCCGGCTGCGAGCTCGCCTACAAGGCTTGTCACGTGCACATCGCCTTGCTCCCTTGCCTCGCGGATGGCTTTGTCATACAGCTCCTCAGCCATTGTGAATTCGCCGGAGACACGCGCATATTCAGCTTGAAGGAGATACTGCCTGGATTGGAAATTAGCCGGGCTGTATTCCGCCCATTTGCTGAAACGGCGAAGACTGCGAGTCAGGTTTTTTTTCAGATTGGGCCATTTCGGTGACTGTGTACAAGCCAATACGGCCAGCGTTTCATAAAATAGGCATTCCGGCAAATGAGGCAAATGAGTGGCATATGCCTCATAAGATCCCGCTTGCCGGGCCCAGCGGACGGCTTCCTCATAATTGCCCAACAAATAGTAAATCTGAGTCTTATACGTGCTGTATTGAAATAAGGTGGTGGCCGAAGTCTCCCCCTTGCGAATCAGGTTTAAAAATTCCTCTTCGTCAAAGCCGGCGCCGCTGAACGAGTCCGGCGCCGCCGTCCCGCCCTGCAGGGCGAGAATATATTGCTGATACAGGTAACAGTTCTGCTTCACGAATTCATCGTTTGTCGTATCGAGCACCGTCATATATTCCGCTATCGTTCTTGCCAATTCGCTTAACGACGCCCTTGTGTACAATGAATTGATATGCGCGCCGATGGCATAACTGGCAAATACATAGTCCCCCGAATCCATGCCGAAACGAAGCGCCTTTGTCAAGTAAGCGTCCCCTTCGCGGGCATTTCCGGCAAATAGGCACAGTACTCCGCCGAATACGGTATAGGTTATACTTTTAATGGAAGTGACGTTGTAGCGCTCGGATAGCTCCAGGCCTACTTTGCAAATGGCGTAGCCCTTATCGATTTTGCCTGATGCAATCCCCAGCAGCATCCCGTATGAGGAGTAGATCGCCGCGGAAACGGGGGTGTTGCCATATTGAAGCGAAAGCTGAATGGCTCTGCACGTCAACAGAAAAAAGACCTTTTTATTCGTGAAAAAGGTGGAAGGAATAATCGCGGCAATCAGGTTCATCGCGGCAATCCGATCTTTATCCGACATTTCCTCCAAATGGGCGAGTCTGTCATACCGATTGCGCAGCAGCGCCTCAATGCGTTTCCCTTCAATCAGCAGCGTGAAGCTTCCCGGGTTGGGCGAAATGATAATCTGATACTCTCTCAGGCTTTCGAGACCGAGGGCAGTGCCTTCCAAATATTTGCCTTGGTTGATGTACTGCATGATTCTGATCATTTGCACTCTGCTTCGCTCAACCCGGTTGCGCGCACGGCCGAGCAAGAAATCGATGTCCTGATCGGACTTCCGGTAGTGGCCGCATAAATATTCGCATTCCGCTTTTTGCGCATGCAATTCGAAGCAAAGTTCGAACTTATCGCCCCAATCCTCCGCAGGCAGCATCTCCACTCCTTTGCCGAAATAACCTAATGCGACATCGTAGGCGGAAGAGGCTTTGGCGCGGTTTCCCGCATCCAGGTTCAGCTTGATGAGCTGCAGGATGTCCTGCTCGTCCGTTATTTGTTTGGAGCCCCGATTAAGATGGTTGACAACGTCAAACGAGTTCTCTCCATGTCCGCTGTCTTCCCCATTCAGGCATCTGCCTATTCGGATATGGATGGCCTGTTTCGATTCGTCATCGATCCGACTGTAAATCAGCCTCTGGATGTTGTCGTGAGCAAAGCGGAATTCATCGGTTTCGAACGGCACAATCATTCCTTCGGCTTCAATTGCGGACCATTCTGCAAGCATGTCTTCCATCGCCCGGTTCGCAACGCAAGCTATCAAATGCGGGTGAAACGTGCTTCCTACGCAGGCCGCAATCCGAAGAAGCTCCTGAGCGTCGCTCGAAAGGCGAAGCAGCTTGTGCTCCATCAAATCATGGATGGCATAGCTTGGCTCCTGCTCGATAATTTGCCCCAAATTCCACTGCCAGCACCGCTTCCCGTGGTTGTACAGCAGAGTGCCGTCGTCCTGCAGCCGGAGTAAGATTTGATTGAAATGAAACGGATTGCCGCCTGATCTATGATACAGCAGTTCCGTCAAGGACATCGTAGTGTCCGCGGGGCTGTTAAGCGTCTCCATAACGATGCGGTTCATTTGCGAAAGGTTCAGCGGCGACAGATGAATATGGCGGACAACCGCTTGCTCTGCGACGCTTCCATCCGTTTCGTACCCCGGCAGCTTGCTTCGGTCCGTTTCCGTATGGCGATAAGCGCAGACGAACATCAAATACTGGCATTCCGGGTCGCATAGCAGCGCATGAATGAGCTGGAGGGACGATGAGTCCGCCCATTGCAAATCATCGATAAACAGGACGAGAGGATGTTCCTTAGATGCCAATGCTTGTACAAATTTGCGAAAAACATAAATGAACCGTTTTTTCGATTCATTGGCCGGAAGCTCTTCCGCAGCCGGCACAGCGCCCAATATCAGCTCGACTTCAGGAATAATCGCTGTAATGACGTTGGCGCTGGCGCCCAAAGCTGCTTGCAGCTTTTGTTTCCACAGCTCGGACTGATCCTTTCGTTCTCCCAGCAAATGACGCATTAACCCGCGAAATGCCTGAATAATCGGATGATAAGGGCTTTCTTTCGATATTTGTTCGAATTTTCCGGTAATATAGAAAAAATCTCGCGAATGCTCTTGTTTTCGAAACATTTCATTCATCAAGCTTGTTTTACCGATGCCGGCTTCGCCCGAAATATAAACCATTTCCGTTGACCCCAAGCAAGCGGAATAAAAGGCTTGCGTAAGCATGGCAAGCTCATGCTCTCTGCCGTGAAACCCCGCCTCCATGAAGAACGTATCATGAGGGCGTCCTATTTTGTCCAAATCCGCTATGAGAAACCCGGCATTTTGGTAGCGCTTATTCGGATTTTTTTCCAGCAGCTTCATGATGATAGATTCCAGACCTTCGGGCAAATCCGTTCTATGATTCGTCAGCGGCGGCGGGCTTTGCGCCAAATGCATATACACCCATTCGAGCGGATCCCCGGCAAGAAAAGGCAGGCGGCCAGCCAGCATTTCGTAGTAAATGACGCCAATCGAATACAGATCGCTGCGCTCGTCTGCGGAACGCATCATCCTGCCCGTGTTTTCGGGTGAGCAGTAGGGCAGACTTGTTTCGGATATGCCGCTGCCGGCCGGACGGACATAGCGGTCATCCGAACGCTGCACCGCATAGCCTGAATCGCTCAAATATGCCTCTTGGCCATTTGCAAGTACAGCTATCCGCTCAGGCCGCAAATCGAGATGAATGGTCTGCTGCTGGTGAAGATTCCCGACACAGGCCGCAATTGCTCTGGCAAGCGGGAGAAACACATCCGGCTTCATGCATGTTTGTTCATTCATAAAATCCCTAAGAGTCATGCCAGTTCGACTCTCGATATAATTGTTCGCATTCATTCTGGTACACCTCGGACGTCAACTTACTAGCGGTTACCTTCTATTGTAATGGAAGAAGGGCTCATATTACAGATAAAAATAGGAATCCGGCAAGCAATTCAGCGCTTATTTTCATGTAAATACTCCTTTATAGGTATAGAGAATTTGAAGGTTTTGCTTTATCTTATTATTATCTTATTAACTGCATTAACAAATCCAGAGAGGTTTTGGTGGTTAAATGTTTAACGCCTTTATTGCTTTTATCAGCATTATGCTTCTTGGAGTGGTCATCTTCATTAAGCTATGGTGGGACGGCTCGTCTACGAGCCTTGCATTTACAAAATGGTTTTTTGTCATTTTTTTCATAGCGGCGCTGATTGTCGGGGCGTGTACTTTCGCAGGAATGATTCGATTTTAGGGTTCTGCAGTAGAATGGAGGATATGGATGAAAGGCTTGAAGCAAGGAAAACGATGGATTTCCATGATGCTTATCGTCATGGTTATTTTTGGGGTGTTGCCCGGCGGGTATGCCATTGCTGCGGATCCGGTTGTCCTGGATCAAGAGCAGGCAAGTGGGAGCGGGAATAGTTGGGTCAACCATGACTATCAGCGTTATCAAACATTTACTCCGGCAATTAGCGGCAATCTCAGCAAAATCGATCTCAACACAGCCGGCTCATACGGCTCGACCGGGGCCTTTCAGTTGAGCATTTATAAAGAAGGCGATCTTGCGACTCCGCTTGCAACAGCGCAAACGGCGGCTGGATCAGGCTGGGTATCGTTCGATTTCTCCGGGGCGGCGCCATATTTGAAGAGGGAAACAATGTACAGAATGGTTGCCTCAACGGAAAACGGAGGATCTGCCGGTTTTGGATGGTACATGATCGGCGGCGATGTTTATACAAGAGGGTTCTCTCCGGCTTTTGGTTACGATTACTCCTTCAGAACGTACATGATTGCAGATAATTCGATATCCCCGGCAGAGAGCGGGATCTCAAGCGCGCAATCCAGCCTTGCAGCGGACGGGACAAGCCAGACGGCCATTACCGTGAAGCTGAAAGACGCGCAGGGCAATGCTTGGACGACTGGAGGCTCGGCGGTCGCGGTTGCGACGACACTGGGTACGGTAGGCCCAGTGACGGATAACGGCGACGGCACCTATACGGCGACATTGACGGCTCCGACGACGACGGGCACCGCGACGGTGAGCGCGAGTATCGGCGGAAGCGCGCTGACGTCGACGTCGAGCGTGCAGTTCGTGCCCGGAGCGGCATCGGCGGCGAAGAGCACGCTGGCAGTAGGCAGTGCGTCGATGACTGCCGATGGGACAAGTCAGACGACGGTTACCGTGAAACTGATAGACGCGCAGGGGAATGCTTTGACGACCGGTGGAGCGTCGGTCGTGGTTGCGACGACATTGGGCACGGTAGGCCCAGTGACGGATAAAGGCAACGGCAGCTACACGGCGACGCTGACGGCCCCGACGACGGTCGGCGCCGCGACGGTGAGCGCGAGCGTAGGCGGAAGTGCGCTGACGGCGACGGTGAGCGTGCAGTTCGTGCCCGGAGCAGCGTCGACGGCGAAGAGCACGGTCACCGTGGGCAGCGCGACGCTGACAGCCGACGGTGCAAGCCAGACTGCGGTCAGTGTGAAGCTGAAGGACGCGCAGGGGAATGCATTGACGACCGGCGGAGCGGCGGTCGTAGTTACGACAACACTGGGCACGGTAGGCACAGTGACGGATAACGGCGACGGCAGCTATGCGGCGACGCTGACGGCCCCGACGACGGCGGGCGCCGCGACGGTGAGCGCGAGTGTCGGCGGAAGTGCGCTGACGGCGACGGTGAGCGTGCAGTTCGTGCCCGGAGCGGCGTCGACGGCGAAGAGCACGGTCACCGTGGGCAGCGCGACGCTGACAGCCGACGGTGCAAGCCAGACTGCGGTCAGCGTGAAGCTGAAGGACGCGCAGGGGAATGCCTTGACGACCGGCGGAGCGGCGGTCGTAGTAGCGACAACACTGGGCACGGTAGGCCCAGTGACGGATAACGGAGACGGCAGCTACGCGGCGACATTGACGGCTCCGACGACGACGGGCACCGCGACGGTGAGCGCGAGCGTAGGCGGAAGTGCGCTGACGTCGACGGCGAGCGTGCAGTTCGTGCCTGGAGCGGTTTCGGCGGCGACAAGCACGGTCACCGTGGGCAGCGCGACGCTGACAGCCGACGGTGCAAGCCAGACTGCGGTCAGTGTGAAGCTGAAGGACGCGCAGGGGAATGCATTGACGACCGGCGGAGCGACGGTTGTAGTTGCGACAACACTGGGCACGGTAGGCCCAGTGACGGATAACGGAGACGGCAGCTACGCGGCGACGCTGACGGCCCCGACGACGGCGGGCGCCGCGACGGTGAGCGCGAGCATAGGCGGAAGCGCGCTGACGGCGACGGTAAGCGTGCAGTTCGTGCCTGGAGCGGCGTCGACGGCGAAGAGCACGGTCACCGTGGGCAGCGCGACGCTGACAGCCGACGGTGCAAGTCAGACTGCGGTCAGCGTTAGGCTGAAGGACGCGCAGGGCAATGCATTGACGACCGGCGGAGCGGCGGTCGTAGTAGCGACTACACTGGGCACGGTAGGCCCAGTGACGGATAACGGAGACGGCAGCTACGCGGCGACGCTGACGGCCCCGACGACGGCGGGCACCGCGACGGTGAGCGCGAGTGTCGGCGGAAGTGCGCTGACGGCGACGGCGAGCGTGCAGTTCGTGCCCGGAGCGGTGTCGGCGGCGACAAGCACGGTCACCGTGGGCAGCGCGACGCTGACAGCCGACGGTGCAAGCCAGACTGCGGTCAGCGTTAGGTTGAAGGACGCGCAGGGGAATGCATTGACGACCGGCGGAGCAACGGTCGTGATCGCATCGACACTGGGCATGGTAGGCCCAGTGTCGGATAACGGCGACGGCAGCTACGCAGCGAGGCTGACGGCCCCGACGACGGCGGGCACCGCGACGGTGAGCGCGAGCGTAAGCGGAAGCGCGCTGACAGCGACGGTGAGCGTGCAGTTCGTGCCTGGAGCAGCGTCGACGGCGACAAGCACGGTCACCGTGGGCAGCGCGACGCTGACAGCCGACGGTGCAAGCCAGACGCCGATCAGCGTGAAGCTGAAGGACGCGCAGGGCAATGCCTTGACGACCGGCGGAGCGACGGTCGTGATCGCATCGACACTGGGCACGGTAGGCCCAGTAACGGATAACGGAGGCGGCAGCTATGCGGCGACGCTGACAGCCCCGACGACGGCGGGCACCGCGACGGTGAGCGCGAGCGTAGGCGGAAGCGCGCTGACAGCGACGGCGAGCGTGCAGTTCGTGCCCGGAGCGGTGTCGGCGGCGACAAGCACGGTCACCGTGGGCAGCGCGACGCTGACAGCCCCGACGACGACGGGCACCGCGACGGTGAGCGCGAGCGTAGGCGGAAGCGCGCTGACAGCGACGGCGAGCGTGCAGTTCGTGCCCGGAGCGGTGTCGGCGGCGACAAGCACGGTCACCGTGGGCAGCGCGACGCTGGCAGCCGACGGTGCAAGCCAGACTGCGGTCAGCGTGAAGCTGAAGGACGCGCAGGGCAATGCATTGACGAGCGGAGGAGCGACGGTCGTGATCGCATCGACACTGGGCACGGTAGGCCCAGTGACGGATAACGGAGACGGCAGCTACGTGGCGACGCTGACGGCCCCGACGACGACGGGCACCGCGACGGTGAGCGCGAGCGTAGGCGGAAGCGCGCTGTCGGCGACGGCGAGCGTTCAGTTTCTCCATGGAGAGGTGAGTTCATCTCGCTCAACGGTTGCCGCAAGCGATCTTGTCGTACGGGCGGATGGCAGCAGCAGAGCCTCGATCTTCGTGAAGCTGAAGGACGATTACGACCATCCGATTGCCGGAAAACGGGTACTGCTCGAAGCGAATGGCGGACGATCGGTCATCGATGTCGTTTACGGATTGACCAATGCGGATGGTCTTGCCGTATTTGCGGTAAGCAATACAACGGCAGAGAACGTGACTTATTTTGCAAAGGAAGAAGCAAGCGGTCTATCGTTGGACCAAACCGTGAATATTAGGTTTACATACGATCAGCCTCCGAATATCGTGTTGCAAGCGGCTCCTGCCGGTCCAACCTTCGGAAGCGTGACCGTTACCGTAACGGCGTCGGTTTATGGTCAATTCAATAACGTCTCTTCGATCAAATGGGCAGCAGGAAACCGTCCTGTCTCGTATTTTGGGACGCAGGGCGTAGAAATCACGGACCATTTTACCGTACAAGAGAACGGGGTTTATTCAGTCTATGTGGCCGATACGGCGGGCAACGCGAACGTTAGCTCGATTGAAGTCCGGAACATCGTTCCTTTGAGCGGCAATGCGAGCTTGAGCAGCTGGCAGCTTATGGGATTGGGCGGGACGGTAAAGTTCGATTTTGACCCGGGGACAGTGAACTATACGGTAGACGTAAGCCATTCGGTTTATGGCTTGAAAATGGTGCTGACAGCCTCGGACGTCTATTCTGCCGTCTACGTGAACGGATTGCAGGTTGCGGGCAGCCCGATGACCGGTGAATATTCGCTTGCAACAGGCAAAAACACGTTCGAAGTCAATGTCAGAGCGCAAGACGGTTCAGTTAAAACATATACGCTGAGCGTGATTCGTTCGGCTGCAAGCTCCGGTTCCGATTCTGGTTCGACTTCAAGCTCGTCAAGCCATTCGTCGCCCGGCAATTCGATCGCGGCTTGGATCAATGATGCAAAGGTGTCCGGGATTGCCACACTTCAAACAGATTCCAATGGAGTGAAGTCCGTTGATGTTCGATTGGATAAGGATACTTTAAAGGAGGTGCTTGACTCTTTATCCTCCTCGCCTGAACGGAATCTCTCGGTATCGATTGAAGATGAGGCGGACCAAACAGCGCTGCGGCTTCCCGGCGAAGCTGTCAAGCTCCTTGCTGGGAAAGCGGATAAGATCACTTTAAAAACTCAGCATGGCCAGTATCGCTTGCCTCTGGCGGAAGTCGTAAATCAGGAGTCCGAGTGGACGAACGATGCGGAAGTTCAAATAACGATCGAGCGCGGCAAAATTGAAGCGATACCCGGACTGCAGGATGCGGCGAATAAAGGCGGTTTCCGGTTGGCGGCGGATCCGATTCATTTTAACGTATATGTGACGCATCATGGCGAAAAAAGCGAGATTTCCGGCTTCAACCGCTATGTACAAAGGGTTCTCTATTTGCCGGCGGATGCCGGAACGGCTGCAACGGCCGTGGTATGGGATCCGACATTCGGTGTGCGTCCGGTGCCGACGGAATTTGCCAAAGTTGACGGACATCAGGCGGCCGTTATTCGCAGCCTCACGAACAGCGTTTATGCATTGGTGTCCAAAACGTCCCAATTTACAGATATTCAAGGACATTGGGCCGCGGCTGAAATTGGCAGGATGAATAGCAGAATGATCGTACTTGGCGTAGATGAAAACCGGTTTGCTCCCGAAGCCGTTATTACGCGGGCTGAACTCGCCGCTTTGCTTGCGAGAGCGTTGGGCTTGCCGGAGGGCGGAGATCGTGCCGGTTTCCGAGACGTGAGCGAGTCGATCTGGTACAGCCGGGCCGTGAAAGCAGTTCAAGCATACGGAATTATGGACGGTTTCGGTGACGGAACGTTTGGGCCCAAACGGGAGGTTTCGCGGCAAGAAGCGATCGTAACGATCGTTCGGGCGCTGCGTATGGCCGATGCCGCTTCGGTGACAAGCAATGCCGGGGCGCAAGTGAACTTGGCCGCCTACACTGACAGCAATCAAATCGGCGGCTGGGCGAGCGATGCGATGCGGACAGCCATTCATATAGGCTTGGTGAAGGGGTATGGCAATGAATTGCGTCCGCAGAAGCCGTTAACTCGTGCCGAGACGACCGTACTTCTTTACCGGATGCTGCAAAAAGCGGGATTAATCGATAAATAAGCTTAAATCAGGAGACGGGCCTAGGGGCTCGTCTCTTTTGTGTGCATATAAGATCACCCAAGCCCAAAGAAAGCGCCGCCACTAATTTGTTGGTCCGCCGACAAATCTCTAAAGTTATTGCTGAATAGTGAACCAGCAGATACAATTTCAGGAGAGGGGGGACATTTGATGAGAATAAAGCCGCATACGTTCAACAGTGTCAAATACAAGATTTTGTTTGTCAACCTGATTTTGATGATTTCATTCAATCTGCTTATCATTTATTTCTGGAATTACCGGACTTCGGAGGATACCCGGGAGTCGGCGGGCAACTACATCAACGACATGTTGAGAGTTTCCGGCAACAATCTGGAAGTGGCTCTCAAAGATATTTATGCGCTGGTGTCGATTACATCGACAGAAAGCGATATTGTCGCCATTTTGTCGAAAAGAGAGGAATCGACAGGACTTTCCTATTTGCAAGAAAACAGGAAAATTGACGATTATTTGGTCAATTTGTTCACATACAAGCATTATTTGAACGATATTATGATTGCTAATTTAAACGGAAGGACGTTTTCGAACGGAAATACAATTTCCTGGGAATTCCTTACCAAGCAGAGATGGTATCCCCGATTGATCAATGACGAAGGGGCGTCTGTGTTCATTCCTCCCCATTATAATTCGGATAATCCTTATATCACGCCTTACCGGGACGATAGAGTGGCTTCGATCGCCCGTCCCATTAAATATCAAGACAGCGTGATCGGGTTCGTGATCGCCGATATCAAAAGCGATTTGCTGCGCGACATGTTCGCAAGCAACCTGAACAAGGTGAACATTTTGATCGCCGACCGCAGTTCGAACGAGATCGTCTACAATTCGCAGAAGGAGAAGATGCCCGATCCGGATATCAGCGCTATGATCAGCGGCATGCAGGGGAACGAGGGCAGTTTCTACAGCAAGATCGATCATGAGGATAATTTGATCGTATACCGTTATTCGCCTACGACTAATTGGATGCTGATCGGCATCGTTCCGAAAAGGATTTTGCTCGAGGAATTCAGTAAAACGAGAAACAGCTCGCTGCTGCTTTCCATCGCATTTTGCCTGATCGCCCTGCTGGTTTCCACGGTGGCGTCCTCCTATTTGACCAGACCGATTCTGAGATTGAACCGCGCAATCAAACAAATTGACGGCAACCATCTGGATGTGCAATTGGAGATTGATTCGAACGATGAGATCGGCCAGTTGTCCCGGCAATTCAACTCCATGGTGCATCGGATCAAAGATTTGATCCAGGATACGAAACAGCGCGAGCAGGATAAGCGCAAAGCGGAGATGCGTGCATTGCAGGCGCAAATCAACCCTCACTTTTTATATAATACGCTGAATACGATCAAATATTTGTCCATTTACCAAGGGGCCGATAACATTCACGATGTGGCCGAGTCTTTATCGAGATTGATGCACATCAACATGCAGGACAAGGTATTCATCACGATTGAGGAAGAAATCGAGTACCTGAAGAGCTATTTAAATATTCAAGAGTACAAGTACAGCAACAAGTTCACCTACAGCTTTTCCATCAGCGAGAGTGTGAAGCCTTATTTGATCCCCAAATTGCTGCTGCAGCCTTTCATAGAAAATTGCCTGATCCATGGCATTGGACCCAAGAAGGACATGGGAGCCATTCTCATCAAAGGATACGCGGAGGACAAGAAGCTTGTTTTTAAAATTCAGGATAACGGCGCAGGCATCGGGGAGAACACGATAGAAGACATCGTTGCGAACAGCAATTCCGCAGGCCATGTAGGCATCCGGAACGTCATCTCCAGAATTAAGACCAACTTTGGGGACGATTACGGCGTAAGCATCGTTAGCGAACGTAACCTCTACACCATTGTCGAGGTCACCTTACCTGTCATTACCTTCGAGGAGATGGAGCGATATGTTTAACATCCTGATTGTGGACGATGAATTGCTGCCCCGGACCCACTTGAAATTTATGATCAATTGGGAACAGCACGGCTTGACGATTTGCGGCGAAGCGCCTAACGGTGCGGAGGCGGTGGCCTTTATGGAGCGGCAAAAGGCGGATATGATCATTTCGGACATTCGGATGCCGCATATGGACGGTATTGAATTATCGGGCGTCGTTCATAGAAGGTGGCCGGACACGGTGCTGATTATGCTCAGCAGCTACGACGACTTCGACCTTGTGCGGGAGACGCTGCGCAACGGCGCAATGGACTATTTGCTGAAGCATCGTCTGAATAAAGATATCTTGCTGGAGACGCTGGAGCGGGCCAAAGAACGCATTCGCCGGCGCAGTCCGCTGCAATTGGAAAGGCCGCGGGCAGACCAACTGTATGCGCTTCGTGAAAAGTTCATCATCCAACTGCTGAGCGGCTATTATCACGATAACGATGAAATCCGCGATCATATGAAGGCGCTCCAATTGAATCTTGGCACTGCGAACCTGGTGTCGATTGTGATGGAGGTCGACGATTTCCACGGCATCGTGGCCAAGCGGGGGTTAAAAGAAGAATCCATTCTGAGATTCGCCATCGTCAACATAGTGGAAGAAATATTTGGCGACCACGGGAACGGGGTCGTCTCTCATATCGCGGGCGGCAGGTTTATTATGCTGCTCTCTTTCGTTACTGTGCGAAGCCGCCATGCCGTCGACCATGCGTTGACCGAAATTTTGAACCGCACGAGCATCTGCTTGAAAAAATTCGTCAAAGTTTCCGCGAGTTTCAGTATCGGAAGCTTGTGCGCCGATTTAGGGCAAGTGGCCGGCAGCTATGAAGTGGCGGCGCAATCTTTGCAGGGGAAATTTTTTATGGGGAAAAACAGCATCGTCAAAAGCTTTCGTCCCGTAAGCGGCGAGCATGCCATGACGGGCCTGGCGATTGAGGACGAAAAAGAACTGATCGCCAGCATAAAACGGATCGACGAAGAACAAACGATGCGCGTGTTGGACAACATTTTCACGCAAGTTAAGCGGAATCAAGCGAGTCTTGCCAGCTCCAAAATGATGTTCAACGAACTGCTGGGCATCGTCAGCCGCCAATATAAAGAAAATTCGCTTGATGTCCGGGCGATTTACAAAAATAATGAAGTGCCGCACGAGGTGCTGGCCCAATTGGAAACGTTGCAGGAAATCCGGGAATGGATTACCGGCTTATTCCGCGAACTGCTGCGGCTGCTGCATTTGAGCACCAAAGAGCAGTACTCTTTTCATATCCAAAAGGCGGTTCGACATATGAACCAGCACTATCACGAAGCTTTATCTCTAGCCGGCGTCGCCGAATCGATCGGTATTAGCAGCAACTATTTAAGCTCGCAGTTTAAAGAGGAAATCGGCGTCGGGTTCGTCGATTACCTGAACGATTTGCGGGTGGAGAAAGCGAAACAGCTGCTGAAGGACGGCAAAACCGAGCTGAAGGATATCCCGGGACAGTGCGGATTCAGCAATTACAACTACTTCCTGCACGTGTTCAAAAAAAAGCTGGGCATCACGCCCAAAGAGTTCGTGAATGTCAGAGATAGCGAGTAACGATGCCTGAATCGGAAAATATCGTAGCGAATCGGAAGATATCATAATTTTTTCCGCGTGCGGCTGTCGTATAGTTGTTTTTAGAAATAACGTTCTTATACATGAAGGAGGGGCAATATCATGAAAAAGATTGCAGGAAGCCTGATCGTTCTTTCACTGGCTGCATCGCTTTCCGCTTGCGGAAACAATGCGGCTCCCAGCGGCGGCAGCAGCGCGCCGGCCGGCACGGCGGGTCAGAGCAAAGCAACGGCCGAAGCTTCGAAGAAAGTGAAGGAGATTTCGCTGTTGATGTTCACTGACTGGTACAAACCGGGGATACAAGCGATTGAGAAAGATGTGAACGACCATGCCGATCAGCTCGGATTCAAGCTCAATATCGAGAAGGTGGCCGGCGGCAAACAGGGCGAGGATTTATACAAAGCGAGAGCCGCTGCCGGCGAACTGCCTATGTTGATCTCCAATTACGGAGTCAACTGGCTGAATGGAAACATGGGCGGCTTGGACCATTTTCAGGAAATCGGCGGTGATTGGACCAAAAATATCCCGGATTCGATCATGAGCGCGCCGCAGTTCACGTATCAAGGCAAAGTATACGGAATCCCTTTTGACAGCATTAACGTTTCAGGTATTTTCTACAATAAGAAAGTTTTTGAAAAGCTGAACATTGCCGTACCGCAAACGTATCAGGACTTCCTGGCCGCGTGCGAGAAAATTAAAGCTGCCGGCATTACGCCGATTTATTTGCCTGCCAAAGATACGTGGACGGTCAATATTTTCGATCACGAAGGCTGGTTACGGGAGAATAAGCCGCTGACGGACGTTTTTGCCAAAATCAATGCGAATCAGGCGCATTATGCCGATTTTCCGCTGGTCAAGGATGCGTTGGTCAAGCACAAAGAGCTGCTGGATAAAGGCTACATTCAAAAAAATTATTTGGCCGATACGTATGACGGCTCGCAAAAAGCGCTAGTCGATGGAACCGCTGCGATGACGATTAATGCGACCTGGATTATGGATGAAATCAAGAAGAAATTCCCCGACCAGGCCAAAGATATCGGCGCTTTCCGGGTACCTTTCGACGAAGATAAGAAAACGAGTTTGTTCGTTCCTTTTAATTTATCGGTGACCGATCAATTCAAGGATAAAGAGCTGCTGAAAAAGTTCATCGATTACTTCACCTCAGTGCCGACGCAGCAAAAGTTTTTTGACGCGCAAGGCGGGATTACGTATCAGAAGGGGGTTACGGCCAGCATTTTGCCCGCGCAGGAGGATCTTAAGAAAATCATCGACGCCGGCAACGGGGACAGCTTCTGGGGGAATTTGAACTTGTATGATTTTGGCGATCAGAATGCCGACATTTTGGACTATTTCCTCGGCGGCAAAACGCCGGATCAAATTTTGAAAAATATGGACGACGCTACAGCCAAAAGCGCGAAAGCGAAAAACGACCCGAATTGGAAAAAATAAAGAAATAAGGACGGGGAGCCGGTTCTTTCTTGAGACCGGCTTCTTGCAAATAAAGAAGGTGGAGAAATGAGCAGCAGCCTGAAAAAAAGCTACCCGCTCACGATGTTGATTCCGGGATGCCTTATCTTTTTCGTGTTTTTCGTCATTCCCACGCTGCAGGGGGTATATTATTCCTTCACGGACTGGGACGGATTCCACGCACGCTGGATCGGGTTGGACAATTTCGCATCGTTTTTTTCCAATCCCAGCCTCAAGCATATTGTCGGCAATACGGTCATTTTCACAGCGGTAACAACGGTGAGTAAAGTGGCGCTGGGCCTTTTGTTGGCTGTTTTTCTGAACCGGGAGCTGAAAAGCAGAGGGTTTTTGCGGACTGTTTTTTATTCCCCGGCCATTCTCAGCAACGTTGCCGTCGGCTTGATTTTCGTCGCTATTCTGCATCCCGAAACGGGGATTCTCAACAAATTTTTGAATGAAATCGGGCTAGGGGCGCTCGCGCACGATTGGCTGCACGATCCCAAGATTGCGCTGTACGCTGCTTCGGCGGTGGAGATCTGGAAATGGACGGGATTCAATATGGTCATCATTTTGTCCGGCTTGCAGACGATTTCGAAGGATTATTACGAAGCTGCAGAGATCGCAGGGGCTACATCCGGTCAAAAGTTCGTTCACATTACGCTGCCGTTAGTTATGCCGGCCTTCAATAACATTCTCATTTTGAATCTGATAGGCGGTTTGAAAGTGTTCGATATGATTTCTGCGACTACGGGCGGAGGACCGGGAACGACAACCGAAGTCATCAATACGTGGATTTACAAATCCTACGGCGCCTCAAGGCTCGGCGAGTCCAGCGCCGGAAGTGTTGTGCTGGCAGTGTTGGTAGCGCTTGTATCCGTGTCCACGTATTACGTGCTCAGGAAGAGGGAGGTGGAGCTTTAGATGGAGCGGAAACTCGGCAGAAACGTATCCGAATTTGCAGCTTTGATCATCGGGCTGCTGGTTCTAATCCCCTTTTACATGCTGCTCGTCAATTCATTGAAAGACCAGACGCAAGCCTCGCTGATGGGGCTGTCGCTGCCATCGGCGATTCATTTTGATAATTTCGCCACCGTCATTCGGGAAGCCAAGATCGGCAATGCTTTTAAAAACAGCCTGATTATTACTATCGTTTCCGTCACGCTGCTGGTCGTGTTCTCGGCCATGGCCGGGTATGTGATTCAGCGCAAGAAATCGAAAATAACGGAACTGATCAACCTGATTATCGTATTCGGCCTGGTCATTCCGCAGTTTATCGTGCCTACCTACATTCTTGCGAAAAAGCTGCATCTGACGGGCGGATTGGAAGCGATGATCCTGGTTTGCGTCGCTCTTAATTTCCCGGTAGGTGTTTTCTTATACAGCGGTTTTTTCAAAACGATTCCAAGAGAAATCGACGAATCCGCTTTATTGGACGGGTGCGGACCCTACACCTTGTTTTTCCGCATTATTTATCCGCTGCTGACGCCCGTTACCGTGACGAATATCGTCATTCAATTCCTGGCGGTATGGAACGATTTCAGCACTTCCGTCTACTTTCTTAACTCGCAGTCCAAATACAATCTGGTTATGACCACTTTTCTGTTTTTCGGAGCGCATTCGGCGAACTGGAACTTGGTATTTGCCGATCTGGTACTCGTATCTTTGCCGGTTTTGGTCGTATACGTGTTTTTGCAAAAGTATGTGATTTCCGGTTTAACGAGCGGTGCCGTGAAAAGCTAAACGGTTACAAGCTGGAGATGCAAATGTTATTTCAAGACCGAAAGGGCAGACGAACGAAACATTCGTCCGGCCCTTTTTTTTGCTGCGCTAAAATTTACAAGCTCTCAACACCCAGTTGAAACACGACAAACATTTCCGTCTTATAGTTGAATCAGAAAAGAAACAACAGGATCAAACAACAAATAACATGACTATAGGGAGGAAGAAACATGCATAAGATTTGGACAAGAACCGCTTCGCTTCTTGCAATCGTCACTTTGGCGGGCAGTTTGGCCGCTTGCGGGGCGAAAGAGGCGGCAAAAACGGGGGCGGCGCCCGCAGAAAGCAAAGCTCCGGCTGCAAGCCAGGCGCCTGCGAGCAGCAGCCCGAAAGCAAATGAAACGGTATCGCTGGACGACCTGCAAAACAAAGCGAAACAAGAAGGTGCCATCGTCAGTGTAGGCATGCCGGATGATTGGGTGGATTGGAAAGATACGTGGAACGATATCACGAGCAAATACAGCCTGAAACATACCGATACCGACATGTCGAGCGCCGAGGAAATCGCCAAGTTCGAAGCCGAGAAGGACAAGCCTACGGCCGATATCGGCGATGTAGGGATGGCTTTTACATCCGTTGCCGTTGAGAAAAATGTGACGCAGCCTTACAAACCGACAACTTGGGACAAAATCCCCGATTGGGCGAAAGATAAAGACGGACATTGGGTGGTTGGCTACCAAGGTACGATCGCCATCATCACGAATACCAAACTGGTGAAAAACCCTCCGAAAAGCTTTGACGATATTGCCAAAGGAACTTACAAAGTAGCTATCGGCGACGTTGCCAAAGCGTCCCAGGCGCAAAATGCGATTCTGGCGGCAGCGATCGCTTTCGGCGGAGACGAGAAAAACATTCAACCGGGCATCGATTTCTTTGAAAAGCTGTCCAAGCAAAAGCGGATTTCTTTATCCGACGTCAAAGTGGCTAATTTTGAAAAAGGTGAAATCGAAGTCGCTTTGGTGTGGGATTTCAACGCACTGGGCTACCGTCAACAGTTGAACCCTGCCGATTATGATGTGGCTATTCCCAAAGAAGGCAGCGTCATCGGCGCCTACGCGACGATCATCAACAAATACGCTCCGCATCCGAATGCCGCTAAATTGACAAGAGAATACATTTTGAGCGATGCAGGACAAATCAACCTGGCCAAAGGCTTCGCCAGACCGATCCGCGACGATGTCAAGCTCCCTGCGGACGTAGCCGGCAAGCTGATTCCTACCGAGCAGTACAAGAACGCCAAGCCGATCAAGGATTTCAAAACTTGGGACGCTACTTCGAAAACCCTCCCGCAATTATGGCAGGAAAAAGTTTTGGTTAACCTCAATTAGTACGAAATAGCGGACAGTTACCTTCTTCTCGGGGAAGGTAACTGTTTTACTAAGCGAATGCATGCGCTGCAAGTTTTCCAATGAAAACTCTGAGGGGTAAACGATGAAAAACAGAGTGCCTTCGAAGCTTTTATTACTTACCGTGCTTCTGCCTTTTGTGATCCTGATCGTCGGATTTGAGCTGCTGCCTGCGGCTGTGCTGGTGATCAACAGCTTTTTGTCGGACAACGGCGATCAATTTACACTGCAGCAGTATATCACTTCGCTGACAAATCCTTTCTACTTAAAAGCGATTCGCAACAGCCTGCTGATTTCGCTGTATTCCAGTTTGGCAGGCATCATAGCGTCCCTGCTCCTTGCCTATGCGATTACCCGGACGTCGGAGCGGACGCGAAATTTCGTGCTGATGATTTCCAACATGACCTCGAACTTTGCAGGTTTGCCGCTGGCCTTTGCTTATATTATTTTGCTCGGCAACAACGGCGTTCTCACGATTTTGTTCAAAACGTGGGGCTGGTCCTTGTTTGCCGGCTTCGATCTGTATACGTGGACAGGGCTCGCCTTTGTCTATGTGTATTTTCAGGTGCCGCTCGGCGCGCTGCTGCTGTATCCGACCTTCTACGGCATGCGTGAGCAGTGGTGGGAAGCCGCTTCCTTGCTGGGCGCGGGCATGTGGCAGTTTGCCCGGCGAATTGCGCTGCCCGTGCTGCTCCCCGGCATCGCCGGGACGTTCACGATTCTTTTCGCCAATTCGATGGGGGCTTACGCAACGGCTTATGCGCTGGTCGGCGGGAATTACAATTTGCTCGCGATCCGCATCGGCTCTCTTGTGGCGGGCAATGTCGTGACGCGTCCGCAGCTCGGCTGCGCGCTGGCCGTGCTGCTCGGCGGCACGATGGTGCTGGCGATGTGGATCAACGAGCGCTTGATGCGCAGGGTGAGGAGGGATTTACAGTGAAGCGCAATCGTGCCATTCCCCGCGTCATTATTTTGCTTGCTATGGTTTATTTGTTGATTCCTTTGCTGGCTACCTTGCTTTATTCAATCGCCGGCAACTGGCAGACGACTATTTTGCCGGAATCTTGGACGCTGCGCTGGTTCGGAGAGCTGTTTCGCGATGCCCGCTTTGCCGACGCGCTTGGACGAACGCTGTACGTTTGCCTGATCAGTGTGGCGGTTAGCGTGCTCGTCATGCTGCCGACCATTTTCGTAGTGACGATGTACTTTCCCAAATGGGAACGCTGGCTGAATCTGACTGCGCTGATTCCGTACGCGATTCCGGGCGTTGTAGCCGCAGTCGGCTTGATCAAGCTGTACTCGTCCGGGCCTTTGGCGATTTCCGGTACGGTCGGCATTTTGATTGCCGCCTATTTCGTGGCGATTCTGCCCTATATGTACCAGGGCATCCGCAACAGCATCCGGACGGTCAACGCTCCCGAGCTGATGGAGGCTGCAGAGCTGCTGGGCGCAAGCAAAATGACCGCCTTCCGCCGCATCATTGTCCCGAACATTTTGCCGGGTATTCTCGTTTCGACGCTGCTCTCCATCTCCGTGCTGTTCGGGGAGTTCGTACTGACCAATTTGCTGGTTGGCGGCCATTTTGAAACGATCCAAATTTACTTGTACCGGCGGCTCAGCGAAAGCGGCCATTTGGCGAGCGCCATTGTGATTGCTTATTTCGTGTTTATTTTGCTGCTGTCGGGATTGCTGCTCGGCCTCAGCAAGCGGCTGCTCGGCAGAGGAAATCCTGTGGAATGGGAAACAGCCAAGAAAGGAGCCTAGCATGAGCTATTTGCATATTGAGAACGTATCGAAGAGATTCGGAGCCTCTTCTGTGCTTCGGGAGCTGAATCTGCGCGTGGAAAAAGGGGAACTGGTGACGCTATTGGGGCCGAGCGGATGCGGCAAAAGCACGCTGCTACGCTGCATCTCGGGGCTCGCTTCGTTTGAGGAAGGCGAGATTTATCTTGAAGACAAGCCGATCACCAACCGCCTGCCCAAGGACCGCGGGGTCGGTATGGTGTTCCAGTCCTACGGCTTGTTCCCCAATCTGCATGTCGGCGATAATGTCGCTTTCGGGCTGCAAATGCAGCGGCTCGGCAAGGCCGACATCGCGGGCCGGGTGCAGGAGATGCTGCGTCTCGTAGGTCTTGAGGATAAAATGAAATCGTATCCTCACGAATTGTCCGGAGGCCAGCAGCAGCGGGTCGCGCTGGCCCGGTCGCTGGCCGTGCGGCCGAAGCTGATGCTCATGGACGAGCCGCTCAGCGCGCTCGATGCCAAAATCCGCAAATCTCTGCGCATCGAGCTGCGCCGCATTCAAAAAAGTCTGGGCATGACGACGATTTTCGTCACGCACGATCAGGAAGAAGCGCTGATCATTTCGGACCGGGTCTGCGTGATGCATCAAGGGCAGATCGTGCAGATGGGAACGCCGGAGGAAATCTACACGAATCCGCGCAATGAGTTTGTCGCCCGTTTTATCGGCAGCTACAACGTGTTGAGCGCGCAGGAGCTGGAGCGCTTGACGGGCAATCGGGACAGGCGGGGCGGCTGCTTCGCCATCCGCCCGGAAGCGATCCGCCTGGCGCGCCAAGATGCCGAGCCGGGCTGGCCCGCAGGCGAAGGCTTCGAGGCCGCCGGCCGCATCGAGGAAGTCATTGTGCTCGGCAATGTGCTGCGCTTTAGTGTAAACGTTAAGGATCTGGCGTTGAACGTCGATCTTTTGAATGGCGGCGAGCGGCCGGAGCTGGAAGCCGGCGGTGAAGTCAAGCTTTGGATTCCCCGCGAAGCCTGCAAAGTACTCGATGATGGTGGTGCATAATATTGTCCGTATTAGCTGAAGAGAGAAAACAGGTCATTATGGAACGGCTGCAAAAGGACGGCAAAGTGATGGTGATTCCGCTCTCCGATCATTTGGAGGTGTCGCCGGAAACCATTCGCCGCGACCTGCTCGTGCTGGAGAAGGAAGGCAAGCTGAAGCGGGTGTACGGCGGCGCCATTAAGCCGACTTTTTTGAACGATGAAGCGCCTTACACGCTCCGCCAAAGCATTCATCCCGAAGAGAAAAAAGCGATCGGCGGGCGCGCAGCCGAGCTGATCCAGGACGGCAGCACGATCGTCATCGATGTTGGGACCACTACGCTGGAGATGGCCCAGGCCATCCAGGGCAAGAAGCGGCTGACGATTTTGACGAATTCGATTCCGGTCGCATCGGCCTTGCTGGAATCGATCAGCCGGGGCGTATTCGGCGGACGGGTGATCATGCTGGGCGGCGAAGCGAATCCGGAGCAATGGTCGATCTTCGGCACGCTGTGCGAGCAAATGATGGCGCAATTCCATGTGGATCAAGCTTTTCTTTCGGTCGGAGGCATTTCGCTCCAGGACGGAATTACCGATTACGATTTCAACGAGGCGGCGGTGTCGCGCGCTTTTGCCGCGGCGGCGCAGGAAGTCATCGTGCTGGCCGATCATTCCAAGCTGGGCATAACGACATTTGCCCATGTCATACCGCTTGAGCAGGCCGATATTATTATTTCGAGCACCGGGGTTCCGGATGAGTGGAGGCGGGAGATCGACCGCTGCGGAGTGCTTTGGATCGATGCCTGTTCGACGAATACTGAGGAGAGAGGTGAAATAAAATGAGCAAAGTGATCATGATCGTATTGGACGGATTGCGCTATGATACGGCCCGCGCTTCCATGGGCTACTTGAACCATCTGGTCGAGGCGTCCAAAGCGGCTTGCCATAAAGTAAAGTCCGAGCTGCCCAGCTTATCGCGGCCGCTGTATGAAGTGCTGCTGACGGGAACTCCCAGCTCTGTGAACGGAATTACCGCCAACCATATCGTGCGTCTGTCCAACAGACGCAGCATTTTTCACCTGGCGGCCGAGCAGGGCCTGACTACAGCTGCGGCGGCTTACTATTGGGTCAGCGAGCTGTACAACCGGTCGCCGTTCGACCGGATTGAAGACCGTCAGCAGCATGATCTCAGTAAGCCGATTCAGCATGGCACATTTTATTTTGACGATGCTTACCCGGATTCGCATTTGTTTGCCGATGCCGAAATTTTACGGCGCAATCATGACCCTCACTTTTTGTACATCCATCCGATGGGCATCGATGACACCGGGCACAAGCACGGCGGGGAGTCCAAAGCGTACCGCGACAAAGCGATTGAAGTCGACAGTATTCTAGCTTCATTGCTGCCATTTTGGATCGAAATGGATTACGAAATTATTGTCACTTCGGACCACGGCATGAATGCGGACGGCAGCCATGGCGGCACGGGCGCAGCGGAGAGGGAAGTTCCTTTTTATCTCATCGGCTCTTCTTTCGCACCGGGCTATTACGAGGAAGTCATTCCGCAGTTGGCTGTAGCTCCGATGGTATGCAGACTGCTCTCCCTTCCGCTTGGGGAAGGCATGACGGAATCGGAAATCCCGGCTTTTAAACATACGATTATGCTGTGAGTTTTGCATGAAATTTCTCAGGAGGTACGTCTGTGAAGGTAGATTTTCATTTTCATCTGGAGGAAGGGCCTTATTCTCTGCGATGGCTGCAGCGTACGGGACGGGCGCTCGTCAACACCGCAAGCGGTGATACAATCGGGGATGCGCATACGCGGGATTGGATGGAGCGCGTTTTTCAAATGCTGCAAACGAGAATGGAGCAGGGCTGCTTTCACGAGGACTGGATTCAGCGTTATTTACAAAAGGGCCGCGAACGGGGCATTCAGCGCTTCGGCGTGGTCGATCATTTGTACCGCTTTGTTGAATGCAAAAGCTATTACGAGCAGTTCATGCTTTTGGATGACACGCCGCTCGGCCGGCTGCAGCGAAAATGGCTGGATCAGGTCAGCGTTTATTCGATCGAGACCTATATGAAGGCGATGCGCAAAGCGGCTGAGCGCGAGGAGGATTTGTCGATCGGCGTGGAGGCCGACTTTTTCATCGGGGGAGAGGACCAGCTCCGGGCGCTGCTAGCTCCTTTAGACCTCGACTACGTCATCGGCTCCGTGCACATGCTGGACGGCTGGGGCTTCGACAACCCGGAGGTGCAGGATCGGTTTCAAACCGCCGATTTGGAAAGCTTGTATAAGCGGCACTTTGACACCGTCAAGCTAGCGATTGCCAGCGGAATGTTCGATTTTATCGCCCACTTGGACAATTTAAAAGTGTTCGGCTACCGGCCGGACGAAGCGGGGCTGCTCCCGGCATACAGAGAAATCGCCTCGGTGTTAAGCGCCGCCGGCATCGGTTCCGAGATCAACACAGGCTTGCTGTACCGTTACCCCGTCAAGGAAATGTGTCCCAGCCCGTCGTTTTTGCAAGCGCTGTACGAGCAGCAGGTGCCGATTACGCTGTCGTCGGACGCTCATTTTCCCGATGATATCGGCATGCATTTGGACGATGCACTGAAGCTGGCGATAGACACGGGGTACCGGGAGATCGCCGTGTATAGGAAGCGCCGGCGCGTGATGCTGCCGATCTCTTGATCGGAGGGGAAGGGTCGTCCTGCGATGGGGGGATTCCTTTGTTTGGCGCGGGCGTTCAGGAAGCGGGCCGGGAAACTCTCATGATGCCGCGAACATCACCCCACAGAATGAAAATAAGCAGCAGGTCTACTGGCTTTTTCAGCGAAAGTAGTTCGTTGCGGCGAAAAATCTGCGATTGTCAGGCTGCCCGAGAAAGTCGTGAGACAGCTGCCTTTTCTGGGTGCGCGCCTCTCCCGGTGTAGGTCGTGGAAACCACGCGGCTGGGCAGGAGGCAGCTTGGAAGGGGAGAAAACCTGCGAATGTGCAGGTTTTTTCCATGAAATCGGCTTGTTTTGGCGAAAAGCCTGCAAAAGTGCAGGGATTTTCGCTGAAAGTGAATCTGGGTCCATCTGTTCGGCGAAAAGCCTGCACTTTTGCAGGAATTGTTTGTGGCCAGCGATTTAGGACGCAAATTCATGTGTTTTTGCAGGTTTTTTTCTTTTCGCACCGCGCGCAGCTCCCAGCGCGCGGTGTTGCGCTGCATGACGGCGGTCGGTCGACCACAGTGCACAGTGCAATGGGCAGATTGGTGCTATCGGCCTCTGACCCGCGGGGTGGTGGTGGGCAGCCTGCGATATGGGGGCCCGGCAAGCGAGCCGGAGCTCCTGTTTCGTCTTTCGCCGCTTCAGCACGAAAATATTGACGAAACGGATTAATTTTGGTAAATTTATACCAAATAATAGATAAAATTATTACTTATTTTAAGTGAATTTTTTCGTTAAGGGAGATGTGCAGTATGTTGGAGCAGCAAGCTTACACGAACGCCTTAAGTTGGGTAGCGGAAGCGGCACAAATCATTAAAGAACTTATGAAAAACGGCTTGACCGTTCAAACAAAATTAAGCCATTCGGATTTGGTGACCGTTGTCGACAGAGAAGTGGAACGATTTTTTGTGGAAAAAATCAAAACGCATTACCCGGACCATATGATTATGGGGGAAGAGAACATCGGCAATACGTCCTCGGAGGGGGAGTACATCTGGATTATAGATCCTATTGACGGCACAACCAATATGGTTAACCGGCAGCAGGATTTCGCCATTTCGGTTGCTTTTTGCAGCACTTCCGCCGGGGTCTTCGGAATTGTATACGATGTGGCCGGGGATCGTCTGTTCCGTTCGTTTAAAGGCGAGGGTGCATATTTGAACGATACGAAGCTACAGCCGCTTTCGCAGGAAACACGGCTCGAAAATGAACTTCTTGCCATCACGCTTCCCTGGAGCCAAGCGGATAAAATCGATCAGTGGGGGCCTTATTTGAAGCTCGTGGCTAAATCGAGAGGGATCCGGGTTTTCGGTGCGACCACGATTGAGCTTTGCGATATTGCCATGGGGAAACTTGGGGCATATTTGCAGTACAAGGTAAACGCCTGGGACTATGCCGCTTCCAGAGTGATCCTGGAGGAACTCGGGTGCAAGTTTTCGGATTTGGAAGGCAATGAGATTGCCTGGACGCATCATGGCGGAGTGATGGCTTCGACCCCGGCAATCCATGCGCAAATGGTTTCCGTTTTAAAATAACGCAAGCCGATAACCCGCCTTGATCCTTGATGATCCAGGGCGGGTTTTTAGTATAAAACAGCCATTCCCAAAAGAAGAAATATGTGATAAAATAAATGCGAACAATTGTTCTGTTAGTTGTTTGTTAATACTCCCGTTCGACTGAAAACCGTACATAAAATAAGTGGAAGGAAGGGTAGAATGGCAACTGTCAGGAACTCAGAAATCGACGAAGTGATCGCCTATATTCACCGGCATATTTATGAACCGCTTCCGCTTTCCCGTCTGGCCGGTCATGTATCCTATAGCCCTTACCATTTCACGCGTATTTTTAAAGAAAGAATGGGTCTTTCGCCTCTCTATTACGTGTCCGCACTCCGGCTGCAGAAGGCCAAAGACTTATTGCTGCATACGAATTTGAGCATTCGCGATATCGGCTTGGAGATCGGTCAGCAGAGCCTGGGGACTTTCACCACCCGGTTTACCGAACGGGTAGGCGTGACGCCTTCGCACTTTCGGAACTCAAGGCTACAGGTCGACAACCATTTCCGTTCCTTGCAGCAGCTTGGTAGTTGGCTTGCGCCGCTTCCTGTTACCAACCCATACGGCAGGATTGAAGGGACCGTCCGGGCGGAGATCCCTTTTGAGGGCGTCGTTTTGATCGGCTTGTTCGCCAAGCCGATTCCCGAGGGGCTGCCCATACACGGAACGCTGCTGTCTTCTTTGGGAGACTTTTGCTTTAATAATGTGAAGCCAGGCATTTATTATTTGATGGCTACGTCGGTTTGCTGGAAGATGAAGGCTATGGATTTTTTGCTCCCGCACACGACGCTGCGCACCCGTTCCAGGGAACCTGTCATAGTCAGACCCTATTCCACGGTTCCGCATCAACAAGTTACTCTCTATTTGCCTCGCTTGGACGACCCGCCGATTCTGATCTCCCTGCCCCTGTTGATGAATAATTTCCTCAGTCGCATTGCCCAAAGCAGCAATCGATAAGCCTGGGCGGAAATGCGGAACAATAAATTCCGCGGGAAGCTGCCAGATCATTCCGGTGTTGTTCGCAGATGTTCTGGAACCGAATCAGCTTATTCGGAGTAAGGCTTTTCCGGAGAACTTCCGCTCGATCAGACTGAGGGCGACGGCTCCAATATCGGTCCACGGCGCCTCCACTTCGATCCGGGGGGTTAACCGTCCGGATGGTTCATGATTCCCCTTCCCGGCACAATTGAACGATACAAAAACGGCCTGTATTCGCACTCGTTGCGGAGAAGGCTGTTTTTTGTCTGAAAACGGGCTCCCGCAGCGCATAAACATCGAGTTGAAAAACCGCTATCTTGCTAACTCACCTGAGTTATAATATAGTTGATATATCAAGTCATGGGAGGCTATATCATGGAAGGCCCGTTATACGAACAAATATATAACTATGTGTTTAATCAAATTCACAATAAAATATTGCGGCCAGGGGATCGCGTCCCTTCGGAAAAGGAACTGTCCGAGCAGTTTAAAGTCAGCAGAATAACTTCGAAGAAAGCGCTGGAAATGCTGGCGAACGCCGGAGTCGTAGAGAGAGTGCGCGGCAAGGGCTCCTTCGTGAGCCACCGGCAGCCGGCCCAGCTGCCTCAACTTGCGGGTCATGCTAAAGACGCGGTCTCCCCGCAGGACAAGCCCCTGGAAGAAAAATTAATTGGGGTTATTCTTCCCGATATTGGAGAATCCTACGGATTGAAGTTATTTCGGGCTATCGAAGAGCGTTGTTCGGAGTTAGGTTTTGGCTTGATTGTAAGACTGACCAATGACGAGCGGGAAGAGGAGCAAAAAGCCATTCGTTTCCTGACCAAGCTGGGCGTGGACGGGCTGATTGTATTTCCGGTCCATGGCGAGCACTACAACGAAGAATTGGTGCGTCTCGTGCTGGACGGCTTCCCGATCGTATTGATCGACCGCTATCTGAAAGGGATTGCCGCCTGTTCGGTCTGTACGGACAATAAGAAAGCGTCGTTTGAATTGACGAGCTTTTTGCTGGAGCAGGGCCACGAGCATGTTGCTTTTATTTCTACGCCTCCGGAAAATACGACGACGATCGAGGAGCGGATTCAAGGCTTCCAGAACGCGCTGGCGGCGCATGGGCAGACGTTTAAAGCCGAGCTGCTGCTGACCGATTTTTCCAGTACGCTGCCAAGGTCCTTGACCCGGGAAAATATGGCCGCCGATCAAAAGCTGATCCGCCATTTCGCGGAGCGGCATGCGGAAGTTACCGGATTCGTGGCCTGTGAATATAATCTGGCCGTCATTTTGGACCAGGAGCTTCGTTCCGTTCACGCCTCCGCTTCCAACGACAAGCCGTTCGAAATTGTCTGCTTCGACTCCCCGGATTCCGTTATGGCCAAACCGCCGTTCATCCATGTGAAACAAAATGAGGAAGAGATGGGGATCCAGGCCGTGGACCTGCTGGTCGATCAATGGAGTGGTATCCAGCCGCCGCTGCTGAACATGGTTGAATATATTTTTGCAACATGAATTCTCTAATATATTGACATAATGATATGTTGTTGATATATTAAATCCATAAAAGATATATTAACATCATATGTTTTGTGAAGGGAATTCTGAAGTATGTACGAGACATTACAGCGTTATATCGACTCCGTCGCGGCTAATTTGACAGAAGTTTATCCGGTTCTCGCTCCTATGTTCAAGCAGTGTTATCCGAATACTTTGCAAACGACTACAAAGCTGCTTGACGACGGGACCACGTTCGTTTTTACGGGAGATATTCCTGCCATGTGGCTGAGGGATTCATCGGCTCAAGTAAGGCCATACATGCCGCTGGTCAAGCATGACGCCGATCTGCAAAGAGCGGTTAAAGGTCTGATTCAGCGGCAGGCCCAATGTCTGATCATCGATCCGTATGCCAATGCTTTCAACGAGGAAGCTAACGGGAACGGCCATCAGACGGATGATACGCAGATGGGCCCGTGGATCTGGGAAAGGAAATTCGAGCTTGATTCCTTGTGCTATCCGGTGCAATTGTGCCAGGATTACTGGGCAGCCACGGAAGATTCGACTGTCTTTACAAAAGAAGTTCATGAAATGCTGCGCAAAATTGTCGATACGATGAAAGTCGAACAGCATCATGACGAGCAATCTCCGTATTCGTTCGAAAGGGAAGATATTATTCTTCCGTCCGACACGCTTCCTTTTCAAGGCAAGGGGACAAGGTCCAATTATACGGGCATGGTTTGGTCGGGGTTTCGTCCCAGCGACGACGCTTGCAAGTTCGGGTATTTGATCCCGGCGAATATGTTCGCGGTTGTTATACTTGGACATATCAAGCAATTTGCGGAGCAATTTTATAACGATGAGGCGCTGGCGCTTGACGCTGCGAAGCTGAAATCGGAGATCGAATTCGGAATTGAAACTTACGGCGTGTATCACCACCCGAGCTATGGCCGGATTTACGCATATGAAACCGACGGTTTTGGAAATTATAACCTTATGGACGATGCGAACGTGCCGAGCTTGCTTTCCATTCCATATCTGGGCTATCGCCCTATTGACGATGATCTCTACCGGAGAACGCGTTCATTTCTTCTCAGCAAAGATAATCCGTACTATTTCGAAGGCCGCTACGCCAAAGGGATCGGCAGTCCGCATACGCCGGGCAACAATGTATGGCACATCGGCCTGATCGTGCAGGGGCTCACGACAAACTCGCTGAGCGAACGCAATGCAATCATCGACATGCTGGTTGCAACGACGGCGGGCACGGGCTATATGCACGAGAGCTTTGATCCCGACCAGCCGGAAACATTTACGCGGCCATGGTTTGCCTGGGCAAACAGCTTGTTCGGCGAATTCGTCGTCAAATGGCTGGAACAGCGCAATAGTAAGGTTAGCCAGTTATAACTGGCTAATTTGACTATAATGTAAGCGGTTTATTGCGAAGTTTACATGCTGCGGGAGGTGATGTGCGGAAGATCTGCATGGTATATCCCAACGAATCAGGGACGGTCTGCAAACAAATTACAAAGAGGAGTTGTACGTGAATGAACACATCGAAAATGTGGAAAATTGGAGCTGCAGGACTTCTGCTTGCTTTGTCTTTATCCGCTTGCTCCAGCGCAAAAACAGATAATACGGCACAGCCAGCCGGTACGGCAGCGGCACAGAAAGGCGCAGAAAGCAAAAAGCTGACCATCGTATATCCAAAATGGAACGAAGGCCACCCGCTTACCGTATGGTTCCCGGAACTGAAAACCCAGTTTGAAAAAAGCCATCCGGGCGTGACCGTAACGCTGCAAGAGGTTCAGGGCAAAGACTACGGCACCAAGCTGCCGCTCATGCTTTCGACCGATAAGAACTCGCCGGATGTCATTGTAGAGGACACCTTCATGGTCAACTCCGACAGCACGGCAGGCTACCTGACGTCTCTGGACGATCAAGTCAATGCGTGGAAAGATTGGCCGAACTTCAACAAATCGATTATCCCGGCGGTAACGGGCAAAGAGGGCAAAATTTACGGCGTTCCTTACAACACGGATACCCGCGGGCTGTATTATAACGTAAACATTTTCAAAAATGCCGGACTTCCGGTTCCATGGGAGCCGAAAACATGGGATGACATTTTGACCGCCGCCAAAACTATCAAGGAAAAAGCGCCTGACGTTACGCCTTTCTGGGCGTTCTCCAGCAAAGCGGCCGGCGAAGGCACATCGATGCAAACGTTTGAGATGCTGCTGTACGGAACGAACGATACGCTTTACGATCAAAGCTCCGGCAAATGGGTTGTGAAAAGCAAAGGCTTCCAGGATTCCTTGTCTTTCATCGATCAAATTTATAGCAACAAGCTCGGCCCGGACCTGTCCAAAATTTTGAATGCACAGGCGGATTCGATCAACCAGAACGAGACGATGCCGAACCAAAAAGTGGGAATCGTGCTGCAAGGCAACTGGGTTCCTGCGACATGGCTGCCGACAGGCTCCAAGCCTTGGCCGGAAGGCATCAAAACGTATGAGTTCACGGCGATGCCGACGCAGAACGGTCAAGCTCCAGGACACGTATCGATGTCCGGCGGTTGGGCGCTCTCGATTCCGAAGAACTCAACCAGCAAGGACTTGGCTTGGGAGTTCATTCAAATGGCGACCAACTTCGACAATATGAAAAAACTGACCATGACCGAAGGCAGCGTAGCGACGCGTACCGACGTTGCTCAAGACCCCGAGTATGCCAATACGCCAGGGCTGCTGCTCAAAAAAGCTTCCGAATTCATCTCCTTTACGCACGTAAGACCGGCATACCCTGAGTATCCGCAAGTTTCCAGTGAAATTCAGGATGCGGTAGAGAAAGTCGTCGGCAAATCGCTGACACCTGAGAAAGCGATGGAGCAATACGCGAACAAAGTGAAGAAAATCGTGGGCGACAGCAAGATCGAAGAGAAATAAAGCGATGGGGAGGGAATCGCCGTAATCAACTGCGGCGGTTCCCGCATCCATGGATTGGAGAGTAAGACCATGTCATACAGTGCTCAGCATACGGGTAAAAAAGGCGTTTCAAGCAGCAAATGGATCTCGGGCGTCAACATAAAGGGCTTGTTGTTTTTGCTGCCCGCGTGGATTTTGCTCATATTCTTTTTCTTCACTCCTTCTGCAATGACGTTTTATTTATCTTTTACGGACAAGACGTTGACAGGAGCTTCCACACATGGGCAGTTCATCGGTTTTGACAATTTCGTCACCATGTTCCAAGACGACACATTTCGCACCAGCGTTAAAAACACGATCGTTTTTCTTGTTTTCTCATCTCTGATCGGCCAGCAGGTGCTTGGCTTTATTATCGCTTTGCTGATGAATGAAAGACCGCAGTTTTTGCGGAGCCTGATCGGCGCTATCGTCGTGGCGGGCTGGGTCATTCCCGAAATCATTTGCGCATTCGTATGGTTTGCATTTTTTAATGATCAAGGCACGGCCAACATCGTCCTCAATTATTTTCATCTGGAGTCGGTGACCTGGCTGTATACATTTCCTATGACTTGCGTAGTTATCGCGAACATCTGGCACGGCACTGCCTTCTCGATGCTGATGTACCAAGCGGCGCTGGGCGATGTTTCGAAAGACATGCTGGAAGCGGCATCTATGGACGGCGCAACGGCGTGGCAAAGAATTTGGAAAATAATTCTACCGCATATCAAAAGCTCGGTAGTTACCAATATGGTGTTGAACACGCTCTCGACTTTGGGCGTATTCACGTTGATTTATGCGATGACCGGCGGCGGACCCGGCTCCGCGAGCGAAACGATGCCGCTCTATATGTATCATCAAGCGTTCCAAAATTACCAATTAGGCTACGGCACAGCGATATCCATGGTGCTCTTGTTGATCGGCATCGTTGCCAGCTTTATTTACATTCGCGTGCTGAAAGTAAAACTTTGAGCGAGAGGAGAGACGAGAGATGACCAAACGCTCCAAATTAAGCGGCTGGCTGCCGAATATCATTCTTATTCTGATCGGAGCCATATTTGCGGTCCCGCTTCTGTGGCTGCTGCTCGCGGCTTTCGACGCCGAGGCCACGCTGGCGGTTCATGTGCCCAAGCATTTTACCTTGAGTAATTTCAGCTCGATATTGGGGGATTCCGGGAACCAACGGTCGTTTTTGAACGGTATTTATTTGTCGCTGGGGCAGGCGATATTGGTGCTGGTTGTATCGGCATTGGCTGCATATCCGTTATCGCGCTATGAAATGAGCGGCAAACGCACTTTTCTTTACGTTATCCTGTTTTGTACGGGGCTGCCGATTACGGCCGTTATGGTGCCGGTGTATCAGCTGTTCGTATACTTTAATTTTCAGGATTCGCTATTTTGGACGTTAGTATTCCAGGCTACTTCCGTGCTTCCATTTTCGATCTGGATGATGAAAAATTTCATGGACTCGATTCCGGTCGACCTAGAGGAGTCCGCATGGGTGGACGGGGCATCCAGCTTGCAAGCGCTGGGCCGGATTATTATGCCTTTGATGCTGCCCGGCTTGTTCACTGTGCTGATCTCGGCCTTTTCAAGCAGTTGGGGCAACTTTCTCGTCCCGTTCATACTGATTCAAAGCCCGGAGAAACTGCCGGCGTCCGTCACCATTTTCCAATTTTTCGGCCAGTACGGCATGGTGCAATACGGCAAGCTGGCTGCGTTCTCGACACTGTACACGTTCCCGGCAATCGTGCTGTACGTCATCGGGCAAAAGTACATGTCCACCGGCTTTACAATGAGCGGCGCGAACAAAGGGTAATCGGCATTGCATGCGCGGCAAGGCCGTCCTGCAAGGGGACGGTGATCGTAACGCGAAGACGCCTTCAAAACCACGGTACAAGTGGGGATGAGGGCGTCTTTTTTAATGTGAATTTACGCTAGAGTGGGGTGGAGGTTATGTTCGATTTCTTCGAATAAGGAACGTTACCAAAATGAATAACGACGTAACCAATACGCCTATCCAACCTATTGCGGGCGCGTAGGTTATATAATTTTGCCCCAATAAAGCGAACAATATAAAGACTACATTCAGGGTCATGGCAATCACAACGATCCGCTCTGTTTTCATAACCATCCCCCGATCCGCGTATGTTCTAAATCCCCCGACTACAGCAATTGCCCAGGATTCTGGCGGGCGGAGTTGCTTTTGTGCATACCGGGGATACTGCCGCTAACGCTGCATCGACACTTTCTACGTCGCTCGTCGGACAGACTCACAGCCGAAAAACCTGCGAAAGTATGGGCTGCCCAGAGACCCCGCGTAGGAGGCGATAGCCACAATCTGCTGGCTGCGCCAAGAAAACTTGAGATAATACAGGCTGCCCAGAAACCTCCGCGTAGAAGGCGATAGCCACAATCTGCCTGGCTGTGCCGAGAAAACCTGCGAAAGTACAGGCTGCCCAGAAACCTCGGCGTAAGAGGGTGATAGCCACAATCTGCCTGGCTGTGCCAAGAAAACTTGTGATAATACAGGCTGCCCAGAGACCCCGCGTAGGAGGCGATAGCCACAATCTGCTGGCTGCGCCAAGAAAACCTGCAAAAATACATGAATTTGCGTCCTTGATCGCTGGTTAAGAACAATTCCTGCAAAAGTGCAGGCTTTTCAGCGGGGACACGGGCTCAGGTTCACTTTCAGCGAAAATTCCTGCACTTTTGCAGGCTTTTCGACCGAATAAGCCAATTTCGCAGAAAAAACCTGCACTTTCGCAGGTTTTCTCCCTGCCAAGCCGTCTCCTGTCCAGTTGCGCAGTTCCACGACCTGCACTAGGAGAGGCGCGTGTTGGCCTCTCTGGTTCTCCGAGCCGAACCCTAAACAAAGTGTCGAGACTTTCTCGGGCAGCCTGGAAAGTGCAGGTTGTAGCGGACTATTTTCCAAATTAATGGTAATTGTTTATTTGGAAATCGTCAAGTTTTTGTTGGCGGCTTGCCCCGACGTATGGGTCCGCCGCGTTCCTGCCCAAGGCCTCTAATCCGCCAAGGATTGCAAGGCAATCAGCGCCGCCCCGTATGCCGCGCTGCGGGCGGGTTTGACAACCGTTATCCGCGGGTAAGCCGCGCGGACAAGCTCTGTAAGCTTCTCATATATATAATCAATATGAGTGAAAATGCTGCCGTTGGCGACCATCGTAACGTCGCGATCCTCAAAATGAAGCGCCCGAACAAGTGTACCCACCATCAAATAAAGCTCGTCTACCGCATCGTCCAAAATCGCCGTGGCTCTAAGGTCTCCCGCAAGGTGGGCTGCCAAGACGACTTTGGCTAAAGCGGCAATTTGCGGCTTTTCCGCCGTTTTGTACACATACTGCAGAAATTGCTCCGGACGGTCGATGCCGATCTCCTTCATAATCATCGGGAGCAGGAGGGTCGGAGCTTCGCGGCCGTCATGGCTGCGGACGGCTGCTTTAACGGCATTAATGCCGATGTAATAGCCGCTGCCCTCATCTCCGAGCAAGTGCCCCCACCCGCCGGTGCGGGTGCGATGGCCGGCCAGATCGCAGGCGAATCCTAACGAGCCCGTCCCGGATACGAGCACGATCCCTTCTTGCTTGCCGCTCCCGGCTACAAGAACGGTTTCGGCATCATGGGTAATCGTGAGCTGGCCCATTACGCCCAATTTGCGGAATATATCGATGAGCACCTGCTTTTCATCAGGCCGATCAACGCCGGCGCTGCCCAGACATAATGCGGCGCAATCGGCGATATTTCTCCCCGAAGCCTCCGCCGTACGGGCAAGCAGCTCGGTCAGCTCCCGCTCAACCGCCTGCACGCTCGTAGCATACATATTGGTCGGTCCGCCTTGCAGCTCAAACAGCGGATTTCCCGCCAAATCCATCATGTGCAGGAGGCTTTTGGTCCCGCCGCCGTCAATCCCAATGACGTATTTCATTCGTCCATCGACCTACTTTCCAAGCTCCGCACGCGCACGGGCTATCGCTTGAGTGACAAACCCATTCGTCTCATCCAGATAACGGGATGCCTCCGGTTTGCTTACGCCTGCTTCGATCATCACGATTGCCGTCTTCACATGATTGTCCGCTTCGAGCAGTTTGCCCGCCGCTTCCTCGGCAGTCGCGCCCGTTGCCTGCATCAAAATATTACGCGCTCTCTCTTGCAGCTTCTGGTTGCTGACATGCAGATCGATCATCAGATTCTGGTAAACTTTACCTCTTTTGATCATGGCCGTCGTCGTCAGCATATTCAGGATCATTTTCTGAGCCGTTGCCGCCTTCAGCCTCGTAGATCCCGTCAGCACCTCGGGGCCGACCTCGACTTCGATGGGCAAATCGGCGTATTCGCTCAGGTGGGAGTTCGGATTGCAGGTGATCGTTGCCGTGACCGCTCCGACTTCCTTGGCGTAAAGCAAAGCGCCTTTGACATAAGGCGTTCTGCCGCTGGCCGCCAGCCCGACAAGAACATCTTTCGCCGTCAAATTCTTATTTTGCAAATCGCTGGCTCCTTGCTGCTCGTCATCCTCGGCGCCTTCCACCGCGGTGATGAACGCACGCTCTCCACCGGCAATCAGCGCTTCGACAGTATGATAATCTACGCCAAAAGTAGGCGGGCATTCGGCGGCGTCAAGCACACCCAATCTTCCGCTCGTCCCGGCCCCGACATAGATCAATCTGCCGCCTTGCTCCAATGCCTTCACAATTTCAGTGATGACAAGTTCTATTTTAGGCAGTACTTGCCGAACCGCCCCGGCCACCTTGCCGTCTTCGTCATTCATGATTTCAACAATTTCTTTGATGCTGAGTTCGCTCAAATCAAGCGTTCGTTCGTTGCGTTGTTCGGTCACAAGATGCTGTAAGGTATCCATCCCATATTCCTCCTGTTGTCTTTCCGGTCTTTCTCTTTATTTAACTGCGCCGGCCGTCATTCCATCCATGAACTGCCTGGAGGCAATAATGAACATGACGATCATGGGCAGCGAAGCAAGCGTAAGCCCTGCGAACAATGTGCTCCAATCGGAGGCATATTCGCCGAACAGCGACATCATTCCGACAGGAATCGTCTTCTTGGTCTCGCTTTGGATGAAGATGAGCGGGAAGAAGAAGTCGTTCCAAGCGTTTACGAAGTTAATAATCATGACGGTGCCTAACGCCGGACGCATGAGTGGTGTGATAATAAGCCGCAAAATTTGCATATCGGTGCAGCCGTCGATTCTGGCGGCTTCTTCCAGTTCTTTGGGCAGCGTTCGAAAGAAACCCGAAAGAATCAGGACGCCGAGCGGTATTCCCATAGCCGTATAGATGAATATGAGCGACCAAGCCGTGTTGATCAAGCCGATGCCTTTCATTAGCAGAAACAAAGGCACAATGCCCAGCTTGATGGGAATCATCATGCCAAGCATGAAAATAAACAGCAAAGCTCCGTTCCATTTGAAAGAGGTTCGAGAAATATAATAAGAAGCCAAGGAGCATGAAATCAAAATAATAACGACACTGATTCCGGAAACGAAAATGCTGTTCCATAAAAACTTGCCGAACGGCAGTTGATCAAGCAGCTTTTCATAAGCGGCGAATGACAGTTTTGAAGGCAATGCCAGCGGTTCCTTGAATATCTCGACAGTTGACTTAAAGGATGAAGAAACCATGAGAAATACCGGGTACAGGCTGAGCAAGGCAAACAGATAGCCGATCCCATGCTGTGTGATGCGTATCGATATGCTTGGTTTCATTCCTGGGTCACCTTCCTTGTCAAAGCCATGAAACCTGCTGAAATAACGGCGATAATCGCGAACATGACGACAGCCAGCGCAGAACCGAGACCGATTGCGACCGAGTCGCCGGAGGAACCTCCGAATGCGGTACGGTAAAAGAAGACAGCCAACGTATCGGTCGAGTAATACGGTTCTCCTGTCGAGCCCTGCATGGCATACACAAGCTCAAAGGCTTCAAACGATTGGATAAAAGTCAGCACCGTAACCATAATAATCGATTGGGCCATTAAGGGAACAATCATAGTCCGAATGAACTTGAACCCTTTGACTCCGTCAAGATGGGACGCTTCCAGAACCTCGGTGGGAATAGCTTGCAGGCCGGCGAGAAAAATAAGCAGAGACAATCCGACGCCAAACCAGCTGTTGACGAGAATGATGGAGATGAGTGCGGTGCTCGGCTCGCCCAGCCAAGACATGGTCCATGCTTCCAGGCCTAACTTTTTCAGCAGAACGTTAATCGTGCCATACGTCGGATTTAGAATTAATTTCCATAAAAAACCGATGACAATTACGGATAACAGCCTGGGCAAAAAATATGCCACTTTGAGAAATCCGGACCCTTTAAGCTTTTTGAACACGAGATAGGCAAGGAGGAACGCAATGCCGTTCATCACGACCATTTGCACGACAAAATAGATGACATTGTGTTCAAGCGCGTTCCAGAACATCGTGTTAAAAGGCTCAAGCGTAAATAAATCTTTGAAGTTCTTGGCTCCGATAAAACCAAGCTTCTTAATGCCTTGCCAATCATACAAGCTATACAAGAAGGCGGCGCAAATTGGATAGATGATGAACAGCAAATAGATGGCGAGGGCTGGAATGGGCAAAAGGTGGATGGACCAACTGTTGCGTTGGAGACGTTTGGGTTTGTCGGCCATGGTAAGTTTACACCTCGCTTACATGAATAGAACGCAAGAGCAGCCCCGAAAAGTTCCAAGCGCGTTAGCGGACGAACGTTTCCACACGGACGTTGAGACTTTGATTTCCGGGGCTGGCCATGAATTGCGGTTTACAAGATGAGATTACGGCTTAAACCAGGTGTCTGCGTTTTTCTGCAGGTCTTCAGCTACTTGCTGCGCGTTCTTTTTGTCAAAATAAAAGGCTTGCAGCGAATTCTCCAGCGTAACTTTGGTTGTCGGATTGCCGCTGTTGAAGTTCGTAACCATCAAATAGGGGGTTGAATTTTTGGCGGCATATTCGGCGAATTGCGCAATGACCGGATCGTTGACCTTAACTCCCGGAATCGGGCTGACCCGTTTCATTTCATTGGCGAACAAGTTGCCGAAAGTACTGCTTGTTGCGAATTCCAGGAATTTTTTGGCTTCCTCTTTGTGCTTGGATGCGGCATTAACCGCATAGGAGCCGTCTACATAGGTCGTTACCGTCGGCGAACCGCCGGCAGTTTTCGGAGGAATCGGGAATACGCCCAGATCCAGATTAGGATTCATGGAGCGGATGACGCTTACATCGAAATCTCCCAGCACATACATAGCTGCTTGCTCGGTTGCGAATAACGTTCTCATATCCTCATAGCTGATGCCGGTAAATTTGTCAGGGAAGTAGGGGGACAGATCCTTCATCATTTGCAAAGATTGCACATATTCCGCATCCGTAAATTTCTTCTGGCCTTTTACGAGCTTGCCGGCGAAGTCGTTGCCTCCGTATCCCGCCGGACCGATTGCGCCCTGCGTCATCGATAAAATCCAGCCGTCTTTCGCTCCGAAGCCGAACGGAACGATCTTTTTATCTTTGAGGGTTTTGGAAACTTGCAGCAGTTCATCCCAGGTTTTGGGGATTTCGAGATTGTTATCTTTGAAAATTTTCTTGTTGTACATGACCGCTACCGTGTTGAGCGCCATAGGCACACCGTAGATTTTGCCGTCTTTGCCTGTAGCTGCAGCCAGCACATCGGCCGGGAACGCATTCAAGCCAGGCAGTCCGTTAATCGGCTCGATATAACCGGCGTCGCCGAGTCCGATTCCCGCCGCATAAGGACGCAGATGAATGATGTCGGGGCCTTCGCCCGTTTGCAGAGCAACGCCTAGAGCCGTGTTGTATTCCGTGCTTTTCGTAGGCGAAAATTGAATTTCGATATTCGGATATTGCTTGTTGAATTCCGCAAATACTTTTTCGTACACAGCTTTGTCGTCGGTTCTCCAACTGCCCATAACCAGCTTCACTTTTTGGCCGGAACTTGCCGAGGCTTTAGGTGCGGCGGAACTGCCGGGCGACGACTCGCTTGCATTTTTGTTGTCCCCGCACCCCGTCAAGACGGCCGATGTTAAAAGCAGCGTAATCGTAGCTTGCGTGAATAAGTGTTTCATTTATTAGATTCCTCCCTTGGAGTAAAAATGCTTGTTATTCATCTATAAATGAGGAGATTATGGCATCGTGAAGTATAGGTCTAAGCTGCCTAATGGGATTGTCTCTGCCGTAATGAACCGCATTCGTAAGAAACACAACGACGAGCTCCCGTACGGGGTCGATCCACAGACTCGTACCGGTAAAGCCCGTATGGCCGAAACTGCCGATGGACCAGTTCGGTCCGCAAGCGAGTGTCGAATCGCGGCCGTCCTGTATTTGCCATCCAAGGCCGCGTCCCTCAAACGGGAATTTCGTGCACGCGTCTACATTCGTTCGGGTTAAGAGCGGGAAACGTTCGGGGTAGAGCCAGCACAACGCATACCGTGCCAAGTCTTCGGCTGATGCGAACAAGCCTGCGCTGCCGGACACGCCCCCAAGGCGACAGCAGGTTTCATCGTGAACTTCGCCTATGATGTATTTGCCGCCGTCCCATTCCGTCGGGGCAATCCGATCTTTCCAATTCCCGGGCGGATTGAAGCGGCAATCCGTTAGGCCGAGCGGCGCGAATATTTCATCTTTAGCGAAAACGTCCAAATTTTTGCCGGTGACCAGCGAGACGATCCATCCGAGAATGATCATGCCCACATCGCTGTATTGCACGCGACTGCCCGGTTCGAATTCCAGCGCCTGCGAGAGGATTTCCTGCCGGACATCCCTGTCCGCATACCGTTCCCGATAACCGGGAAGCGAGGCCGGCAATCCGGAGGTGTGCTGCAAGCAGTGTCCGATCGTCACCTCCGCGTGGCGAAATTCCGGTATAAACTGCTGTACCGGGTCGCTCAGAGACAGCTTCGACGATTGGACCAGCAGTATGACAGCAGGCAAAGTGACGACCACTTTCGTCAGAGAAGCGACATCAAACAAGGTCGATAGTGAAGAACTGCCGAACGAGCATTGGACCCTCTTCTTATTCTTGACTCGAATATCCAGCACGGCGCCAGGAATCCGCTTCTCCCGAATCCAACTGTTAATTAATCGGTTCAATGTATCCATTGCGCTTTGAAGGGCTCACGGCTTTTCTTGTTCTTTCCAGCAATTTTACCGTTTCATCGTAATGCAGTTGGGCGATGCCCACATACAAAATATCGATGACATTTAATTGCGTAATGCGGGAAGCCATCGCTCCGCTCCGTATGCTCTTCTCCAATGAACTGGTGAACAATCGGACGTTTGCCAACTCGGAGACGGGATTGCTGCCGAACTTGGTGAGGGAAATAATCGTAGCTCCGTTTTGCTTCGCAATCGAGAGTGAGCCGATAATGTCTTCCGTCTGCCCCGAATATGAAACGCCGAACGCCACATCCCCCTCCTTCAAATTGGCTGCGAGCGTAGCTTGCGAGTTAAAATCAAACGCAGCCTCGCACCATCGGTCGATACGCGTCAGTTTTTGCATGAAATCCTGGGCGATGACGGCGGAAGCGCCTATGCCAAAGACGCATATTTTTCTGGCTGCGCCGATTGCTTCAATAGCTCGTTCTACCTCTTCGGCCGACAGAACCGACAGCGTATCCTGAATAGACTGGGCGTTGTTGTGAGAAATCGAGTTAATTAAAGCCGTCACCGAGCTATTAGGCTGAATTTCCTGATAAGTGTCCGCTTCCTTGGAAGCTTGCGCCGATTGTGCCAAATCCGCGACAATCCGCATTTTCAAATCCTGGAACCCTTTGAAATGAAGCGAGCGTGAAAGTCGAACAATGGTAGCTTCGCTGACACCAGTCAGCTCTGCAAGCTTTTGAACGGATAGATTCACGATTTGCTCCGGATGCTCCAGAATAAAATCGGCTACAATCCGTTCCTGGGGTTTTAACGTGTGGATAACTTCCTTGATACTCACGAGCCCACCATGCATAGCGGATCCCACCTTTAATTAATCAATCGTTTGGAACTGGATGATCGTTGTTTACCGGTAACAACTCATGGGATAATAATAAATCAATATTTCATAAATATCAATAAAATTATAAAATAAAATTTCATAATCTGCTTTGATGGTGTTATGTATATGTCATTTTAAGTGTTAATAAAGTAATTTTGTGTTAGTTTAACTCACGTAAAATCATTATGCTTTACTTTCCTTACGAAAAAAGGTACAGTAAAACGTATATATGGGATTACCGGAGGAGCCTGCCAACAGCGGGCTCTTTTTGTCTTTTTTTCAAAATCAACGGGTTTATAAGGGGGAGTATATGGAACAGCAAGCTATTTGGGCAATTGGCATCTTTTTGGCTATTTATGCAATGATTATTTCTGAAAAAATTCACCGTACCGTTCTGGCTATGCTCGGAGCCGTTTTGATGGTCGTTCTGGGCATTGTGGACCAGGAAACGGCGCTGCATCACATTGACTTCAATACGCTGGGGCTGCTTGTCGGGATGATGATTATTGTAGGCGTGACCGCCGAAACCGGACTGTTCAAATATATAGCCGTGAAAGCGGCCAAGTCCGCCAAGGGGAAGCCGGTCAGCATCATGATCGCGCTTGTTGCCATTACGGCAGTCGGCTCGGCGTTTTTGGACAACGTCACGACCGTCCTGCTCATGGTCCCGGTCACGCTCGGCATTACGAGACAGCTTCGCGTAAATCCCGTCCCATTTCTGATCACGCAAATCATTGCGTCGAATGTAGGCGGTACGGCCACTCTAATCGGCGATCCGCCCAATATTATGATCGGCAGCGCGGTCAAAGAGCTGACTTTTATGGCGTTCATCTATAATTTGGCGCCACTGGCGGTCATTATTATGTTGACTTATATCCCTTTGTTCATATGGATGTTCGGCAAGCAAATTCGTACCACGCCCGAGCTGCAGCGGAGCATGATGGACATGGACGAAAATTCCATGATTACCGACCGCAAGCTGCTGATCAAATGCCTCGTCGTGCTCGGACTAACGATGCTGGGTTTCTTCCTTCATCAAGCTTTGCATTTGGAGTCGGCGACCGTAGCGTTAAGCGGCGCGTTCCTGCTGCTGCTTTTGACCGGGGAGACGATGCTGGAAAAAGCGTTCCATAGCGTCGAATGGATGACCCTGTTTTTCTTTGTCGGTTTGTTTGTACTTGTCTCAGGACTGGTGGAAACCGGAGTGATCGCCCGGCTGGCGGCAAAGGCCATACAATTTACAGGGGGCGATCCGCTTGCGACCTCTATGCTGATTCTCTGGCTAAGCGCAATTGCTTCCGCATTCCTGGACAACATTCCTTTCGTCGCCACGATGATTCCGATGATTCAAGAGATGGGGAATCTGGGGGTTATCCATCTGGAGCCAATATGGTGGAGCCTTGCCCTGGGCGCATGTCTTGGCGGCAACGGGACATTGATCGGAGCGAGCGCCAACTTGATCGTAGCCGGGATGGCCGGAAAAGAGGGGTATCCGATCACATTTGTAAAATATATGAAGTACGGATTTCCGTTGATGATTCTATCCATACTGCTGTCCAGCGCGTATATTTATTTCCGTTATTTTGTTATTTGATGTAAAATACGAGCTCGTTAAACTCTTGTGGTCATTGGCCGGGCATCACCCGGTCTCTTTCTATTCCCAGGCACATCAAGTTTAAAAGGGGGGAGGATTGGGGAGAAAGGATACTAAAAAGCTTAAAAAAACCGCAATTTCCACGGTTTAGAAAAGGATTAAACATGGACAAACCTTCCCAAAAGAAGTATAGTAATGGCATAAACATCGTAAAAAACGAGGAGTTGATGGCCATGGCAGTAGTCGAGAAAAACATGGCATCGCGGACGAAGCAAATAACAGAGAGTAATACAACACGTGTTCCGCTTTCCCAAGCTATTAAAAAAATTGGTGTACGATCAGCTTTTGGTGTAACGGCTGTTGATCTGCATCGTTATGATCGGAAGGGAAAGTAAGGATGAGTTTTGTTGTAACTGCTGAGAGTGTTCTCCGAGAGAATGTTACACAAGCATCCGTTTACTTGGATGCTTGTTTTATTTTGGCCGCTATAAACGTTGAGGATAGGCGACATGATTTAGTGCTGGATGTATTAGACCATATGGCAGACCAAGGGGTATGTTGGATTACCAATATACACGTAGCTTCTGAGGTTGTCAGTAATTTATTTAAAATCAAAATTCTACGCGCTTTACAAGTGTATCATGAAAAGGTTGTTTCTATCCCGGAGAATCGTCGAAAGCCACTAACTGCGGAACAAAAGGATGAAATCATCGATCAAAGTGCGATAGCCTCGATTTACACACAAGCAAAGGCGAAGGATTATTTGACCATAAAAGGTCGCTATGTTAGTGTGAAGCCGTATGAACTTGTGAAATTTTTGAAGCAGCTTCCCCGTCAGAGGGCGTTGCTTGCAAGTTTTTATAAAAGCGCAACGCAAACATTTGAAGAGTTTAAGGGGCTTCTTCGTGAATATGGTTTCCATGTTCAGTATGTTCAATCAGATGAATCTACTGAGCAATTGGCACTTGCGTATTCATATTTATTTCAGGTTGATATGCCCGATGCCATCCATCTTGCGAGTGCCCGTTGGAACCATTGTGATTTATTTCTGACATTGGACGGAGATTTTGAGGTTGGTAACTACAACGAAGAGGACGTTAGTTTGCTGCCTAAGGATTTAATCGGCAGGAGCATAAGGATTTATAAAGTGGCTTAAGTAGACGGGAGAATAAATTTCTCAGCGTCTTTTTTATTTTTGTAATAAAGGATAAAATGTTCAGTTCCTTTCTATCCCGAATCCGCCGCAGTCGATTTGCTAAGGATCTCTTGTTGCCATATGTTGTTGTATAAGCAAGACTCTCCGCCGGTATCCTTTCAAAAGATTCCTGCTTCGAGGCTTACCCAAAGTAAGTTTGGAGGTCGGGTGGCTTTCGCTTGCCCATAATTTGCTGAAGGAAGCAGCAGTAAACGCAAAAAGCAAAGGAGTTAGGCACATGCAAGCCGCTTAACTCCTTTGTTTATTTTAAAAATCATTTTTTGAGTATCAAACGTATCCTACGCCTCTTTAATTTTTACTTATGGAACAACCTCGTACCCGCGTAACGTTAATCCAAATTTTTCAGCCATGCGGCAAGCGCTTCGCCAACTTCATCGGGTGCGTCTTCTTGGGGATAGTGGCGGCCTGGCACAGTAACTTCGATCTGCGATGGCCATGTACGGCAGAAATCGATGTGGGATTGCGGCAATAAGCCGGGGTCGCATTGAACGAATAGTTTGGGAACAGCGCTTTGCGCCAGCCATTCTCCATACTCGGTGACAATCTCCGTTATATCAGCCGGATCTCCGTCGAACGGAAGTTGGCGTGCCCAGCTGAGCATAGGACGGCGGCTTTCGCCCGGCTCCAGGAACGGTCGACGGTACTGTGCCATCTCTTCATCCGTCAGCTTGCGCAATATGTTGACCGGCAAGTTGAACTCGATGAACGAATTTTGCACTAACACCATTCGCTCTCCTTCCGGCGTCCGGAGCGTCTGGAAGATTTTGCGTCCAGTCTCCGGAATTTCACTCCAACTGCGCGGCTTAATAATCGCCTCCATGTATGCGATGCCTTTGACCGCGTCGGGATGCCGCTTACTCCAGTCGAAGCCCAGTGCCGATCCCCAATCGTGCACCACGAAAGTCACACGCTCGCTCACGCCAAGCTGATTGAGCAGCTCGTCAAGATAGCGGCGGTGCTCGGCAAAGGTGTATGCGTGAGGCCCGCTGTCCGGAAGCTTTGCGGAATCGCCCATTCCAATGAGATCGGGCGCAATGCAGCGGCCAAACTTCCGGGCATAAGGAATAATGTTGCGCCAGAGATAGGAGGATGCCGGATTGCCGTGCAGGAAAACAATCGGGTCACCGCTTCCTTCCTCCACATACGCCATCTCTAACCCGAATACTTGATTTCGCTTTTTCTCATAAGGGAATGCCTCGTTAATCATGTTTCATCTCTCCTCCTACTCGGTCAGATTGCGAAGCACGATGTTCAGCAGGCTCAGTAAAAAGTCATACTCCTCATCGGTAATGCCTTTCCGGGTTTTGTTCTTAACGCGGGCCAGTGCTTCCTGCACCTTAGGTACCACCTCACGTCCCGAGTCCGTCAAATAGAGCAGATGATAGCGGTTGTCGGCGGGATCGGCTTCTCTCCGCACGTAACCTTCTGCTTCCAGCTTGGTAATCGCCTTAGCGGTAGTCGTTTTGTCGATGAGCAGTTTCTCGCTTAGCGCCTTCTGAGTGATTGGTTGCTGAAACGCAATCGCCATCAGAAAAATATACTGTCCGCTTCCGATTCGATATGGCGCCAACTCGGCTGAGATGAATATCTGCATGTGCCGATAGATGGCTGAAATGTATTGACCGTGCGATTCCGCTGGACCCTTGTCATTTTGTCTCCAATGCTCGCTCAAATTAGCCTCCTCCTTGTTTGTGAAAATAGGATGTTATTGCGACTAATTTCACTATACGGCAAATAGGATGTTATTGCAACTAATTTTTTTGTGAGACTTATCCAGTTAGCCGATAATTATGCTATCGCCTTGTTGGATTGTTGCACAATCTCCCGTTACTTCAACGAACTGGAGCAGGCGCTGCGGCACCTGCTCCAATCTCCTCGCTGTCAGTAACGGCAACGCTTCACGCTAAATCAGCCGCGCTTTTTGCCGACCAAAACGGTCAAATCGATTGTGACCTCCATAATCTCCATTGCACGAACTCTTTGCAGGCGCTCTGCCCGCGCTCCCCATGTTAACGGCGTCATGCGCACCAAATGTTCAATAAGGGGCTGGCGCAGATGAGCTTTGTAGTGCAAACGCTTGGTTTCCAGCAGTTCGAAATGCATGCCGAAGCGCTCCTGCGTGTCGCGATTGGAGTACGCCTGTTTGCCGGTTTGATCGTAAAAAAGGGCCCGCAGCTCTTGCAAATAACTGCTCCCGGGTATGACCTTGATCAGCTTCCCGCCACCTTTGAACAATCTTTGAAATTCCGAATAGTTGGAAGGTGAGAGGATGTTAAGAATAAAATCGAATTGCTTATCGGCGAGCGGGCATTTGGCCAGATCGGCTGCGCACCAAATCGAATCGGCGTCGTTTTTGGCGGCCAGGACGATTGCTTCTTTGGATATATCGAGGCCGACTCCGAGCACGTCTTTCTCGGTCGCACGGGCGATTATCTTTTTGATGCACGATAAATGAGACCCTTCGCCGCAGCCGGCGTCGAGCACTTTTGTCGTATCGCATTTTGTTCCAAGCGCATGAATGATCTGCTCGGAAATATACGCATCCACCGGCTTCCAAAAGCCGCTGGCGCCAATGGCCCTGCGGGACTCGAAAAGCTGCTTGTCATATTTCGTTGCGACAGGGCGGGGCAGCAAATTGATATACCCGCGTTTGGCCAGATCGAAGCAATGCTTATTCGGACATACGAAACTTTTACCGTCGTTCGCGGCATTCATTGAAGCGAAGCATAGCGGACATCGGAAAATATCGCGAAAAGAAGCGATAAAATGAGCGGTATTCATAAAAAAAAGCACCCCATTCATTCGGATTCGGTGAATGAAAAAAGGCACAGACAAATAAACCTGACCTTTGAATTTGAAAAAAAGGCCGGTTTTATGATCTGCACCTCACATTACCGCAAACGAATGAATTGGATGATCATAGCTGTGAATCGCTCCTGTTCTGCAAGTCAATCTGGGGGAATCCCCATCTCATCATATATCATTAGAGGCTTGTAAATAAAGTATTGCAATATATGTCCGTTTTCATATAATAGTAATTATTACTATTAATATTTTTGCGTAGAAAGTGTAGGGGAAAGAGAACGATGAAACGACGGGTAACTCAATTAATTGTGGCGGCCGCCGTAAGTGCGATAGCATTGACCGGCTGCGCCAAGTCTGCGGGAGATTCCGCTGCGGGAGCGGATGCGGCGAAACCGAAAGCCATCACGCTGTCCTGGGCCAAAGATGTCGGCAGCCTGAATCCGCATCTGTATGCGCCGAACGAGCTTTTCGCCCAGGCGATGGTGTATGAGCCGCTTGTGAAATACGGAGCGGATGGCAGCATGCAGCCTGCGCTGGCTGAGAGGTGGGACGTTGCGCCGGACGGCAAAACTTACACGTTTCATTTGCGCCAGGGCGTGAAATTTTCCGATGGCTCGGCATTCGATGCGGCGATTGTGAAGAAAAATTTCGACGCCGTATTGGCTAACGGCAAGCGCCATAGCTGGCTGGAGGCGGTAAACGAAATCCGGCAAACGGAAGCGGTGGATGCGCAAACTTTTAAGGTGGAGCTGAAAAATGCATACTATCCGTTCCTGCAGGAGCTGTCGCTTATTCGTCCGCTTCGCATCCTCGGCAATGCCGGCTTTCCCGATGACGGGAGTACGGCCCAGACGATCAAACAGCCGATAGGAACGGGCCCTTGGGTGCTGACCGACTATAAAAAAGACGAACAAGCGGTATTTACGCGCAATGAACATTACTGGGGCGAGAAGCCGAAGTTGGAAAAGGTGACGATCAAAATCATTCCCGACCCGCAGGCCAGGGCGATGGCGTTGGAGAATAAAGACATCGATATGATTTTCGGCAGCGGTCAGTTGACCCCGAATGCGTTCAAATCGCTGAAGGATATGGGCAAATACCAGACGTACGTCTCCGAGCCGCTGTCCACGCGATCGCTGGCGATCAACTCGAACAGAGGTCCGACGCGGGAATTGGGCGTGCGCCAGGCTCTTGAATACGCGCTGGACAAAAAGACCGTGATCGAGCATGTGCTCAATGGCATCGAGAAGCAGGCTGACACGCTGTTTGCGCCGACTTTGCCTTACAGCAGCGTGAACTTGAAGCCGTACGAGTACAATTTGGGAAAAGCAAAATCGCTTTTGACTGAAGCGGGTTGGGTAGAGGTGGCCGGCAAGCCGTTTCGCGAAAAAGACGGGAAAGTGCTGGAGCTCGATCTGGCCTATGACAGCAACGACCAGGTTCAAAAAACGATTTTTGAGTACATGCAGGGAGAATGGCGCAAAATCGGGATCAAAGGCAGCATGATAGGCGAAGAGAAGCAAGCTTTTACGAACCGGCAAAAAGAAGGCGCATTTAATCTCGCTTTCAACGAAACGTGGGGCATTCCTTACGATCCGCATACGGTCGTGGCCTCGATGCGCGAGTCGGGTCATGCCGACTATCAGGCGCAGGCGGGCTTGCCGATGAAAAAAGAAATCGACGATAAAATTACGCAAGTGATCACGAGCACCGACGAGAAAACGAGGCAGGAACTGTATACATACATTTTGACGACATTGCATGAGCAGGCGGTGTACCTGCCGATCTCCTACACGGTCAATGTGGCTGTTGCGAACAATCATGTGAGCGGTGTTTCATTTTACCCGATGCAGTTTGAAATTCCTTTCGATGCGTTCGACATCAAATAGGTGCGGTCATGGTATCCTTTGTGGCCGGAAGAATCGGCAGTATGCTGGTTGTCGTCTTGGGAATAACGATCGTAGCTTTTTTGTTAATCCGGCTTATCCCGGTTGATCCGGCGGAAGCTTACCTGAATTTGTCCAAAGTGCCCGTTACGCAAGCTGCGCTTGAGGCGGCACGCAAGGAGCTCGGGCTCGACCGCTCTTTGCTCGAACAGTACGTTCAGTGGATGCGCGATGCGGCGCGTCTGGATTTCGGCGTTTCTTTTATATCGAAAAAGCCTGTATTGGCCGAGCTGGGAGCGCGCTTCGCAGTGACGGCTCAGCTTGGGGCCGTATCCTTCGTTTTGATGCTGCTGATCAGCGTGCCGGCAGGCATTTGGTCTGCGATCCGCAAAAACGGCTGGTTCGATCGGATAACCCGGCTCGGCGTATTTGCAGTCGCCTCGATGCCGAGTTTTTGGCTGGCGTTTATTTTGGTGTATTGGCTCGGATTGAAGTGGGGCTTATTTCCGCTCATGGGACGGGGGACGGTGGCGCATATGGTGCTGCCGTCTCTCGCGCTGGCGCTCACCTACAGCACGTATTACATCCGGCTCATTCGCACGGGCATGCTGGAGCATATGGAACAGCCGCACGTCCGGTACGCGCGGTCGCGCGGAGTGCGGGAACCGCTCGTCATCGTCCGCCATGTGCTGAAGAGCGCGCTGCTGCCCGTCGTGACATCGCTCGGGATTACGCTGGGCCATCTGCTCGGGGGCACCGTCATCGTTGAAAACGTATTTGCCATCCCGGGCATCGGCCGATACTTGATCGAGTCGATGATGAACCGGGATTATGCGGTTGTGCAATGTTTTGTGCTGCTGATCGGCGTCTTTTTCGTCGTCGTCAATTTGCTGGCCGAGATCGTCTGCGCCATCATCGATCCGCGCATTCGCACGAAAGGAGCGTGACGGCATGGGCGAACGCTTTAACCTCAAGCTTCGACGTCCGGCGGCGCTGATGATCAGCGGGATTTGCCTGCTGGCGCTCGTGATGATGGCCGTGCTCGGTCCGTACTTGATGCCGCACGATCCGTATGAGGTCGATATCGTCCGCAAATTGCAGCCGCCTTCCTGGGAGTACCCGCTGGGTACGGACCATCTGGGCCGCTGCGTCTGGTCGCGGATCATCGCCGGCGCGCGCGTATCGCTCGCTGCGGCTTTTGTCGTTACAGCGATCACTCTTGTGCTGAGTCTGATCGTCGGAATCGCTGCGGGCTATAGGGGAGGCCGGTTGGACCGGCTTTTGATGCGCATTTGCGATTTGTTTCTTGCTTTTCCGAGCTTGATTTTCGCACTGGCTATTGTCGGTTTGCTGGGCGGCGGCGTGGTGAATCTGGTCGTTGCGCTGGTCGTCGTCAATTGGGTCGGCTACGCGAGGATGATCCGGACGTCGGTCGTCAGTTTAAAAGAGCGGAATTATGTGCTGTCTGCGCAAATCACGGGAGCTTCCGGCTTCGGAATTGTGCTTCGGCATATTGTGCCGTTCGTGCTGCCGCAAATGATGGTGGTTCAATTTTTGCAGATGGGTGCGGTCATTTTGCAAATTTCGGAATTGTCGTTTCTCGGTTTGGGCGTGCAAGCGCCGATGGCCGAATGGGGGATGATGATCAACGACAGCAAATCTTTGATGGGCAGCCATCCGCTGCTGATGATCGCGCCCGGGATGATGATCTTCGCCACCGTGGTGGCGTTCAGTTGGTTCGGCGACGCGCTGCGCGATACGCTTGATCCGAAATCCGTCTAAACGATAGGAGTTGTGTATGGGACTACCAATATTGCTGGATATCCGGCGATTGCAAGTTGATTTGCCTGTCCCCGGAGGGGCGGCGAAGCGCGTTGTGAACAATGTAAGCTTGGCGCTCGGTCAGGGGCGGGTGCTGGGGATCGTCGGAGAGAGCGGAAGCGGCAAAACGATGATATGCTCGGCGATTGTCCGCTTGCTCGGCGCAGGGCAGCGGGTCAATGGCAGCATCCGCTTTCGCGGCGAGGAATTGCTGGACCTGCCCGCCGAGAAAATGCGCCGGCTGCGCGGGCGCGACATAGCCGTTATTATGCAAAATCCGATGTCCGCCTTCAATCCGATGATGACGGTGGGCGGCCATTTTATCGAGACGATTCGCGCCCATTTGCCCATGCGAAAAGCGGAAGCTCGCGAGCTTGCGGCGGCGCAAATCCGGCGGTTCCGGCTGCCGCATGGCGAAAGGCTGCTGAGCATGTACCCCTTCGAGCTGAGCGGGGGGATGCTGCAGCGGGCGATGATCGCCATGGCCGCTTGCCTGAATCCGGCGCTGCTGATCGCCGACGAGCCGACGACCGCGCTCGACACGACCACACAGGCCGCTATCCTGGACGAGCTGCAAATGCTGCGCGGGCAGAGCGGCATGGGCATGCTGCTCGTGTCCCACGATCTTGGCGTCATCGCCAGGCTTGCGGACGAAGTGGCCGTGATGCGTAAGGGGCGGCTGCTGGAAAAAGGCCCGGCAGCGCTGCTGCTGAACCGCCCGCGCCATCCGTATACGCAGGCGCTGCTTGGGGCGCGGGAAGGCGGTGTCGACGGCAGCGTCGGCGTGGCGGCCGATTGGCACGAGGCCCAGCCCGCAAACACAGAAGGGGATGGCGCTGCGGACGATGGTTTGTTCGAGGCGGCGCCCGGGCATTGGGTGTCGAATTTCGGGGGCGGGGTGAAACGATGAACATATTGGAACTGAATCACGTGTCAAAAACGTACCGCTCCCGCCGGCTTGGCTGGAACCGCCGCACTGTGATCGAGGCGGTAAAAAACGTCTCCCTTCGCCTCGACGAAGGGACGTGCCTTGCGCTCGTCGGCGAAAGCGGCTCAGGCAAAAGCACGCTGGGCAAAATCGTGCTCGGACTGGAGCGCCCGGACAGCGGGGAAGTGCTGTTTCTGGGCCGTCGGCTGCATGACGTCTCGGCCAAGGAGCGCAAGCAGCTGCGACGCGACATGCAGCTGGTGTTTCAGGACGTTCACAGCGCGGTCAATCCGCGCATGAACGTGCAGAGCATCATCGCCGAGCCGCTGCGCGTTCACGAGCGAATGACTGCGCCTGCGCAGCGGCAACGCGTCCGCGAGCTGCTGGAAGCGGTCGGCCTGCACGGCGACGACGCCGGGAAATACCCGCACGAGTTCAGCGGCGGGCAGCTGCAGCGGGTCGGCATCGCCCGCGCGATTGCCCTCCGGCCGAAGCTGATCGTGCTGGACGAGGCGGTCAACAGCCTGGACGTGCTCGTGCAGGCCGGTATTTTGCGGCTGCTCGGCCGGCTGAAGGAGCAGTTCGGCCTGTCGTATTTATTCATCTCCCACGACTTGTCGGCCGTGAGGGTTCTTGCCGACCGCGTAGCGGTCATGGAGCGGGGCGAAATCGTCGAGACGCTGGATGACGCATCGCGGCTTGACGAACTGCGCCACCCGGCCGGCCGGCGGTTGCTCCAGGCGGTGCTGCCGATCCGCCCGCAGCGGCCCGTTCCGCTATGACGAATCCTAGGGCTTTGCTGCCGCCGGATAATAAACGCAGGCCGTGCCGGATTTGCCGCCCCGGCCCTGCAGATCGCCGCCGCAAATATTCGTGCGTCAGGAAAGCTTATAGCTACGAGTTAGACATCCCTTGAACTCGAATGATTAACATGCCCTCCCTTATAGGGGGCGATGGAAGTTACCGCCTAAGCCGGTGCCGGTGGTTACAATTCTTCGATTTTTCGGAGCGGCGCAAACTATCTCCTCGAATGTCTCGCTATCATCGTTGTCCTGTGATTTTTTGAATGCCCCGCTATCGTCGTTGTCCTGCGATTTTTGGCATGCTTGTACTTTGCTCACATTTGAATGCGCTTTCATTTTGTTGTTGAAGGCACATTTGTGAGAATTTTGAGAGAGATGCCTGGTAAAATGCAGGAGGGATTGCGTGTAAGTTCAGCTAGAGGAGGAGAATGGGAGTTATGAATCGGAGATATGCAAAACCGGCTGCAGGAAAGCTATGGGTGTGGGGCCTTGTATTTATTATGGTCTGTAATACATTACTCACATTTCCTGTGCAAGCAGCGGAACTATGGAGTCAATATGCCAAGATCGGATCGACCGGCAATAATGCGCTCGGCGGGTTTTCGAATCCGACCGGAGTAGCGGTAGACAGCAGTGGGAATGTATATGTGGCGGATAACAATAACCATCGTATCCAGAAGCTGGATACAGCCACCGGAGTGTGGAACGAGTGGAAAAAGAGCGGGGATGGGCCGGCGTATGGAAGCGGTTTGGGCGAGTTTTCCAATCCGGCAGGCGTAGCGGTAGGCGTCAGCGGGAACGTGTATGTGGCGGATACCAGTAATCATCGCATTCAGAAGCTGACGGTATCCACAGGAGTATGGAGCGAATGGAAGAAAAGCGGAGGGGGCGCGGGAAGCGGCCTGGGCGAGTTTAATAATCCGAGAGGCGTGGCTGTAGACAATAGCGGGAATGTGTATGTGGCGGATGCCTGGAATCATCGCATTCAGAAATTGGATGCAGTTACTGGCGTGTGGAGCGAGTGGAAGAAGAGCGGGGGCGGCAAAGGGAGCGGGTTAGGCGAGTTTAATTTTCCATCCCGCGTTGCGCTGGACAGCAGCGGCAATATGTACGTGGCGGATACCGGCAACCATCGCATTCAGAAGCTGACGGTAACCACAGGAGTATGGAGCGAGTGGAAGAAGAGCGGAGGGGGCGCGGGAAGCGGTCCGGGCGAGTTTAATAATCCGTACGACGTTGCCGTAGACAACAACGGGAATATATACGTGGCCGAGTATAGCAACCATCGCATTCAAAAGCTGACGGTATCCACAGGAGTATGGAGCGAGTGGAAGAAGAACGGCGGTGGTTCGGGCAGCGGCCTGGGAGAGTTTAATCAACCCAAAGGCATAGCGGTGGATGGAAGCGGGAATGTGTATGTGGCCGATTCTGGCAATGAGCGCATTCAGAAGCTGACGGTATCCACAGGAGTATGGATCGAATGGGTATATAGGGGAGCGGTTGCCGGCAAAGGCTTGGGCGAGTTTAGTTATCCGAGCGGTGTGGCGGTGGACAGCGAGCGGAATGTGTATGTGGCCGATTACGATAATCATCGCATCCAGAAGCTGACGGTTTCCACAGGAATATGGAGCGAGTGGAAGAAGAGCGGAGGCGGTTCGGGTGACGGTCTTGGAGAGTTTGAGAATCCGACCGACGTTGCTGTAGACAGCAATGGGAATGTATACGTGGCCGATCGTGATAACCACCGTATCCAGAAGCTTACGGCATCCACGGGAGCATGGAGAGAGTGGAAGAAGAGCGGAGGCGGCAAAGGAAGCGGCCGTGGGGAATTTGATTATCCGAGCGGAGTGGCGGTAGATCGCAGCGGGAATGTGTACGTGGCGGATACGAATAACAGTCGTATTCAGAAGCTGGATGCAGTCACGGGAGTATGGAGCGAGTGGAAAAAGAGCGGAGGGGGCGCGGGAAGCGGCCTCGGAGAATTTTATGGACCTTCCGGCATCGAGGTGGACGGCAGCGGAAATGTGTATGTAGCGGATACCAATAACCACCGTATCCAGAAGCTGACGGCAGCTACAGGAGTATGGAGTGAGTGGAAGAAGAGCGGCGGCGGTTCGGGGAAAGGCCTTGGAGAATTTGACGAGCCTTACAGCGTGGCGGTAGATGCCGGCGGGAATGTATACGTTGCTGACATGAGCAACAATCGCATCCAGAAGCTGGACGTTTCCACGGGGGTGTGGAGAGAATGGAAGAAGAGCGGAGGCGGAGAGGGAAGCGGCCTTGGGGAATTTATTAGTCCAAGCGGTGTAGCGATAGATAGCGGAAACACTGTATATGTCGCTGATTTCGGCAACCACCGTATCCAGAAATTATCTGAGATAACTACCCCTCCGGACGTACCGACCGATGTAAAATCGGAGGTGGCAGTAGGCCAATCGCAAGCAACGGTGAGTTTTACGGCCCCGCTCAACGATGGAGGCAGCCTCATAACCGGCTATACGGTAACTTCAAGTCCGGGAGGATTGACGTGGACGGGTACAAGCAGCCCAATCACGGTTACGGGCTTAACGTATGGGACGGCATATACGTTTACGGTTGTAGCGACGAATAGCGCAGGAAACTCCGGCCCTTCGGCCGCATCGAACAGCGTGACACCGACAGCGCCGGGAGTGCCTGCTGCGGTACCTGACGCCCCGACGGGCGTAACCGCCGTTGCAGCCAACGGCGGAGCGAAGGTAAGCTTCAATGCGCCATCCAGCAATGGAGGCAGTGAGATCGTCGGCTACACCGTGACCTCGATTCCGGGAGGACTGACTGCAACCGGAACCGGCAGCCCAATCACAGTTACGGGCTTAACGTATGGCACGACCTATACGTTTACTGTGGCGGCGATTAACAGCGTTGGCAGCAGCCCTGTTTCTGCCGTTTCTAATACCGTAAGACTGGAGATCCCTTCCGACGGCGACAGTGGTGGAAGTACGCCGCCACAGTCGACGCCTTCGACTACATCGCAACCTGATAAAACGGGCGTTACCGTTCTCATTAACGGCAGATCGGTGAATGTTGGGACAGCCAAGGTGACGAGCGTAAATTCACAGACGGTAACAACCATCAGCATTGACCGGGACAAGCTGGGGGATCTACTCGCGAAGGAAGGGCGATTCGCTGTGGTGACGATGCTGGCGGATGCCAAATCCGATGTCGTGCGCGGAGAGCTTGACGGACAGATGATCAGCAAAATGGAACTGCAGCAAGCGGTATTGGAAATAAAAACAGATAAAGCGACCTATAACTTACCGGCCGGGCAGATCGACATCCAATCGATTTCGAATCAGTTGGGCAAATCGGCAGCCTTGGAGGATATCAAGATTCAAATCGAAATTGCTGTGTCAAAAACGCCGGCGCAAGGGGTTCTGAAAGAATCCGGGGAGGGAAAAATTTCGGTCGTTGTCCCGCCGCTTGATTTTACGGTAAGAGCTCTTTATAAGGACAAGACGATTGAAGTCAACGGGTTCAAAGCTTATGTTGAACGTACAATAGCGATTCCGGATGGCGTTGATCCTGACAAAATCACAACTGGTGTCGTGGTTGAAACGGATGGAACGCTGCGCCATGTGCCGACCAAAATCGTGCGGCTGGACGGCAAGCTTTATGCCAAGATAAACAGCATAACGAATAGCGCCTATTCTGTCGTATGGCATCCGGTTGAGTTTAAGGATGCGGAGGCGCACTGGGCCAAAGAAGCGATAAACGATATGGGATCGCGTATGATCATCAATGGCGTCGGCAAAGGCTTCTTCAATCCCGATCAAGATATTACACGAGCGGAGTTTGCGGCAATTTTGATTCGCGGATTAGGACTGCAGCCAAAAGCAGGGGCACTGTCTTTCTCTGACGTTAATTCGAAAGATTGGTATGCCGGCGCGGTTGGAACGGCCTTCGCGTACAACCTGATTAGCGGTTTTGAAGACGGCACCTTCCGCCCGAATGATAAGATTACACGCGAACAAGCGATGGTGATCATGGCCAGAGCAATGGCTATTACAGGGCTCAAAGCGAAGTCTTCCGCAAATGCAGGACAGCTATTGAACTCCTTCACCGACGCGGGTACGATATCGAATTGGGCGAAGAACGGGATTTCCGACTGCTTGGCATCCGGGATCTTTTCCGGACGAAACGGCGCCGTGCTGGATCCTGGAGCATTCATATCGAGAGCGGAGGTTTCCGTTATTGTTCAAAGACTTCTGCAAAAGTCGGATCTGATTTAGTGCGGAATCCCGCTGCGTCATTGACTCTCCGGCGGTGTTTGTGTAAGATAAAAATACGCTTAATTTCCGGTTTAACGAATCGGAAAGCGGGGGAACCAATCTTTTTGGGGCGAATCATGATGTTTATGTAGGGAACCATCTTTCCCGAGCCCGGCAGCTAACCTCGTCAGCAGTAGGTGGGTCATAGTTGCATTGTGTTATATTCGCATTTGCTGACCCGTTTATTCGGGTCTTTTTGTGTTCATTTGGACCCGACGTATAGTTTCGGCCCGGAGGCATCGACATGTCCTCTTGCCGGCTATAAGACGGGTCATTTTTATTTCGCAGCTTTGATCCGCGGAAGGAGGAGATAGACAGCCGTCTTGGATTCGTTGAAAGCCAACATTCTGTCTTTTCAAGGAGGATGAAATATGCCGCAACCGAAATATATTACCGATATTGATAAAATCCTGGAGATTCCCGAACGCGATCGAACAAGGTTGAAGCAAATAACGGAAAAATTCGTGTTTCGCGTAAACGATTATTACTTGAAACTGATAGATTGGAACAACCCGGAAGATCCGATCAAGAAATTGATCATTCCCAATGACGGGGAGCTGTCCGAATATGGAAGGTGGGACGCGTCGGATGAGGACACGAATTATGTCGTTCCCGGCTGCCAGCATAAATACAGGACGACGGCCCTTTTGATCGTATCCGAGGTTTGCGGCGCTTACTGCCGCTATTGTTTCCGCAAGCGGTTGTTCCGCAACGATGTCAGCGAGGCGATGTCGAACGTCGACCCGGGGCTGGCCTATATCGCCCGGCACAAGGAGATCAACAATGTGCTGCTGACGGGAGGGGACAGTTTGATCCTTTCCACGGCAAGGCTGAACGGCATCTTCGAACGGTTGAGAGCGATCGACCATGTGAAGATCATTCGGCTCGGCTCGAAAATTCCCGTGTTCAATCCGATGCGGATCTACGAAGACGAGAAGCTGCTGGAGTCCATCCGGAAGCATTCCGACTCGGAGCGACGCATCTACGTGATGGCGCATATCAATCATCCGCGCGAAATTACGGCGGAAGCGAAGAAGGGATTTGAAGCGCTCCATCAAGCGGGAGCGATTGTCGTGAACCAAACGCCCGTTCTAAAAGGGATCAACGATCGGCCCGAGGTGCTTGCGGAGCTGCTGGATGAGCTTTCGTGGGCGGGTGTCACGCCTTATTATTTTTTCATTAACCGGCCCGTCGCCGGCAATAAAGATTTCGTACTGCCGCTGGAACGCGTGTACCGGATCGTGGAAGAGGCGAAGGCCCTCACGTCCGGCCTGGGCAAGCGTGTCCGCCTATCGATGAGCCACACTTCCGGCAAAATCGAAATTTTAGCCATCGAGAATGGGAAGGCTTATTTGAAATACCATCAATCCCGGGACGACCAGTACGGAAAATTTATGGCGCTCGACTGCCCTGAGCATGCGGCCTGGTTCGATGATTTGCCCGGAAATGAGCAGTTCTGGAACAAGCCGAAAAAGAAAAACGATAACATTGTCTCCGCCAACGAATTGCTAAGCCGCTAACCGTTTTCTCATGCGCCGCCGCTAACCGTACCTGTACCCGAGAGGGGGCCGCGCCTCCGTCTCGGGACGTAGGGAAAATCGTTCCAGGGGTGCTGGCGGAGCAAACCGATTTATTCTAGAATGAAGTAAATATTGATTTTATGGAATAGCGGAGGTATACGGTGGATAAGAAGACGCTGCTTGGAGCACTTCTCGTCTTGGCGGGAATTTTCTTCTTCTTTACGAGTCAGGGAAATGCGATGGATCCTGGGATGGTGTTCGCCTATTTTTGGCCAAGTTTGTTTGTCATTCCTTTGGGGCTCCTGTTTCATTGGATGTATTTCTATGCGACTCGGCGGCGCGGGGCCGGATTGTTGATTCCGGGAGGGATTCTCCTTGTGGCCGGAGGCGTATGCCAGATTTCCATGCTGTTCGACATCTGGGAGTATACGTGGCCGGGATTCCCGCTGGCGGTAGCGTTCGGGCTGCTGGAGTTTTACTGGTTCGGCGGCAAAAACAGATGGATCCTCCTTCCCGTCTTTATTCTGGGAAGCGTTTCGGTGATCTTTTTCGCCATCTTCACGCTTGGGAGTATCATCAGCCTGAACATTATGGGGCAGTCTTCGCTGGCGATCGGGTTGATTGTCGTAGGGTTGATCGTTATGTTGACCAAGAAACAAGGGTACGACGCATAAGTGCTTTTGCCGGCAGGCCGCTTCCAATCGGGAGCGGCTTTTTTGCCGTCGCGTTCGAGCGGTTTTCGGCGAGCCTGGCATGCTCTTGCCGGAGGGTGACCAGGCGGCGGGAGGTGGCTGGGGCGGAGCTGAGGCTGCTTGATAGCATGCACCGCGCAGCTCCCGGCGCGCGTTGATGCGCTGCTTGATGGCGGTCGGTTGATCATATTTGTTGTGATATTTGTGTTACATATACAAAAACAAGGCTTCTTTTTGTGCAGATTTATGTAATGTATTTTAACGTGTAGTTAGTTATTGACAGCGAAAAAGTGCGGTGATACTATGTAAAAAATAATAAATGTTAGAAATTATAACATTAAAGCGCGATAACTCTTGTATAAGCTCATTAATATGGTGTGAGCGTTTCTACAGGCAACCGTAAATTGCCCCAGGCTATAAGAGGCAGCAGTTAACGAATTCCTTTCCCTTTGGGCGCATCGCTGTGTTCAGGTAGGGGATTGTCCGTACTGCGCCTCTTGTCTCTGGGGTTATTTGCAATACGCGCAGGTGACCTCGGAAGGAGTGAACGAATATGAACAACATGTGTGCCAGGCTGAATGAGTCGATCAGCAGCGCAAAAACAGTAAAGATTATGAAAGACCGCGATACCGTCTACGATTTTAAGTTGTATCCCTTTGGGGAGCGGGGGACGTATATCGTTCCCGAGCTGCTGACGGAGATTACGGACAATCTCGCGGAGAGCATTTTGGAGCAATTTCCGGAATTCGACTATATCGTTTCGCCGGAGCCGGGCGGTCATACGTGGGGGATGCTGACGGCCTACAAGCTGCAAAAACCGATGAACATTCTCAGGCTAAGCACGGGATTGTACGAAGATTTCCAAATTTGCATAAAACGGGAGACCGCATATAACGAAAATTATATTTATTTTGACGGTTTCCAAAAAAATGACCGCGTGTTGATCCTCGACGATGTAATCAGCTCGGGCTCTACGATTCGCTCTATTGTCAAGCAATTGGAAGAAATGGAAGTCAGGCTTGTCGGCGTGCAAGTCATTCTCGTCAAAGGCGAGCATTACCGGAAGCTCGAGGATGACTTCGGGATTCCGACGCGGTTTTTAAGTAAGGTATAATCGGCAGAACTTTATTTTGGGAGAGGATGGACATGGCGTTTTATTACGAGCGGCCCTCAAGAACTTTCAGCGAATTTTTGCTTGTTCCCAATCTGACCGCGAAAAATTGCATTCCGGAAAATGTAAATCTCCGAACCCCCGTAACAAAATTCAGGAGCGGCGAGCGGCCCGCGCTGGAAATGAATCTTCCTGTCACTTCGTCGATCATGCAGGCCGTATCGGATCATGAAATGGCGATCGCTTTGGCCAAATGCGGCGGCATTTCGTTTATTTACGGCTCGCAGCCGATCGAGCAGCAGGCGGAGATGGTGAAGAAAGTTAAAAAGTTTAAGGCAGGCTTTGTCGTCAGCGACTCCAATCTGAGGCCCGGGGACACGCTGAAAGATGTGCTGCGGCTCAAGGCGGACAGCGGTCATTCCACCATCGCCATTACGGAAGACGGGCTGCCGACCGGCAAGCTGATGGGCATCGTTACCAGCAGGGATTACCGCGAAAACCGGACCCCGCACCACACTCCGATCTCTCAGCTCATGACCCCGTTCTCTTCCCTGATCTATGCCGAAGAAGGCATTACGCTGTCCGAGGCTAACGATATGATCTGGGAGCACAAGCTCAATTGCCTGCCTGTTGTCGACAAAAACGGCAACCTGCTGTATCTCGTTTTCCGCAAAGATTACGACAGCGGGTGGGAACACCCGCTGGAACTGCACGACGAGAACAAGCAGCTGATTGTGGGGGCTGGCATCAATACCCGAGACTTCCGCGAGCGGGTTCCGGCGCTGATCGAAGCCGGGGCGGATATTTTCTGCATCGACTCCTCGGACGGCTATTCGGAGTGGCAGGCGGATACGATCCGCTATATCAAGGATACGTTCGGGGATCGGGTCAAGGTCGGCGCCGGCAATGTCGTGGATAGCGACGGCTTCCTCTATTTGGCGGAGGCGGGCGCGGATTTCATCAAGGTCGGCATCGGCGGCGGCTCGATCTGCATCACCCGCGAGCAGAAAGGCATCGGACGCGGCCAGGCGTCCGCGGTCATGGAAGTCGCCGAAGCGAGACAGCGGTACTTCGAGGAGACGGGCGAATACGTCCCGATCTGCTCCGACGGCGGCATCGTCCACGACTACCACATCGTGCTCGCTCTGGCGATGGGGGCGGATTTTGTTATGCTGGGCAGATATTTCGCCCGCTTCGACGAGAGCCCCGGACGCAAAGTTCTGATCGGCGGCAATTTTGTCAAGGAGTATTGGGGCGAGGGCTCAAGCCGGGCGCGCAACTGGCAGCGGTACGATTTTGGCGGCGAAGGCAAGGAATCCAAGCTGGAATTCGAGGAAGGCGTCGATTCGTTCATCCCTTACGCCGGCAGGCTGAAAGACAATCTGGATATCACCGTCAGCAAAATCAAATCCACCATGTGCAACTGCGGCGCGATTTCTATTCCCGAGCTGCAGCAAAAGGCCAAAATTACGCTAGTCTCCTCGACCAGCATTGTTGAGGGCGGGGCGCATGATGTCATCCTGAAGGAACAGGACCGGTCGAACTGATACCGGCATCGGAAAAGGGGGCTGGATGGTGACGGAAGCAATCAAAAAAGTGCTGGTCAGCAAAGCGGAACTGCATCGCAAGGTGCAGGAAATGGGCAGGGAGATAACCGCGGATTATCGCGGCAAAGACCTGGTGCTTATCGGTATTTTGCAGGGCGGCGCGGTGTTTATGGCCGATTTGATGCGGGAGATTGCGTTCCCTGTCGAGACGGACTACATGTCGGTTTCCAGCTACGGCAGCGGCTCGCAAACTTCGGGAGAGATCACCGTCAAGAAAGATACCGATGTGGATGTAGTGGGCAAGGACGTTCTTATTGTGGAGGACCTGGTCGAATCCGGGTTCACCCTGAAATTTCTGAGAGAGCTGTTTCTGGCCCGCCAAGCCCGCAGCGTCAAAATATGCACGATTCTCGACAAGCCTTCCGGCCGCCGGGTCGAAGTCCATGTCGATTACAAAGGCATCGAGATTCCCGACGAGTTCGTCGTCGGATATGGCCTCGACTATGCCGGCAAATACCGCAATTTGCCGGAAGTATGCGCGCTCGACGCGAGCGTGCTGGCGAAGTAGGGAAGCGGCGAGAGGCCGCCTCTTTCCCGGAGCGGGTAGCCGGGGGTTAGATCAATGTTGTCAGGTTAGTAGATTTTGGTATAGTAGAGGTAAACGATAGAAACGGATGATAGCGCGTGAAAAAAACGGAAAAACGGCCTTATCCCGTGTGCTTAAC